>CADCNE010000064.1 GCA_902802805.1 uncultured Eubacteriales bacterium
AAGGCGCTCCTGCACGAAGCTTACTTATCATAGCAAATCGACGCAAAAAAGTCACGGCATTTCCCGTAAGAAATCCAAAAACGAACGAAGGCCGTGCCATAGGCACAGCCTCCGATTTTTCCTATGCAATTCACTCTAAGAAATCCTTCAGCTTCTTGCTGCGGGACGGGTGGCGGAGTTTGCGGAGGGCCTTGGCTTCGATCTGCCGGATGCGCTCTCGGGTCACGTTGAACTCCCGGCCCACCTCCTCGAGGGTGCGGGCTTTACCGTCGTCGAGGCCGTACCTAAGCCGCAGCACCCGGGCTTCCCGGGGCGTGAGGCTCGCCAGGACCTCCATGAGCTGCTCCTTGAGGAGAGTGCTGGCCACAGCCTCTGCGGGGGCCGGCGCGTCGTCGTCGGGGATGAAGTCGCCCAGATGGGAGTCGTCCTCCTCGCCGATGGGCGTTTCAAGGGACACGGGCTCCTGCGCGATCTTGAGGATCTCCCGCACCTTCTCCTCGGAGATACCCATCTCCTTGGCGATCTCGTCGGGGCGGGGATCACGGCCGTACTCCTGGACCAGCTGCCGGTTGACCCGGATGAGCTTGTTGATGGTCTCCACCATGTGCACGGGGATGCGGATGGTCCGGGCCTGGTCGGCGATGGCGCGGGTGATGGCCTGCCGGATCCACCAGGTGGCGTATGTGGAGAACTTGTAGCCCTTGCGGTAATCGAACTTCTCCACGGCCTTGATGAGGCCCAGGTTCCCCTCCTGAATGAGGTCCAGGAACAGCATGCCCCGGCCCACGTACCGCTTGGCGATGGAGACGACCAGACGCAGGTTCGCCTCGGCCAGCTGGTGCTTGGCCTCCTCGTCGCCGTTCGCCATACGGGTGGCGATCTCCACCTCCTCCTGAGGCGTCAGCAGAGGGACCTTGCCGATCTCCTTCAGGTACATGCGGACGGGGTCGTCGATGTTGATGCCCTCGGTGACGGAGAGGATGGTCTCCACCTCGGCGATCTCCTCGTTGATGTCCTCGGGGACCTCAACCTCCTCCACCACGTCGATGTTCTGTTCCTCGATGGTCTCGTAGACTTTCTCCACGGCCTCCTGGTCCAGCTCCAGCTCCTGAAGCGCGTCCATGATCTCCTTGTAGCTCAGAACGCCCTTCTGCTTGCCCATCTCCAAGAGCTCGTTGATGCGCTGTCTGGGGTCCTTCGTGGGGGTGGTTTTCTTGTTGGTTTCGCTCATGTTCGTCTCCTTATTTTTTTGCCCGTATCATGTCTGTGATCTGCTTGAGAAGCGCGGCGCGCTCCCCTTCGCCAAGGTCGGTCCGTTTCAGCTCCCGCTGCAGCTCGGCGAGCTTGTCCTCCTGCTCCAGCTGCCGCAGTCGTCTTAAGCAATCCAAAGCCGTTTTTTCCGGCTCCACCATATCCTGTTCATTCCGTATGAGGGCGGTCAGTTTTTCGGCCTCCCGGCGCTCCTGAGCCCCCACATAGGAAGCAAAGGAGAAGCCAGGCTGGTCGAGGGCGGTGAACAGGGACCCGTAGGGCTCCGTCAGCGTCTCCCCCGCCCCCGCCGCTTTCAAAGCGGCATAGGCTTTTTTGTCCTTCACCGCGCAGGTGAGCATGGTCCTCAACAGGAGCTCCTTCTGGTCCTCGTCCTGGGCGCTGGGACGGCGGTAGGTGCCCCGCCGGAAGGTCGCGGGTTTGTTCGCGTATTCCTCGCCCCGTTTCCCCTGCTCCCGCAGGGACTCGATCTCGTACCCCGTCTTTTGAGCGATGAGCTTGTAGTACCGCTCCTGCTCCACGGGCTGCAGAGTGCCCACGAAGGCGCAGGCCTTCAGGGCGAACTGCTCCCGTCCGTTCTCGTCGTTGAGATCGTATTCCCTGGCCATGGCCTCCAGCTTGAAGGCGTTGAGGGAATAGGCGTTCGATTTCAGGGCGTCGAACCCGGCCTTGCCGTAGATCTGGACGTACTCGTCCGGATCGAGATCATCCGGGAACACGATGACCCGGACCGCCAGCCCCTCATGGGACAGTATCTCCAACCCACGGATGGTGGCATTCTGCCCGGCGGCGTCTCCGTCATATGCGATGTAGACCGTATCTACATATCGCTTGAGGAGCCGCGCCTGCTGCTCCGTCAGGGCCGTGCCCAGGCTCGCCACGGCGTTGGTGACGCCGGCCTTGTAAAGGCCGATCACGTCCATGTACCCCTCCACCATGATCAGGTCGGAGAGCTTGGCCCCCTTCTGCAGGAACAGTCCGTAGAGGTTGTTTCGCTTGTTGTAGATGGGCGTGTCGCCGGTGTTGATGTACTTGGGCTTAGAATCGTCCAACACCCGACCGCCGAAGCCAAGCACCTGTCCGCCGATGCCCTGGATGGGGTAGATGAGCCGGTTCCGGTACGCGTCGTACACCCGGCCGGAGTTGGGGTTCTTCACCAGCAGCCCCGCGTCCAGCAGCTCCTTCTCCGAAAAGCCCTGTTCTTCCAAATGTTTCTTCAGGTTGTCCCAGCCCTCCGGGGCGTATCCGATGCCGAAGCGCAGGATGATGTCCTTCACGAGCCCCCGCCGCTGGGCGTAATCCCGCCCGGGCTGACCGTTCGTTCCCAACAGCTGCTCGCAGTAGAACCGGGCCGCCGCCTTATTGACTGCGTACAGCCGCTCCCGGTAGGCCCGAAGGCGCTGCAGGTCCCGGTCGTTCTTCTCCTCCGGCAGCTCCATATGGTCCCGCTCAGCGAGGAGCTTCACCGCCTCGAGAAAGGTTAGGTGCTCCATGTCCATGATGAACTGGATCACGGTGCCGCCCGCATGACAGCCGAAGCAGTAGAAGAGCTGCTTATCCGGGGACACGGAAAAGGAGGGCGTCTTCTCCCCGTGCAGCGGACAGCAGGCCCAGAGCTTGCGGCCTTTGGGCTTCAGCGCCACGTAGGAGGAGACCACCTCCGTTATCTCGTTCTTGGACAGAAGCTCGTCCATCCATTCCTGCGGAAAAGCCAATCCTTGCCTCCGTGATCTATATGCGGTCTAATTCCAGGCCGCCGGTACGAACAGCTGCTGATACTGCTGGATGGCGTAGGTGTCCGTCATGCAGGCGATATAGTCCGCCGTGATGCGCTGGGCCCCGTCCTCGCCAAGATGGAGCAGAAACTCCTCCGGCAGCAGCTCGATATGGTCCAAATAATAGGTGTACAGCGCCTCCACCACCCCCCGGGCCTTCTCGTCCTCCCGCTTGGCGATGGGGTTGAAGTACACGTTCTCGTACATGAAGTTGCGCAGCCGGTCGAACTCCTCAGCCGCCTCCTCCGTGAAGGTCACGGCGGGCGTGTTCCGGCTGGCCCTGAGCACGTCCAGGATCATGCTGTTGATGCGCTCGCTGTGGGTGTTCCCGAAGCGGCGGCGGCAGCTGTCCGGGATGTCCTCGCTCGTCAGCACCCCTGCCCGAACGGCGTCGTCGATGTCGTGGTTCACATAGGCTATCCTATCCGACAGAGACACCACCTTCCCCTCCATGGTGGCGGGGTGACACTTCTTGGGGTGGTTCACGATGCCGTCCCGGACCTCGAAGGTCAGGTTCAATCCCTGGCCGTCGTTCTCCAGCTTGTCTACCACCCGAAGGCCCTCCTCGTTGTGGCTGAACCCGCCGGGGACCAGTCGGTCCAGGACCCCTTCCCCAGTATGGCCGAAGGGGGTGTGCCCAAGGTCGTGGCCCAGGGCGATGGCCTCGGTCAGGTCCTCGTTGAGGCCCATAGCCCGGGCGATGGTCCGGGCGATCTGAGACACCTCCAGGGTGTGGGTGAGCCGGGTTCGATAGTGGTCTCCGAGGGGCGCCAGAAACACCTGAGTCTTGTGCTTGAGACGGCGGAAGGCCTTGCAGTGCAGGATCCTGTCCCGATCCCGCATGAAGCAGGTCCGTATCTCGCAGGGCTCGATCTCCCTGGCCCTGCCTCGGCTGTTTTTTGACAGGGTGGCATAGGGAGAGAGCGTCTGCTCCTCCCAGGCTTCCCACCGGGATCGAATGGATTCCTCCGCCATGTCTTGCCTCCAAAAGTGCTGCTGTTGAATGTTATACGCCGGTTTTGCCCATTTTCCTCTTTGTTTTTTGATTTTTTGGCAAAATGAGGGGATAAAAAGACTTTCTGCCGGACCAGGAAGACGGACCGGCAGAAGCAGTGCGCTGAAAAGGGTCAAACCACGATCACAGAGTCGTTGATCATAAAGATGTGGCCTTTTGGGCAAAGGCCACCGCCTGGGGCAGGGTCATGCCATGGAAGTCGGGCGCTGCGAAACAGCGGCCGGAGCGTTTATCGTCCAGGAACACGCCGATGAGCACGCCGGGCAGGGAGCTTTCGGGAGAGTTGGGAGCGTGGGGACCGCCCAGGTCCGTCCGGCACCAGCCCGGGTCGGTCAGGTTGATCATGACGTCCGTTCCGTCGTACAGCCCGGCAAGGTCCACAGTCACCTTGTCGAGAGCCGCCTTGCTGGCGGAATACCCGGCCTGGTACGGGTCGTTCCGGATGCCGCTGGTGGTGTTGACGATGCGGCCAAAGCCCCGACGGACCATGGCCGGGAGAAAATGGTAGGTGATCATCATGGGCGCGATGGTGTTCACCCAAAAGCTCTGCTCATAATCCGAAGCCGGCGTCAGAAGCGGCTCATGCCGATAGGCGATCTGCATGCCGGCGTTGTTGAGAACGATGTCCACAGGTACGCCCATCCCATCGATGCAGCGGAGCATGTCCTCCATATCGGTGATGTTAGAAAGCTCCGCGGCCACGGTACACACCTGCACGCTGCAGGCTGTCGTAGCCTTGACGATCTTGTCCAGATGCTCTTCCCTGCGACTGTGCAGGATCAGGTTGCAGCCGTGCCGGGCCAGACATTCCGCCGCGAGAAAGCCGATCCCCCGGCTGGCGCCGGTGACCAGCGCCCATCTTCCGCTAACATCGGTCATTGGTTTGCCTCCTATGGATCACAGACAGGACAGAAGCTCCGGCCGCACGCCGTCCATGCGGGGATCGGAGAGGCCGAAGTCCATCTGCCGGTAGCTCCAGGCGGCCCGGCCGATGCCGTACTTTTCGAAGGCGGCGTGGATGGCCCGGTACCAGATCAGAGTGTCCTCCGGCGTGGCGTTGTCGATGACGCCGTACTCGCCGCAGTAAAGGGGCACGTTCTTTGCTTCGGCGGCTGCCACGGCCTCCCCCATGAACGCCTCGAAATAGGCGCCGGACAGGGTGGTCTCGGGAGGCCAGTTCTCGTACCCGGCGCAGGAGAGGGTGCCCTGCTCCCTGTCCGCCCTGGCCATTTCTGCGAAGGTGGCCGTGGCTGGGATGCGGAAGGATCGGTCCATGGCGGGCATCCAGTAGGCGCCCTGATGGGTGAAGATCAGGGGCTCGTAGCAGTGAAAATTGAAGACGATATGCTCGTCCACGGGCACGTCGATATCCTTGACGGAGACGGCGCTGTTGTGCCAGTAGCCGCCTACCAGAATGTTGACCGCTGGCGCGACAGCCCGGATGCGGCGGATGCATGTGGACGCGATACGGTTCCAGGTGGCGCAATAGGACTGTTCCGTGACCTCGTTGAGGAGCTCGAAGGCCAGCATGTCCGCATACTTCCCGAACCGGCAGGCGATCCGCTCCCACAGGGCGTAAAACCGCTCCTGGTACTTCTCGTTCTCGAAGAAGCCCGCCTCCCGCTCGCCGGGGTCGAAGGAGAAGCCGGCGGTCTTATGAAGGTCCAGCACCATGTTGAGCCCGTTCTCTTTTGCCCAGCCGATAGCCTGCTCGAGGCGCGCATAGCCCTTTTCCTGGGGCGCGCCGTCCCTGTCCTCCAGCAGCTCATAGTCCACGGGCAAGCGCACATGGTCGCAGCCCCAGCCCTTGATGATGCTGAAGTCTTCCTTCGTGATGAAGGTGTCGTACCGCTCTTCGCTGTGGTCACACTGGGAAAACCAGCCCCCCAGGTCCACGCCCTTCTGAAATCCTGTGAAAACGCGCATAGCTTTTCCTTTCCTTTCTGTTGTCAAAAACCGCCCTGCCCCGGGGGACAAGGCGGCAAAGGAGGAGGGACATGAAGAAGGATTATCCTTTCACGCTTCCTGAGGTTACGCCCTTGATGATGGACTTGCTCAGGATGATGTATACCAGCATGACCGGCAGGATGGCCAGCAGGATGAACATGTACACCTTGCCCATGTCGAACTTGGAGTAGTCGGCGCTGCGGAGCTGGGCGATCATGATGGGCACGGTCTTCATCTCAGCCTTATCGAGGAGCAGGGCCGGGATGAAGTAGTTGTTCCAGGAGCTCACGAAGGAGAAGATGGCCTGGACGGCGATGGCCGGCTTCATGATGGGCAGGATGATGGTGTTGAAGGTGCGGAACTCGCCGGAGCCGTCGCACCGTGCCGCCTCCACGATCTCCAGCGGCAGTACGCTCTCCATGTACTGCTTCATGTAGAAGAACACTACGGGGGCGGCGATGCTGGGGATGATGAGCGGGATATAGTTGTTGGTCAGGTGGAGCTTGTTGATCATCTGGACGAAGCCCACCGCGGACACCTGGGCGGGGATCATCATGATGGCCATGATGAAGGTGAACACCAGCTTCTTGCCCTTGAAGTCATAGACGTGGACGCCATAGGCGGTCAGGGCAGAGAAATAGGTGGTCAGGGCCGCCGAGGTCACAGCGATGAACAGGCTGTTCAGCATGCCCCGGGGGATGTTGATGGAGGCGTCGGTCCAGGCGTTCTTCAGGTTATCCCAGAAGTGCTCCTGGGGCAGGAGCCGGAAGCCCGCCTGCAGCTGGGCGTTGGACCGGGATGCGTTGACGATCATCAGGTAGAAGGAGAACAGGCACAGCACCGTCAGGAAGATCAGGATGGCGTAGACCACGATTCTGAGCAGGGTCATCATCAGTCTGCTCTTGGTATTATCGCTCATTTGGCCGCTCCTTTCCTTGCCCGACGAGCCCGGCGGGGCTTCTCCTCGGGGTCCTTATACTGAGCCGACAGGAACTTGTAGACGATGCCGCCCAGGATACCCGTGATGATGAAGATGATCACGGAGATGGCGCCGGACATGCCATAGTTCTTGCTGGTGGACAGATAGTTGTTGAGGTACATGACCAGGGTGAAGGAGGTCCGATTGGGCATGCCCAGCCGGTTGGTCAACACCTGCGGCACGTCGAACATCTGGATGCCGCCGATCAAAGCCGTGATGAGGCAGTAGACGAAGATGGGCATCAAGAGCGGCATGGTCACCTTGAAGAAGACCTTCACCGCGTTGGCGCCGTCGATGGTGGCCGCCTCAAAGAGGGTCTGATCGATGCCCATGATGCCGGCCATGAGCACGATGGTGGTGTTGCCGAACCACATGAGAAAGTTCATGAGGGCGATGAGGCCCCGGACGGTGACCTTGCTTGCGAAGAAGTCGAAGGCCTTGTCCATTATCCCGGCCTGCTCCAGGAGCTGATTCACCGGACCCACCTTGGAGAACAGGGTGAAGAACAGCATGGAGAAAGCGGAGGCCATGATCAGGTTAGGCATGTAGATAACCGTTTTGAAGAAGCCCTGTCCCTTGATGTTGAGCCGGTAGCTGGTGAAGAACACCGCCAGCAGCAGGGCGATCGCAAACTGAGGAATGGCGCCCAGGAGCCACAGGATCATGGTGTTCCCGGCGTATTTCAAAATCAGGATGGACCACTGTTTGTTGGGGGTGAACAGGCTCACATAGTTTTG
>CADCNE010000065.1:0-6759 GCA_902802805.1 uncultured Eubacteriales bacterium
GCAGGAGTACCGGAAGCGATGGAAGTGGCCACGCCGGTGGATTTCGGGAGATCACCGGTGCCGGTCTGATCCATGCCGTGGTACCAGATACGGATATGGTCTGATTCGATTTTGAAACCGCCGCCGACGCATTCTATAAGATCGCTGAAGAGACGGAGGAACTGCGCGGGGCCATGGCGTCGGGTCAGGGTATCGAAAAAGAGATGGGTGACCTGTTCTTTGCCACCATGAACGTATGCCGGCTGCTGGGGCTTGACGGGGAGGAGACGCTGCATCAGGCTACGGACAAGTTCATCCGCCGATTCGAGCAAATGGAAAAAAACATAGACGCGGCGGGAAAAAAGCTGTCCGAGATGACCCTTGCGGAGATGGATGAATACTGGGAAATGGCAAAAACATCGGAATTTCAATAATATTTCTAAAAAAAAGTATTGATTTTAGCGAGCATCGCTGTTAAAATAAGTCCCGTTCGGAAAAAATGAACGGGAGGAATAACAAATGAATAAAGCTGAACTTATCTCTGTCGTAGCTGAAAAAACCGCCGTTTCCCGCAAGGACGTGGACAAGGTCGTCAACGGCGTTCTCGATACCATTATGGAAGCCCTGAAGAACGGGGAGAAGGTCTCCCTGGTCGGCTTCGGCGCCTTCGAAGCGAAGGATCGTCCCGCCCGCAAGGGCCACAACCCCATGACCGGCGAAGTGATCAGCATCGGCGCTTCCAAGGCCCCCTCTTTCAAGGCCGGCAAGTCCCTGAAGGAGATCCTGAACTAAGGTTTCCCTGGCATATCATGACCCCGCTGCTCCTATGGCAGCGGGTCCTTTTTTTATAAAACATGCCGCCCGGCACGTTTTATCTCTTTTCTTCTTCCGCTCGTTATGATATACTTTTTAAAAGAATGGATCCGTCTTCAGGAAGGGGAACCCATGAGCATCAGTTTGTTTGACATCATCGGGCCGCGGATGATCGGCCCATCCAGTTCCCACACCGCCGGAGCGGTACGCATCGGTCAGGTGGCCAACCGTCTTGTGAACGGCAAGGTCAGAGCCGCCCGTGTGACTCTGTTCGGCTCTTTCGCGGAGACCGGCCGGGGCCACGGCACGGACACGGCCATCGTAGCGGGCATCCTGGGCGTGAACCCGGATCAGGGCACCATACGCTACGCCAAGCTCCTCGCCAAGGAGGCAGACGTGGATATCCCCGTCTTCTTCAGCAAGGAGGAGCCAGAGCATCCCAACACCGCCCGAGTCTACGTCCAGGGGGAGGATGGGAAGGAGTACACCTATATCGGCACCTCCATCGGCGGCGGACGCATCCAGGTCACCTCCATCAACGGCATGGATGTCAGCTTCACCGGAGAGTATCCCACCCTCATCATCTTCTACCAGGATGTGCCGGGGGTCATCTCCAAGGTTTCCTGGATACTGGCCCTCGAAAAGATCAACGTGGCCTTCATGAAGGTCTTCCGCTCAGAACGGAGGCAGGGGGCCTGCATGGTCATCGAAACGGATACGCCGGTGGATGAAGCTACCCGTCAGCGGATCGTGAACAATGTGGACGGTATCAAGGAGGCCTGTGCGCTATGATCGATCATTCCTTTTCTTCCGGTCAAGAACTCCTTGAACTGTGTGAGGTGGAACAGATACCCATCAGCGAAGCGGCGGTGCTGTACGAGCTGGATCGAGCTGAGATGGATCGGGAAGCCGTCATGGCCGAAATGCGCATCGATCTGGAGGTCATGCGCGAAAGCATCCGTGTGGGCCTCGAAGAGCAGCAGACCTCCATCACAGGGCTCATGGGCGAGGACGCCGACAAGCTTATGGCCTTCACGGAGAGCGCTGTCATGGGCCGCGAGATGACCAAGATCGTGGCCTCCGCCATGGCCGTCACGGAGGTAAACGCTTCCATGGGCCGTATCGTAGCTGCGCCCACCGCCGGGGCCAGCGGCATCCTGCCTGCCGTGCTCATTCAATATGGGGACGCCCATGATCTATCTGAAGATCAGCTGGTGGCGGGCCTCTGCAACGCGGGCGCTATCGGCCTCATCATCGCCCGCAACGCGAGCCTTGCCGGTGCCTCCGGCGGCTGTCAGGCAGAGACGGGTTCCGCAGCGGCTATGGCGGCCAGCGCCTTGACGGAGCTAAGAGGCGGCACGCCCGAGATGTGCCTCCACGCGGCAGCCATCGCCCTTAAGAACGTCATGGGCCTTGTATGCGACCCCGTGGCCGGGCTGGTAGAGTGTCCCTGCATCAAGCGAAACGCCATCGGCGCCGCCAACGCCGTCCTGTGCAGCGATATGGTCATGGCGGGGATCGAGAGCATTATCCCCTTTGATGAGGTGGTCACGGCCATGCGCAATGTAGGCCGCATGATGAACCCGGATCTGCGTGAGACGGCCCGGGGCGGGATCGCCGCCACGCCTACCGCCCAGAAGATCGCGGAAAAGATCAGAAGCTTTGAATAGAGGAGGAACAGGCATGTTTCGCATCGTGAAAAAGGAGCCCCTGAACCCGTCGGTGACTCGCATGAGCATCGACGCGCCCCTGGTGGCCAAGAAGGTCCAGCCGGGTCAGTTCATCATTCTGCGGGTGGAGGAGAATGGGGAACGTATCCCTCTCACCGTGGCGGGCTATGATAGGGAAGCGGGCACAGTGGATATCATCTTTCAGATCGTGGGCGCCACCACCGAAAAGCTGAACCATAAGCAGCAGGGGGAGACCATCCCCGATTTCGTTGGCCCCCTGGGCAAGCCCACCGAGACGGAAGGCCTCAAGCGGGTGGCGGTCATCGGCGGCGGCGTGGGCTGTGCCATCGCCTTCCCCGTGACAAAAAAGCTCTTTGAGCAGGGCTGCGAAGTGGACGCTGTAGCCGGGTTCCGGAATAAGGACCTGGTGATCCTGGAGGAAGAATTCAGGGCGAACAGCACCACCTTCGTTCCCGTCAGCGATGACGGCTCCTGGGGCGAAAAGGGCCTGGTGACCGACGCTCTCAAAAAACTCATCGACAGCGGGCGGGAGTACGATCAGGTCATCGCCATTGGTCCCCTCATCATGATGAAGTTCGTCTGCAAGCTTACCAGGGAATACGGCATAAAGACCGTGGTCTCCATGAACCCCATCATGATCGACGGCACGGGCATGTGCGGCTGCTGCCGCCTGTCTGTAGGCGGCAAGATGAAGTTCGCCTGCGTGGACGGCCCCGACTTCGACGGGCATGAGGTGGACTTTGACGAAGCCATGGCCCGCTGCGCCGCCTATCGTCCCTTTGAGCTGAAGGCCCGGGAAGCGGCCTGCAACCTGTTTTCCATGGAGGTGAAGTAAATGGCCAACATGCGCAAAGACAAAAATCCTATGCCCAGCCAGGAGCCTCTGGTGCGGGCCCATAACTTCAGCGAGGTGGCCCTGGGCTATAGCGAGGAGCTGGCTTTGGACGAGGCTCAGCGGTGCCTGAACTGCAAGAACATGCCCTGTATTCATGGCTGTCCCGTGAACATCCAGATCCCGCAATTTATCGCCAAAATACGGGAAGGGGATTTTGAAGGCGCGTATCAGGTCATCGCAGCCGACAGCGCCCTGCCGGCCGTATGCGGCCGAGTCTGCCCCCAGGAGAGCCAGTGCGAGAAGTACTGCGTCCGGGGCATCAAGGGCGAGCCTGTGGGTATCGGCCGTCTTGAACGGTTCGTGGCCGACTACCACAACGCTCATGCTGAAGCCGCTTCCTTTATACCGGAGAAGAACGGGCACAAGGTGGCCGTCGTGGGCTCCGGCCCGGCGGGCCTCACCTGCGCGGGAGATTTGGCGAGAAAGGGATACGACGTGACCGTCTTCGAAGCCCTCCATGTGGCGGGCGGCGTGCTGAGCTACGGCATCCCCGAGTTTCGTCTCCCCAAGGCCATCGTGAAGCGGGAGATAGAGGGTCTCGAGAAGATGGGCGTGAAGGTGCTCACCAACATGGTCGTGGGCCGGGTCTTGTCTATTCAGGAGCTCATGGAGGAGCAGGGCTTTGAAGCCGTGTTCATCGGCTCCGGAGCGGGCCTGCCCAAGTTCATGAACATCCCCGGCGAGAACCTGAAGGGCGTCTACTCTGCCAACGAATTTTTGACACGGGTGAACCTGATGAAGGCCTATGAACCCGATGCCAACACCCCCATCCAGCACGCGAAGCATGTCACCGTGGTGGGCGGCGGGAACGTGGCTATGGACGCGGCCCGGTGTGCCCTCCGGCTGGGGGCCGAATCCGTCACCATCGTCTACCGTCGGTCCCTGGAAGAGCTTCCCGCCCGGAAGGAGGAGGTGGAGCACGCCATGGAGGAGGGGATCGTGTTCAAGCTCCTCAACAATCCTGTGGAGCTGATCGGCGACGAGAATCGGAACGTGGTCAAGATGCGCTGCATCCGCATGGAGCTGGGCGAGCCGGATGCCTCCGGCCGCCGCCGCCCCGTGGAGATACCGGGGAGCGAATTTGAACTCGAGACCGACTGCGTCATCATGGCCCTGGGCACCAGCCCCAATCCTCTCATCAAGTCCACCACCGAGGGCCTTGCCACCCAACGCTGGGGCGGCATCATCACAGATGAGGACGGCCTCACCTCCTGCGAGGGCATCTATGCCGGCGGCGACGCGGTCACCGGCGCGGCTACGGTCATCCTCGCCATGGGGGCAGGGAAGAAGGCCGCTGCGGCTATGGACCGATATATCCAGAACAAAGCGTGAGGAAATAATATATTTTCCTTGACAATCCGCATCCTTTGACGTATTCTATACTCTGTTTTTTGCCAAACTAAAAAGGAGATACATGCTATGGCCGGTACGATCTCACGGGGCATTCGGGCCCCCATCATTCGTCAGGGAGACGACATCGTTTCCATCGTTGTGGACTCTGTGCTGGAGACGGCGCAAAAGGAGGGCTTCACCCTCCATGATCGGGATGTAGTGGCGGTCACCGAAGCCGTGGTTGCCCGGGCCGACGGCAACTACTGCACCACGGACGACATCGCCCGGGACGTGCAGCGCAAGCTGGGCGACACCGTGGGCGTGGTCTTTCCCATCCTGAGCCGCAACCGGTTCGCCATCTGCCTGCGCGGCATCGCCCGGGGGACCAAGAAGGTCGTGGTCCTGCTCTCCTATCCGGCGGACGAGGAGGGGAACCATCTGGTGGACGAGGACGCCCTGCTGGACTCCGGCGTCAATCCCTATTCCACGGTCCTGTCTGAGAAGGAGTTCATCCAGCTCTTCGGTGAGCCCAAGCACACCTTCACCGGCGTCAACTATGTGGAATACTACCGCAGCCTCATCGAGGAGGAGGGGGCCGAAGCCGAGATCGTCTTCGCCAACGATCCCACCGCCATCCTCCAATACACGGACACGGTCCTCTGCGCAAACATCCATGAGCGGGAGCGGACTCAGAAGCGGCTCGTCAAGGCTGGCGCGAAGAAAGCTCTGACCCTGTGCGACATCATGAACGAGTCCATGGACGGCAGCGGCTATCAGCCTGAGTACGGTCTCCTTGGGTCCAACAAGGCCACAGAAAACACTGTCAAGCTCTTCCCCAAGAATGCTCAGGCGGTGGCGGAAGCCATCCAGGCGGAGTTCATCGCCCGGACCGGCGTCCATGTGGAGGCCATGGTCTACGGCGACGGCGCCTTCAAAGACCCGGTGGGGAAGATCTGGGAGCTGGCCGATCCGGTGGTATCCCCCGGCTTCACGGCGGGGCTCAACGGTCTTCCCAACGAACTGAAGCTCAAGTACCTGGCGGACAACGATTTCAAGGGTCTCAGCGGCGCAGAGCTTCGTGCGGCCATCGAGCAGCGCATCCGGGAGAAGAACGCCAGTCTGAAGGGCCAGATGGTCTCCCAGGGCACCACGCCCCGGCGGCTCACGGACCTGATCGGTTCCCTCTGCGACCTCACCAGCGGTAGCGGCGACAAGGGTACGCCCATCGTGCTGGTGCAGAACTATTTCAACAACTACGCCGACGCGTAAGGTGTAATCATGAACTTTGCCCGCTTCCCATGGCGGGCTTTCTTTTCGAAAGGGCAAATTGCATGAATTACGAAGAGACCATAGCCTATATCCACAGCGCCTACTGGAAGGGCACAAAGGATGGTCTTTCCCGCACTCGGGAGCTTCTGTTTCTGTTGGGCGACCCCCAGAATCAGCTCCGGTTCATCCACGTAGCCGGGACCAACGGCAAGGGCTCCACCTGCGCTATGCTGGCCTCCATTCTCCAAGCTGCGGGATACAGAACGGGCCTGTACACCTCGCCCTTCGTCAACCGATTCAATGAACGGATCGCCCTGAATGGTGTGCCCATCCCCGACCAGGATCTGGTGGATATCTTTGAAAAGATCCGCCCCATCGTAGACGGCATGGAGTACCCGCCCTCGGAATTCGAGCTCATCACCTGCGCCGCCATGCTTTATTACAAGGAGCAGAATTGTGACGTGGTGGTCCTGGAGGTGGGCATGGGGGGCGAGTTCGACTCCACCAACGTGATCCATACGCCATTGCTCACCATCATCACCGCCATGGGCTTCGATCATATGAAGTATCTGGGAAACACCATGACCGAGATCGCCTCCGCCAAGGCCGGCATCATCAAACCAAATGGCACCACCCTCATCTATGGGGAGAATCCCGAGGCGGACAAGGTGTTTCGGGATACCTGCGAAAAAAAGCACTCCCGCTTGGTGGTCACGGATTATAGCCGAATCGTGGACCATAGCCACACCCTGCGGGGCCACGATCTATCCTTCGGTCCCT
>CADCNE010000065.1:6800-14454 GCA_902802805.1 uncultured Eubacteriales bacterium
AGGGCGGCCTTTCCATACCCGATGTTGCGGTCTTTGGAGGAATGGCTAAGGTCCAATGGCCTGCCCGTATGGAGCTGCTCAGCGAGCAGCCGGTGTTCC
Organism: uncultured Eubacteriales bacterium; assembly: GCA_902802805.1. Classification (GTDB taxonomy): domain Bacteria; phylum Bacillota; class Clostridia; order Christensenellales; family CAG-138; genus RUG472. Next base: position 6,900 of record CADCNE010000065.1, read on the forward strand.
TCCTGGATGGGGGCCACAACCCCCATGGCTTCCACGCCGCCGCGCAGACACTGCGTGAGCTGTTCCCCGATCAAAAAATCACCGTGATGATGGGCGTCATGGCCGACAAGGACCATGGGGACATGATCCGGGAGTTGCTGCCCCTCGCCACGCGATTCGTCACCGTCCAGCCTGATTCGCCCCGGGCAATGACCGCGGAAGACCTGGCGGAGGAGATCCGCTCCTTGGGCGGGGAAGCGGAACCGGCGGGCACGGTGGAAAACGGTGTGAAAAGAATGTTGAATAAAGCTAAACCGGAAGACGTGCTGCTGGCCATCGGCTCCCTGTATATGTCCGGAGCCGTCCGCGCCGCCATGGGAAAGTGAGGAGATTATGGATATTCGGTTGATCGCCCTGGACATCGACGACACCCTGGTGGACCATTCGTCCATCATTCCCCAGCGTTCCCTGAACGCTTTGCGCAAAGCCCAGGAACAGGGCGTGGAGATAGTTCTTGCCACGGGCCGTGGGTATTTGGGCACGGAGGCCATCCGCAGACAGCTGGGGGAGGGGTTCCATTATATCATCTGCTTCGGCGGCGCCCTGGTGGCGGACTATGCTACCGGTGCGCCTCGCATCCACCAGTTCCTCACAGAGGAGGATGTGGCGACCTGCATCCGAATCGCCAATGAACTGGACCTTCACGTGCAGATATATCAGGGGGACGAGGTGATCTTCCAACGCATGACGCCCTTTGCCGAGCAGTACTGCGCCTACCAAAAGCTGCCTTGCCGGGCGGACGAACAGCTGTTGGAGCACGATCTCAGCAACGTGCCCAAGGTGCTGATTTATGCCCCGCCGGAGCAGGAGGAGAAATATAAACAGCTGGTCTCGGAGCGGCTGCCCCAAAACCTCCACGCTCTGGGTTCCAAGCCCGGATTCATCGAGATAGGGGATATCGGTGTCACCAAGGGATCGGCAGTGAAAGCTCTTTCCGAAGCCCTGGGCATCGACCGTGCTGAGACCTGCGCCATGGGCGACAATACTCTGGATCAGGATATGATCGAGTGGTCCGGCGTGGGCTGCTGCGTGGCGAACGGCAAGGAAAGTGTGAAAGCGGCAGCGGACATGGTCATTCCCGCCCAGGCGGAGGAGGGCGTGGCCTGGTTTGTCGAAAAGTATGTGCTGAAGGATCAGGCCTGAACGTTGACCTCGTCGGAGAAATCGGGCGTATAGGCAAAGGTAGCGGACTGTTCCTCCTGGATGTACACCCGTGTGAATCCCAGGCTGAGGCAGGCTTCCACGGCACTGTCATACTCCCGTTTGGTGAGGCGGCGGTTCAGGGGAGCCTTTCCGTCCGGTTGAGGCGTGAACTGATGCATCAGCGAAAGATAGGTATCCGTGCCGAAATGATCCGCGATGGCTGACAGCACGTCCCGCGTATCGAATACACAGCCGGGCAGGACAAGGTGTCGAATGAGGACACCTTTTTTTGCGCGTCCGGTCTCATCCAGGACCAACTGTCCACCGTGTTCCAGCATCCGCCCGATGGCCGCAAGAGCCGTTTCAAAGTACCGTGGGGCGGAAGAGAAGCGATCAGCCAGCCGCTGATCGTGATATTTGAAGTCCGGGAGCCAGATATCCACATAGTTGGATAACTTATCCACAGTATCCACAGACAGATATCCATTGGTATTGTACACGATGGGAAGGGAGAGGCCGTTACTTTTGGCCAGGTCGAGAGCTCGACAGATACCGTTCGTATGGGGCGTGGGCGTGACAAGATTGATATTCTCCGCGCCTATGCGTTGCAGCTCCAGCAATGCGTCCGCCAGGGCTTCAGGTGAAAAGTCCTGGCCCAGCTTTCCCGTCTGCAGGACCTTATTCTGACAGAATACGCACCGCAGATTGCAGCCGGAAAAGAACACCGCTCCCGAACCGCCGATGCCGGATATACAGGGCTCCTCATAGCGGTGCAGACCGATGCGGGCAATGCGCATTGTGTCGCTGCAGCCGCAAAAGCCAGGGGAAACAGACCTGTCTACGGCACAGTGCCGGGGGCAAAGCTCACAGCTCATGACGGGCGCCTGCCGCAAACGAAGTTGCGTTCCCAGTAGTCCTGATGGAGGTTGCTGCGGGCAACCTTGCCCTTGGAGGAGGAGGCGTGGATCATGACGCTGTTGCTGATGCAGATGCCGGTATGGTTTACGTTTTTGTTGGAATCGCTCCGGAAGAACACAAGATCCCCGGCCCTAAGATCGCTCATGGATTTGATCAGCTTCCAGCTCCCTTTTTGCGAGTAGCTGCGGGCGCTCTGACGGCTGACGCTGTGACCGCTTTGCTTCAGACAGTAGTACACCAAACCGGAACAATCGAAGGAGTCCGGTCCTTCGGCGCTCCATTCGTAAGGCTTGCCCAGCTGATCCTGCGCGGCAGCGACCACGCTGGAATAGGTCTTCTTTTTGGAGGAAGCCGCTTTCGTCGCCGTGGGCTTGGGCGTGCTCTTTGCCGTAGACTTTACAGTAGTCTTTGCCGTGGCCTTCGCGGTAGACTTCTTTGTGGCCTTCGCCGTTTGGCCGGAAGAGACATGCCGCGTAGGACGGGGCGTGGGCGTGTCTGTGGGCAGAACAGGGATGGGCAGCGCTTCATCGGAATAGAGGATCACCCAAGCGTCATAGTCCAGTTCCCCGCTGACGGTCAGACCGTTGATCGCCTGAAACTGCATGACGGCCTGCTCCGTGTTGGGGCCAAAGTAGCCGTTGATGCGATCGGTATAGTATCCCAACTCCGCCAGGCGCTGCTGCAGACGGAGCACATCGGTCCCGATGTCGGAACGTTTGATGCGATAGGTCTGCGCGTTTTCCTCATACAGAGACGCCTGCGTGGCGCTGTCAGCCACTCCAGTCTGGGCCATGTTGCAGGCGCGTTGGAACAGCACGACGGCGCTGGCAATGGATTCGTTGTACTGGGACCCGGGCATATCGGAATCCAGGTATCCAAGATCGGTCAGCCGCTGCTGGAGGGTGATGACGGAGGCGTTGTCGTCCCCCAGCCGGAGGGTGGTATATACGGACAGGATGATCACATCGGAAGGCGGCTGGGTCGGCCCCGGTGTGGGGGTCGACGTAGGCGCCTCGGTGACGTTGGGCGTAGGGGAGAACGTGTAAGAGGAGGGAGCCGGCGTCGCAGTCGGCACAGGGGAACCTGCGTCGGCCAGGTCACTGACGGACAGGATGTTTCTGGAGATCAGGGGCACGAAAAGAAGTGAAAGGAGTACACCAAACACAAGGACCCCGATCAGGATCCGCGGCAGGATGTGTATATAGGGAAGTTTCCATCGTTTCATAGAGAACATTGCCTCTTCATCAGTATACAGGATGGGACCATTTTCGTCATGTACAAAGTTTGAATTTTTTGCAAAAGGTTCCCATGGACGTCATTTGTGTGCTATACTGCATATGGAAAAGTATGGCTATCGTGAATGTTGTGCAAGTGCGGAAGGAGTTCGCCGAAAGGGTGCTCTTCTCCGATATATCGTTTGAGATCGGACCGAGGGATCACATCGGTCTCATTGGCGTCAATGGCTGCGGCAAATCCACCCTGATCCAGATGATCGAGGGCCGTCTCCGTCCGGATGGCGGCTTCATCGCCATGAGCCCTCAGTGCATTGTGGCCTGCGTGGAGCAGCTGCCGAAGCTCAGTGAGGACGTGAAGCTCTATGATTTCGTGCTCCAGGCTCATGAGGCGCTGCTCCAGTGCGAGAGGGAGCTCAATGAGATCGTCACCCGCATCGAGACCGCCGGAGAGGAGGAGCGTCGTCGGCTTATCGACCGGCAGTTCCGTCTCATGGAGCGGTTCCAGCAAGAGGGCGGATTGACCTTTCGCAGCATGACCCGTTCCGCGCTGTTGGGGCTGGGCTTTACGGAAGAGGAGCTCGAGCGGCCCATCGCACGTTTCAGCGGCGGGCAGGTAGCCAAGGCCATGCTGGCGAGGGCTATCCTGAGAAAAGCGGACCTACTGCTGCTGGACGAGCCCACAAATAACCTGGACGTGGCCGCCATCTGTTATTTGCAGGATTTTCTGAGCGGCTACAAGGGCGCCTATGTGCTGGTCTCCCATGACCGTGCCTTTTTGGACGCTTCCGTGAACCGGGTGCTGGAGCTGGAGAACGGCCATTTGATTGCCACGAAGGGCAACTATACCCGCCATGTGGAGCTGAAGATGGACGAGCGGCAGATCGCCGCCCGCCGGTATCAGCAGACCATGAAGGAGATCAAACGGATCGAGGGCATCATCGCCCAGCAGCGCCGCTGGAACCAGGCTCATAACTACGTGACCATCGCCTCCAAGGAGAAGCAGATCGAACGCTTGAAAGAGGGGCTGGTGCCCCCCGAAAAGGACCCGGCCGCCATCCATTTTCATTTTCGCGGGACGGAACCCTCCGGCAACGAGATCATCGACGTTCGAGATCTGGCCGTTGCCTATGGGAACAAAACGGTGTTCGAGCATGCCGATCTACTCATTTGGAAGGGGCAGACGGTGTGCCTTGTGGGCGCCAACGGCTGCGGAAAATCCACCTTTTTGAAGGTACTGACGGGGGAGCTTCTTCCTGCTTCCGGCCACTATCGCCTGGGCGCCGGGGTCCGCCTCGGGTATTATCGGCAGAGCTCCGACGATCTCGATCCGGAAAATACCATTTTGGAGGAGATGCAGAACGCCTTTCCGCACGCTCTGGAAGGAGAGCTACGCAACTACCTCGGCGCCTTCCTGTTCCGCGGGGACGATATCTATAAGCGCATCGGTTCCCTGTCCGGCGGCGAGCGGGCCAGGATCAAGCTGTTGCAACTGGTGCTGGGCGGGGCCAACGTGCTGCTGCTGGACGAGCCCACCAACCACTTCGATATCGCCAGCTGCGAGGTCCTGGAACGGGCGCTGGAAGCCTTCGGCGGCACCATCCTGATCGTGACCCACGACAGGTACCTGGTGGAACGCATGGCGGATCGGGTGGTGCTCCTGGAGAAGGACGGATTCGTGGAGCCGGAGGAGGATGAGGGCAGCGTCTTTGACCGACTGATGGTCCGGCCGGTGCAGCGGCAGGAGCGGCAGCCCCAGGACAACAAGAGCAATTACTACCTGCGGCAGAAGGAATATAAGGCTGCTCTGGCCGCGGCAAAGCAGGAGATCTGCAAAACGGAGCGGGCCATCGAGGAAAACGAACGGGCTCAGGCTCAGACCGAAGCGGACATCGAGAAAGCGGAGGCACGGGGCGACTTTGAAGGGATGCAGCGACTTTGCATCGCTTTGGGACAGCTGCAGAACGAAGAAAACCTGCTGTATGAAGCCCTGGAACGGGCCGAAAACGAAAGGGCGCAGTTGGAGAAGGAGGGAGAAGCATGAACTGGGGAGGATTTCCCGTTGCGTTTCGATTCCCGGTAGAAGATTTTTCTGCGGAAACTAGGCGGCACTGCTGGTCCTATGTGTTGCCTGCGCTCACCTATGCGGATCTATCGAACGGGACCAGGCTCCTGGAGGCAGAATCAGTGGAGCCCTTCGATCCGGAGCGGCTGATCTACCTCGCCATCGTGGCGCCGACGGTCATTCCGCCCAGCCGGAAGAACAGCCTCCTCTGGCGTAAGGACGGGCGACTGATGAGCGCACTCGCTTTGTATCAGCCGGTAGCCCAGGAAAACTATCTGGAGCTGTTCACCCAGGATCATATGCTGGCCGAAATAGCGCCAGATCGGACCGTCGTTGCACAGGAAGATGCGGAGGGCCTGTTTCCGGATCGGATCGAGGTGAAGGATAAGAAGCCCTCTTGCGTGCGTGCTCTGATCCTGCCCAAAGGGGAGCTGCCTTTTGAAGCGCGGCTTAACCTGTGTCGCCGGACCATGCGGGAGCTCTATGAAGCGGACGACAGCCTGTATCTCAAGATGCTGCCCCTCAGTCCCGGCGGGGAGGGAGCGGTGTACACGTCGGCGGCTTTCCGCCACGGTCGATTATTCACTGAGATGATCCCGGATACTTCGGGAGAAAAGCATCGCTGTTTGTTCGGCGTGCTGCCGGGCCGAAAGCTGCTGATCGACGGGTTTTCTGTACCGGATATCGCTGCCCCGCTGGACGAAGCGTACGGCTTAGGCAGAGCCATACGCGTGGCGAAGGACAGGGGTTTTACCGATGTCAGCCTCTGCGCCGCGGGGCTGAACCCGCCGACTTCAAACGCGGCGGCTTTGGATGATTTGAATGAATTGTACGATCTTTCCGGGGAACTATCCCTGTATGACAAAGTGATCCTGACCGAATGCAGCAAGGATGACAAGATCAAGACCGAAAGCATAGACATCGACAGGAGGGACAAAGGATGCGTATCGTCGATATTATCGAGAAGAAAAGGGACGGCGGCGAACTGACCCGTGAGGAGATCGAGGAGCTGATCCTGGGATATGTGAAGGAGCAGGTTCCCGACTATCAGGTGGCAGCCTTTCTCATGGCCGTAGTGTTTCGCGGCATGACCGATCGGGAGACCGCCATCCTCACCGACGTGATGATGCACAGCGGAGACACGGTGGACCTGTCGCCTCTTGCCGGGATCAAGGTGGATAAGCACTCCACCGGCGGCGTGGGCGATACCACCACGCTGATCGTAGCCCCTCTGGTGGCGGCCTGCGGCGGCACGGTGGCCAAGATGTCCGGCCGTGGCCTTGGCCATACAGGCGGGACCCTCGATAAGCTGGAATCCATCCCCGGCGTCAATATCGAACAGCCCCTGGACCGATTCATGGACATCGTGCGGGAGAACGGTCTTGCCGTCATCGGCCAGTCCGGGAACCTGGTCCCCGCCGATAAAAAGCTTTACGCCCTTCGTGACGTGACCGCCACCATCGGCAGCACGCCCCTCATCGCTTCCAGCGTCATGAGCAAGAAGCTGGCCGCCGGGGCGGACGCCATCGTACTGGACGTGAAGGTGGGTTCCGGCGCGTTCATGCACACGGTGGAGGACGCAAAGAAGCTGGCCTCTCTCATGGTACGCATCGGGGCGCACCTGGGCCGTCGGTGTGAAGCCATCATCACGGATATGAACCAGCCGCTCGGTCTCGCCGTGGGCAACGCTTTGGAGGTCCAGGAGGCGGTGAACGTGCTTTCCGGCCTGGTGCCCGAGGACGAGCCCCTGGTGGAGGTGAGCCTGCTGCTGGGTGCCCATATGCTGATGCTCAGCGACATCGTGACCACGGAGGAAGAGGGGAAGGAGAAGCTTTTGAAGGCCCTGCGCTGCGGTGCGGGCCTGGAGAAGCTCCGCCGGATGATTGAAGCCATGGGCGGCGATCCCGCCTATATCGACGCGGAAAAGATCAAGGAGCTGTGCGCGGTCCGCAAGCAGGTAGAGGTGTATCCCCTGCAGAACGGATACCTGTCCGGCCTGGTGGCGGAGAAGATCGGCATCGCGTCTCAGATGCTTGGAGCTGGCCGGGCGAAGAAGGAGGACAAGATCGACCCGGCGGTGGGCCTCATCATGCACAAGCGGGTGGGAGACGCCCTGTCCACAAAGGAGCCCTTCTGCACACTGTATGTGAACGATGAG
>CADCNE010000066.1 GCA_902802805.1 uncultured Eubacteriales bacterium
TTCGTCAGCTTCGCGATGAGGGTGTAGAGGTCACTGGCGGCGTTCGTCAGATCCTCATACTGCTTGTTCAGGCTTTCATACCGCTCCGAGACCTGGGCGTATTCCTCGATGGCGTCCAGATTCACGGTGCCGAGGCTCCGTATCTGCTCCCGAAGTTTGGCCGCCCGCTGACCGCTGGAGGTTATGGGAATGTCCTCCTTGAGCTGCAGCGCGTTCTCATAGGTCAGCCCGTAATTCTGCCAGATGCGGTCCTGCTGCTGCTCCAACGACGTCTGGAGCTTGCCCAGCGTCATTTCCGTCCTGGTGCGACTGTCCAGCAGCGCCCGTGTGTTGTCCAGCAGTTCGTCCCGCCGGGTGCGGCGGACCCGCAGCTCCTCCTTCTGGAGGCTGCGCTGATCGTCCACCTTCTGCTGCTCCTGCTGGGCTTCGGAAAGAGCTGCCTTAGCTTCCTCCGCATCCAGACAAAGTGCAGCACGGGCCTGGCTCTCCCGTTCAGCTTCCTGAGAAGCCCGCTCGGCTTCCTGCAGGAGGGACGCCCGTTTTTCGGCGCAGCGCTCGATCTCACGGGTGAGCCGCTCCCGCTCCGCCTCCTGAGCGGAGGCTTCCTTCATGACGGCGGTGTACCGTAGACGAAGCTCCGTCAACGCTTCCGCCTGCTCGTCCCGATGCTTGCGCAGAGCGTAGAGGGCCTTGCTGTCCTCCACCACCTCCTGACGGGAGATGGTCCCATGCTCTTCGAGATCGGTCTGCTCGCTGTTCAGGAGCTCCATGCGCTCCCGGATGGAACGGACGTTCTCTCCGGTGGCGTTCAGCTCCTCCGTCAGGGTCTCCCGGTCGGCCTCAGCCGATTCGATATCCCGCTCGATGATCTGCAGCTTATCGTTCTGCTTCTCAAGGTCGATATCCCGGTCGTGAAGGTCCCGAACGAGCCCGTCTACCTGGACGGCGGCCAAGAGGACCTGCTGCTTCTTATCCGTCAGCACTTCGATGGCTGCCTTTCGCTCTTTTTCGAGTTCAGCGTACTGCTTCTTCAGCTCCGCGATCTCCCGCTCCCGGCCCAGAATGCCGAAGTTCCTGCGCTGGGTGCTGCCGCCGGTCATGGCGCCGCCGGGGGTGATGAGGTCGCCCTTCAGCGTGACGATCTGGAAGACGCCACCGGAGCGCTCCTTGAGGCTGACGCCGATGGAGAGGTCCTCCACCACCACGGTGCGGCCGAGAAGATACTCCACGGCCTTGTCCATGCCCTCGTCCCACCGGATCAGGTCGGATGCCAGGCCGATCACGCCCTTCTCCTCTAAGAAGTGGCGATCCCGCTCCCGGACGCCGTTCTCCGACAGCAGGTCCAGGGGCAAAATGGTGCAGCGGCCGAACTCCCTGCGCCGCAGGGTCTCGATGATAAACTTGGCGTCCCGGCCGGTCCGGCTCACCAGGTTCTGCTGGGCGCCGCCCAGGGCCGTGCCGATGGCTACTTCATACTTTTCCGGCACATGGATGAGCTCCGCCACCACGCCCACGATCTTCTGCCTGAGCTCCACGTCCCGCTCGGCAAGGTCCATGATCAGCCGTACGCTGTTCTGGTAGCCCTCGCGCTTGCGGGCCATCTCCTCCAGCACGTGGAGTCGGGAGGACATGGCGCCGCTCTGCTGCTCCTTCTGGCGGACCGCTTCCATCTGGGCTTCCTGTTCCGAAAGGAGGTTGGCCTGGTTTTCCCTGGCTTTCTTCAGCTCTTCACGACCGGTCTCCCGCAGGATAAACAGCCGCTGCTGCTCGATCTCGGCCTTGGCCTTTTCCTCCTGCAGTTCATTCTGCCGCTGGTCGTTCTTCTCGAGGTCGCCACGAATGGCCTCCGTTCGTTCCAACAACGACTGTTCGAGGGCGGTGAGTCTCGACAGGCTGCTCTTCTTGTCGGACAGGCGGTTCAGCTCCTCCATGATCCGATTCTTCTTCTCTTCCAGAGCGGCTTCCGCCTGCTCGCATGCCTGCTGCAGGGCGGAAAGCTCCCCGTTCATGGTCTCTATCTGCTGCTGCAGGGCATTTCGCTCCTCATCGGACAGGGTGCCCATACTGTCCAGTGTCAGCTGTCGTTCAGCAGCCTCATGGACCTGGGCCTCCGCTTCCGCAAGGAGCCGTTCCCGTTCCTTCTCCAAAGTCTCCTGGCGGGCCAGGCTCAGCTTCTCCTCGCTCTGCAATCCCTCCACCCGGGACAGCAGCTCCAGCAGCCGCCTCTGGCCATCGTCCAGCTTTTCATCCATGGCGCGGATCCGGTCCTCCAGCTCATGGCTGGCTTCCATAAGGACCTTATCCTCGGACTCCACGCCGGACAGCTTCTCGTTGAGCTCATTCAGGGCCGTTTGCAGCTCGGCGATCTTTTGCCGGTTCTTCTCCGTCTCATGAAGGAACAGGTTCACCTCCAGGCGTTTTAGCTCCTCCCGGGCGGTCTGGTATTGGATGGCCTTCTCCCTCTGTTCGCCAAGTGGGCCTACACGGCTTTCCAGCTCATGGAGGATGTCGCCGATGCGCTCCATGTTCTTCTGGGTGTTCTCAAGCTTCTTCTCCGCTTCGGTCCGGCGCACACGATAGCGCATGACACCGGCCGCCTCCTCCAGCGCGGAGCGGCGGTCGGCGGATTTGTTGGACAGGATCTCATCCACCTTCCCCTGGGAGATGATGGAATAGCCATCCCGGCCGATGCCCGTATCCCTGAAGAGTTCCAGCACGTCCTTCAACCGGCAGGTCTTGCCGTTGATGGCGTACTCGCTCTCCCCGTTCCGGTACACCCGGCGGGTGACGCCCACCTCGGCGTAATCGACCGGCAGCGCATGATCGGAATTATCGAAGGACAGCGTCACCTCCGCCATGCCCAGGGGCCGGCGTTTCTGGGTGCCGTTGAAGATCACGTCCTCCATCTTGGCCCCCCGCAGGGCCCGGGCGCTCTGTTCGCCCAGCACCCAGCGAACGGCGTCGGAGATGTTGCTCTTGCCGCTGCCGTTGGGGCCGATGACGGCCGTGATGCCGCTGCCGAATTGCAGTTCCGTTTTCTTCGCAAAGGATTTGAACCCCTGCATTTCCAGCTTTGTCAGTCGCATGTCTGTTTGAATCTTTCCATGGCCATCTGGGCTGCCGCCTGTCCTGCCGCCTGTTTGGAGGGACCGTAGCCAACGCCCCATTCCGTCTCGTCCACCATCACGCGCATAGTGAATTGCTTCTTGTGATCGGGGCCCGATTCGCCGACCAGCTCGTAGCGGATGGTCCGCCCCTTGTGGTCCGCGTGGATGAGCTCCTGAAAGGCGGTCTTGCTGTCCTTGGAGGAGGTGCGGTTTTCCAGCGTTTCGGCGGATAGGACGTATGCTTGTACCAGCCTGTCAGCTTCCTCCAGGCCGCCGTCCAGATATACCGCAGCCAGTACCGCCTCGAAGGCGTCGGACAGGATGGAATCCTTGTCCCGGCCGCCGCATTGCTCCTCGCCCCGGCTCAACAGGATATACTCCCCCAGCCCCAGCCGCCGGGCCGCCGCGGACAAGGCCCCCTCGCATACCAAGGAGGAGCGAAGCCGGGTCATGGCCCCCTCCCGCATCTCGGGGTGAGTATCATACAGATATCGGGACACCAGATGCTCCAGCACCGCGTCCCCCAGAAACTCCAATCGCTCGTTGTCCTCCCCCATGCGGTGCTGTTCCACCGCCAGAGAGGAGTGGGTCAGCGCACGATGCAGCAGGCTATCGTCCTTGAACCGATAGCTGAGCCTGTCCATGCAGCCAATTAAGTCCACCATGATCTCGCTCCTATAAAAAGGCCCGCATCCTGCAGGTGCGGGCTGACCCATTCTAACGAAGGGGTATGCGCAAGTTATTTGGCAAGATAGCCCACCACATCGCCGACGGTCTTGATGTTGGGCAGTACCTCATCGGGGATCTCCACATCGAATTCCTGTTCCATGTCCATGACCAGTTCTACGATGTCCAGAGAGTCCGCATGCAGATCATCGATTAAGCTGCTGGTCGGGGTGATGGTCTCCGGGTCGATGTCCAACTGCTTGGCGATGATCGCGCGCACTTTCTCAAAATCCATTCTTATTTCCTCCTATAGAAATGCGTAATTCTCAGAAAAATTTACCTGCTCATTGTAAAACACAGGTCGCGATATGTCAACCTATTTTTTCTTCTGTCGAATGGACTTGGGAGGCCTGTACCGCGGACGCGATCTTTTGGGTCACGCCGCCCCGGACCAGCTTCTCCGCCTGACGGATGGCGTTGAAGAAGGCCTTGCCGTTGGAGCTGCCATGGGCCTTGATGACGCCGCCGTTGACGCCCAAGAGGGGCGCGCCGCCCACCTCGGTATAATCCATCTTCTTTTTCAGTGAAGCAAAGGCAGGCTTGGCGATGGCGCCGCCGATGGTGCCGCGCAATGACCCCATCAGCTCCGTCTTCAGCATGGAGGTGATGGCCTTGGCGGCTCCTTCGGTGCTCTTGAGGAGCACGTTCCCGGCGAAGCCGTCCGTGACCACCACGTCGAAATCGCCGCTCATGAGTTCCCGGGCTTCGCAGTTCCCGGCAAAGCGGATGCCTTCGAGGCTTTGAAGCATGGGATAGGTCTCTTTGGTGAGCTCGTTCCCCTTCTCCGCCTCCTCACCGTTGTTCAGAAGGCCCACGGCGGGCTCCTTCACGCCCTCCACCAGCTCCATATAAGCGCTGCCCATCTGGGCGAACTGGACGAGATACAGGGGCTTGCAGTCCACGTTGGCCCCGGCGTCGATGATCATGGTATGTCCCCCCTGCAAGTTGGGGATGAGGGGCGCCAGGGCAGGCCGCTGGACGTCCTTGATGCGGCGGATGATGAGCGTGCCGCAGGAGAGGACCGCGCCGGTGCTGCCCGCGCTGATGAAGCAGTCCGCCTCCCCGTCCGCTACGGCTTTCGCAGCCAGGACCATAGAGGAATTCCTCTTGCGGCGCACGGCCACGGCCGGGGCTTCCTCGCAGGTGATGACCTCCGGGGCGGGCTTGACCACGAGCCGGTCCGCCGGATACTCCCGATCCACAAGACACAGGTTGATCTGGGCTTCGTCACCGAACAGCCAGATGGTGATATCCTGGCTCAATTCCCTGAGGGCCTTCAAGGCCCCGTCGACCACCGCCTGGGGGGCGTTGTCGCCGCCCATGGCATCCAATGCAAAGATCATATATCGCTCCTTCAAAGACTTTTCCTGTAGTATACATGGAATTTCTTGCGATTTCAACCGCAGATTTGAAGGAGCGAAGGGGCTTTCACTTTTTCTGCCGGTCGAGGAGCAGCCCCTTCACCATAGCCCCGGCCATGCCGGTGGCAATGCTGATGATGAGGTCGCCCACTATGGCCCAGGACATGGGCAGCTCTCCCATGCACAGGCAGAGGCCCGCGACCAATATCACTTCAAACAGCGCTCCGGCGACGGCGCATGTTACGGCGGATCGCTCCGATGGCCGTTTCAGGGCGAAGAACCCGGCGGCGAAGGGGCAGATCACCTTCAGTACCCCGTTCACGGGGCCGATGGCCCCCTCCCCCGCTTTGTCCCAATACAGGAGCAGGGACAGCAACAGCATGCCCAGCAGGGCGATGCCGCAGCCCAGGAGAGCTCCCATCAGCTGATGCCAGGTAAACAGGCCTTTTGTGCGCCTTGTCCGCTTTCTCATTTCACGCCTCCCTAAACTTTATGGGACAGCTTATGCGCGGGAGGGCAAAGAAATGAAAAAGCCGGCCATAGGCCGGCAAAAAGCGTTTAGATGCTTACTCTACCACGGACTCGCTCATGGAGTTCTCCGCACCCTTCTCCTCGATCTGGGAGATGGCGCCCCGGGCAAAGACCAGATGGATCTTGTCGGGACCGACCTGCATGACCACATAGTCGTCCTTCACGGAGGTGATGGTACCGTAGATGCCGCCGATGGTGCGGACCCGATCGCCGGGCCGGATGGAGGCCAGCATCTCCTTGACCTTCTTATCCCGCCGACGCTGGGGGATGATCATGACGGCCATGAGGACCACCATGATGAGGATCAGGGGCAGAGTGGACATGAGGGAGGAAGCGGTGCCCTCAGCGACCGCGGCCACGATGGGGCCAAAGAAAGCGTTCAGCATGTAACTTGGATTCCTTTCAAAATTTCTATTTGATTTTACGACAGAATCCCGTCGCCGTCAAGATAGAAAAAGCTCCTTCGCCCGGATCGAAGCGAAGGAGCCTTTTTCATTTGAGCAATGGGCTTTTCTGGATCGCTTTTGCGGCCCGCTTGCCGTCCCGCTTCATCCGCCGCCACACGTCGGGATAGATGGCGTTCATCGCCGTGACCGCCAGAGCCATCCCGCCGATCATGCCCAGGCCTACGCCGGTTGCTTTCATTTCGCTGCACCGCCTTTCCTTCTCAGTAGAGAGATGAACAAAAGTCCCTCTCCTGGTAGTATTCAGAGGAGGGACGAAAAACATACAGCCATATTTTGTTTGTAAAAAACGTGTTTATCCCCGGAGCCGCGCCACCGTCTGGGGCAGGATGGTGAGAACCCTGTCGATCTCCGTTTCGGTGGTGTACCGGCCCATGGACAGCCGAAGCGGCGCGCAGCGCCTGCCGTCAATGAGGCCCATGGCTTTGAGCACGTGGCTCGGTTCATTGGACCCGGCGGTGCAGGCGGACCCGGCGGAAGCGGCCACGCCCTGCATGTCCAGCAGGGCCAGCAGCTCGTCGGGGGATACGCCCTCAAAGAGAAAGCTGACGACGCCGGGCAGACGCTCCGTCCGGTGACCGGTGAGCTGGCAGTCGGTAACGGCGGACAGGACGCCGTCGATCAAACGATCAGAAAGGGTCTTGAGGCGTTCCTGCTCCTCCTCCATCTCCTCAACTCTCTCCTGCAAAGCTTCCGCCATGGCCACGATCCCCGCCACGTTCTCCGTGCCCGCCCGACGGTGCTTCTCCTGCTCCCCGCCGGTGATGAGTGGTGACACAGAGACGCCCTTACGGATGTAAGCCGCGCCTACGCCCCGGGGGCCGTGGAACTTATGGGCGGAGATGGTCAGCAGGTCCACGCGCAAAGCCTGCACATCGATGGGAAAATGGCCCGCGCCCTGCACGGCGTCCACATGCAGCAAAACGCCCCGCTCCCGGCACAGGTTCCCGATGCTGGAGATAGGCTGCAGAGTGCCCACCTCGTTATTGGCCAGCATGACGGAGACCAGCGCCGTATCCGAGCGAATGGCCTCGAAAACGTCCAGCACCGACACCCGGCCGTACCCATCCACGGGCAGGACGGTGAGCTGGATAGTGCCCTGCCGTTCCATGGCGTACAGTGTGTTCAGCACGGAGGGATGCTCCACCGCGGAGGTGATCACGTGGCTGCCCCGCTCCCGGCTGGCGGCGACGGCCCCCCGCAGCAGGAAGTTGTTCCCCTCGCTGCCGCCGGAGGTGAAGACGATCTCATTTTCGTCAGCATTGACGCACCGAGCCACCTGGACCCGGGCCTGCTCAAGCGACGTCCGGGCCGCCCGGGCATAGCTGTGGAGGGAGGACGGGTTCCCCTGCTCTCCCTCCAGTAAAGGCAGCATAGCCGCCAGCGC
>CADCNE010000067.1 GCA_902802805.1 uncultured Eubacteriales bacterium
GTGCGGGCAGCACCGGCGGCGGCATGAAGGTGAGCCGGATCCTGATCCTGGTCAAGAGCCTGAAGAACCAGATCGCCACCATGCTGCGACCCCGGAGCGTCCACACCGTCCGTCTCAACAAGAAGGTGGTGGACGACGCCACGGTCCACGGTGTCCACGTGTTCGCCCTGGCATATTTCTTCATCCTGGCCATCTCGGCCCTCATCGTGACGCTCGACAACTTCGACGGGGTCACCACCCTCACCAGCGTCATCGCCTGCATCAGCAACATCGGCCCCGGTCTCAACATGGTGGGCCCCACGGGCAACTACGCCGCCTTCTCGGACCTTTCGAAGATCGTGCTGTCCCTCGACATGCTCTTCGGGCGGCTGGAGATCTTCCCCATGCTGCTGCTGTTCGCGCCGGCTGCGTGGAGAAGAAATGGATAACCCTCTCTCAAACCAAAAGGACGCCGCAAGCGCGGCGTCCTTTTTTTGTGTCGATCGATCACAGGCTGTCCAGATAGTCCCCCAGCTCCTGTAGGTCCCGAAGCACGGGGACGCCCATTTTGAGCAGGCGCGCCCGGCTTTGGTGGCCGCCCTCCAGGAGCACGCAGGGGCAGCCGATGGCGGAGGACACCTCGAAATCGTGGTCCGTGTCGCCGATGAACAGGGCCCGCTCCCGGGGGATGCCCTCGCTCTCGATGAAGTCCCGGGCGAGGGCCGCCTTGGAGAAGGCGTAGTGGTCCGTAAGGCCCAGCTTGCGCTCGAACCGGTCCCCCACATCCCCGAAGGCGGTCACCTGCTGGAGAAGCTGATCGAGCCGCGTGGCGGAGAGGAGCACCTGCCGGTAGCCCTCTTCGTGGAGCCGGTCGAGGAAGGGGACGATGCCGGGACGGAGCGACGCGGTCCGATACAGGTCATCGTAGTGGACGATGAACTCGTCAGCCACCTGTTCGTAGGGCTCGTCGTCGAGGCCGAAGCGGTAGCCCATCTTCTCATAGTAGGCCTTGATGGGGAAGCCGAAGACGGCCCGGTAGGCGTCCATGTCCGGGAGCGTGGGGATGCCCCGCTCTTTGAGCATGATGTTGGCGATGGTCTTGCAGACGCAGGCGTCGTCCAGTATGGTCCCGTTCCAGTCCCAGATTATCAGTTCCGGCTTCATGTGCCCCTCCCGGTGGATAGTGGCACCAGTATACCGGGAATTCCCGTTCTTTTCAAGAGTCGAGATTTATTCACAGTCTATTCATCGTCCCCCCGTCCCCCCTGCCCTTGCCAAGGGGGGTGGGGCGGGTGTATACTTATATTGAAATAATATGGGGTGAAGGCCTCGTTACCAGGAGAGAAACGCTTTGGCACAGAAGAAGAAAACCGCGACGAAAGGCGGAAAGAAGAATACAAAAAAGCCGGCTAAAAAGCCGGCCCAGCCCAAACTGACGGCTGCGGAAAAGCGGGCCCAGAAGGAGGCGGCCATCCAGGAGGCCACGGTCATGCAGCGGGTGGGCTCGGAGGTGCTGGGCGTGGTGCTCATCGCCCTGGGCATCCTGCTGGGTCTGTACCTCTATCGGACCACGGACGCTCCTCTCGGCGTAGCGCTCCAAAAGGTGCTCTTCGGGGCCGTAGGCGTGGTGGCCTTCGGGCTGCCGCCGTTCCTGCTGCTCCTCGGCATCTTCGCCATCGCGGGCCGCAAGCGCATGCCCGCCTCCGGCCGGATGCTGGTCATGGTGCTGCTGGTGGTGTTTGTGGCGGCGGCCATGCAGCTCGCAGGCCATATCAGCATGCGGGACGCCGCCGGTGAGCGGATCCCCATCGCCCAGTTCATTGTAGAGTGCTTCGATCGGGCGGCCTCCCCCGCCATGCGGGCGGCGGAGAAGAGCGGCGGCGGCGTGGTGGGCGGGCTGCTCTGCTATTTCCTTGAATGGATCGGCGGCTGGACCCTGTGCTCGGTGGCGGTCATCGCGGGGATCGTGGTGTGCCTGCTGTTCATCACCCGCATCAGCCTCAAGACCTTCCCGGAGCTGCTGAAAAACAAGATGGTGGAGACCATCGAGCGGCTGGACGCCGAGGCTGACGACGAGGATTACGACGAGATCGCCTCGGAATACAACGCCATGCCCGCCCGAAAGCAGAAGAGCCTGTTCATCCAGTCCGTGAAGGACGAGGAGGAGCCTGTGCCGGAGGTGGACCCGGACCAGCTGGGGCACCTTGAGAACATCCCCCTGCCCGGCGGCAAGATCCGGATCCGGGAGGCCGCGGAACCGGCCCCCGCGCCCAAGAAAAAGGGCAAGGTGCCCTTCGACGAGGCCTTCTTCGTGCCTGAGGCGGAGGAACCCAAAAAGCATGACCAGGATCGGGAGGACCTTTCCTTCTTCCCCTCGGGCGGTCCGTTGACCAAGAAAACCAAGACCAGTGGGCCGGCCTTTACGGAAGAGCCTGTGGACGATGTGCTCCGGCTCCCCGGGGACGGGCCCCTGCCCGCCAACAAACCCGTGCCGGACCTGACCCCTGAGCTTCCCAAGGAGGACCTGTTCAAGATGCCGCCCCGGCGGTCTAAGCTGAGCCGCGCGGCGGAGGAACCGAAGGCGCCCGCAGTTGAGCCCACGCCTCTGGAGGACGTGTCCATCTTCGGACAGGAGACCGCCGAGGAAGCCCCCGCAGCGCCTGTGGTCCGGCCCAAGGATCCCAAGAACATGACCATGGACGACCTCAAGGCCTTCACGGAGGCCACCCCCTACGAGGAGGGAGAGGCGCCCCTGCCGGAGCCCGAGCGGGCCCCGGACAAGAAATTCGTCTACCACGACGAGGCCACAGGCGAAGCGCTGCCGGAGCCCATGGAGGCCCCGAAAAAGGAATATAAGTTCCCCTCCATGGACGTGCTCAAGACCCCGGAAAAGAACTACCGCACGGCCTCCGAGACTCCGGAGAAGACCATGGAGCTGCTGATCGAAACGCTGGCCAGCTTCAACATCGAGTGCCACGCTCTGGGGTATTCCGTAGGTCCCGTGGTCACCCGCTACGAGCTCCAGCCCGCCCGGGGCGTCCGGGTGAACCGGATCACCACCCTGTCGAACGACCTGGCCCTCGCTTTGGCCGCCCCCCGGGTGCGCATCGAGGCGCCCATCCCCGGCAAGGCCGCCGTAGGTGTGGAGGTGCCCAACAAGACCGCCGCCACGGTGCTGCTGAAGGAGATCCTGGATACCGACGAGTTCCGCAACGCCAAGTCCCCCGTGACCATGGCCATCGGCAAGGACATCGGCGGCAAGATCGTGGTGGCGGACCTCTCTAAGATGCCCCATATGCTGATCGCCGGGTCCACGGGCTCCGGCAAGTCCGTGTGCATCAACGACATCATCCTCTCCATGATCTACAAGTCCTCCCCCGAGGACCTGCGGCTCATCATGGTGGACCCCAAGCAGGTGGAGCTTTCCGTCTACGCCACCCTCCCCCACCTGCTCATCCCCGTGGTCACCGACCCCAAGAAGGCCGCCAGCGCCCTTCGCTGGGCCGTCAACGAGATGACCATGCGGTATAAGAAGTTCAGTGACGTGGGCGCCCGGGAGATCGTCCGGTACAACGAACTCCAGGACGACCCGAAGAATAAACTGCCCCGGATCGTGGTGATCATCGACGAGCTCGCCGACCTCATGATGGTGGCCCCCGACGAGGTGGAGGACTGCATCTGCCGCATCGCCCAGCTGGGCCGGGCGGCGGCCATCCATCTGATCGTGGCCACCCAGCGGCCGTCGGCGGACGTCATCACCGGCCTTATCAAGGCCAACATACCGAGCCGCGCGGCCTTCGCCGTCAGCTCCGCCATCGACTCCCGCATCATCCTGGACTGCACCGGCGCGGAGAAGCTTTTGGGCCGCGGCGACTGCCTCTTCCATCCCAACGGGGCTGCGAAGCCTACCCGCCTCCAGGCGGCCTTCGTCTCCGACGAGGAGGTGGAGGCGGTGGTCAACGACGTCAAGGCTCAGAACGGCACCGAGCCACAATATGACAAGGACGTGGAGGACGCCATGTCCGGCGCTGCAGGCGGCGCCAAGGGCGGCGTCTTCGGCGAAGGGAAACAGGAGGACGAGCTGCTGGGCGAAGCGGTCCGCATCGTCCTCGACTCCGGTCAGGCCTCCATCTCCATGATCCAGCGGAAGCTCCGGGTGGGCTACGCCCGGGCGGCCCGGCTGGTGGATATGATGGAGGAGCAGGGCTACGTGTCCGGCTTCGACGGCAGCAAGCCCAGGAAGGTGCTCATCAAGCGCTCCCAGTGGGAAGCCATCTTCGGCGACGGCAGCTACGTGCCCGACGGGGACGAGGAGCCGGCGGAGGATGACGACGAAGCCCCCTGGGACGAGGAAGAGGAAAAGGCATGAAGGTAGGCGTCGTCAGCCTTGGCTGTGCCAAGAACCAGGTGGATACGGAGCGGATGCTGGGCTTGCTCAGGCGGTTCGGCTACGATTTCACCCCCGACCCAGCCGAGGCGGAGGTGCTCATCGTGAACACCTGCGGCTTCATCGACCCGGCCAAGGAGGAATCCATCAACACCATCCTGGAGATGGCTCAGTATAAGGACACGGGCAGCTGCCGGGTCCTGGTGGCCACGGGCTGCCTCACGGAGCGGTATCGGCAGGAGCTGAAAACCGAATTGCCTGAAATCGACATTTTGCTGGGAGTCCGGGAATACGAGAAGCTCCCCTCCCTGCTGGCGGAGAAGCTGCACAAGCCCCTGCCAAAGCTCAGCTGCGGCCTTGGCGACCGGCTGCTGACCACGCCCCCGTACCGGGCGTTTTTACGCACCGGGGACGGGTGCAACAACCGGTGCACCTACTGCGCCATTCCTCTCATTCGCGGGAACCTGGTTTCCGAGCCTATGGAGGAGCTTATCGACGAGGCGAAGGTTCTCGCCGACCGGGGCGTGACGGAATTGACCGTCATCGCCCAGGACACCTCCGGTTACGGGGTGGACCGGTACGGCAGGTCCATGCTGGTACCGCTTTTGAAAGAGCTGAACGGCGTCGACGCTCTCCACTGGGTCCGGGTCCTCTACACCTACCCGGACACGGTGAACGAAGCCCTTCTGGACACCCTCGCTCAGGGGGAGAAACTGATCCCCTACCTCGACATCCCCCTGCAGCACATCGACGATGAGATCTTGAAGCGGATGCATCGCCGGGGCAGCGGGGCCTATATCCGCTCCCTCCTGGACTACCTCTATAAGAATTATCCCGACTTCACCCTCCGCACCACCATGATGGTGGGCTTCCCCGGGGAGACGGACCAGCAGTTTGATGCGTTGCTCACCTTTCTCCGGGACTACCCCTTCGACCGGGTGGGCGCCTTCGCCTTCTCCCCCGAGGAGGGAACGAAGGCCGCCGAGATGCCGGACCAGGTACCGGAAGAGATCAAGCAGGCTCGGCTCGCCGCCCTCATGGCCCAGCAAAAGCCCATCTCCCTTGGACGCAACCAGCGCTGGGTGGGCCGGGAGACGGAGCTGCTCATCGAAGAACTGACCCGGACCCACGCCATCGGCCGGACGCCCCGGGAGGCCCCGGACGTGGACGGGCGGGTGACGATCCCCCGCAAAAGCTATCACGCCATCGGCGACTATGAGCCCATTCGGCTCACCGCCGCCGGGGAATACGATATGAAAGGAGAAAGCCTGTGAGGTCCCTGAATCTTCCCAACAAGCTGACCCTGCTGCGCATTTTGCTGGTGCCCTTCATCCTGCTCTGCTTCTCGCTGCCTCCCTGGGGCATGTGGATCGCGGTGGTCCTGTTCGTGATCGCCGCAGTCACCGACACCCTGGACGGCCGCTATGCCCGGGCCCATAATATGGTGACGGACTTTGGTAAGTTCATGGATCCCATCGCGGACAAGCTTCTGGTGACCTCCGTGCTGGTGATGCTCACGGCCCAGGGGAAGGTGCCCGCGGTGGTGAGCATCCTGTTCATCGCCCGGGAGTTCGTGATCTCCGGTCTCAGGCTGGTGGCGGCGGGCAAGGGCGTGGTGCTGGCGGCAGGGAGCCTGGGGAAGATCAAGACCACACTGCAGGACATCGCCCTCCCCTTCCTCATGGTGGGGGACAGCGGGAAGCTGTTTCGGATCATGGGCCTCATCGTCCTCTACGCATCCCTGTTCATGTCCCTGTGGTCCGCCTGGGATTACGTCTATAAGAACAGAAATCTGATCAGACAGGAGTAAAAGATGATCGCAGAGATAATTTGTGTGGGCACGGAGCTCCTTATGGGGCAGATCGTGAATACCAACGCCCAGTTCATGGCCGAAAAGCTGGCCCCCCTGGGCGTGGACCTCTACCGCCAGCAGGTGGTGGGCGACAACCCAAAGCGACTGACGGAGGCGGTGCTTACCGCCCTTTCAAGGTCCGACGTGGTGCTGTTCTCCGGGGGGCTGGGACCCACGGAGGACGATCTCACCAAGGAGACCGTGGCGGAGGCGTTGGGTCTCGAGCTGGTCCTCTACCCCGAGGAGTGGGACAGGATCGTGGGCTACTTCAAGGGCCGCGGCCGGATGCCCGCGCCCAACAACAAAAAGCAGGCCATGTTCCCCGCCACCAACTGCACCATCCTCCCCAACCCCCGGGGCACGGCCCCCGGCTGTCTCATGGAGAAGGACGGAAAGGCGGCCATCCTGATGCCGGGACCGCCCCGGGAACTGAGGCCCATGTTCACAGACTACGTGATGCCCTATCTCGAAAGCCGCAGCGGGCATCGGCTCTACACCCACATGCTCCGTATCTTCGGCAAGGGCGAGAGCGACGTGGAATACGAACTGAAGGACCTGTTCGACAGCCAGACCAACCCCACCCTGGCCACCTACTGCGAACCCGGGGAGGTGAAATTGCGCATTACCGCCCAGGCGAAAAATGACGCCGAGGGCGAGGCCCTCCTCTCCCCCGTCGTCGCCGAAGTGGAGCGGCGGTTCGGGGACGTGGTCTACTCCGAAAACGACGAGGAGCTGGCGGCGGTGTGCCACCGGCTGCTCATCGAGCAAAAGGCCACCCTCAGTTGCGCCGAGAGCTGCACCGGGGGGCTCCTCTCCTCCGCCTTCATCGACATGGGCGGCAGCTCCGCCTACTTCATGGAAGGGGACGTGACCTATTCCAACGAAGCGAAGATGGCTTCCCTGGGGGTGAAGACGAAGACGCTGGAAAAATACTCCGCCGTATCCCGGGAGTGCGCCGAGGAGATGGCGGCCGGCATGCGCCGGAAGGCGGGCACTGACTACGCCCTGGCCACCACTGGCTACGCCGGGCCCGACGGCACCGAGGTGGGGCTGGTGTTCGTGTCCCTGGCCTCCCCGGATGGCGTAGAGGTGAAGGAGCTGCACCTCACCGGGGACCGGAGCCGCATACGCCGCATGGCCGTACTTCACGCGTTGGACCTGCTGCGGCGGAAGCTCTGCGCAAAGTGAGCGGTTTATAGGACCTTTTGCGAAGAAAAAACTGTACGAACCGAACGATTTATGGTAGAATAAAAGAAAGAAACGAGAAGGACGGTATCGCTATGCTGGATAAGGAAAAAGCCCTTGAAATAGCCCTTGCGCAGATCGAAAAGCAGTTCGGCAAGGGGGCCATCATG
>CADCNE010000068.1 GCA_902802805.1 uncultured Eubacteriales bacterium
GCTGACCCACACCAGCGGCATTCCCGATTACTTTGACGATGCGGACTGGTTCATCAAGATCTGGAAGGAAGAAAAACGGGTACCTGGCAACGACGAGATTTTGCGCTTTCTCCGGGAAACCAAGGCGAAGCCCTACTTTGCCCCGGGGGAAGGCCTGCGTTACTCCAACACCGGCTACAACCTGCTGGCCCTGCTGGTGGAACGGCTGTCCGGCGTCCCCTATGAAGAATTCCTGCAACAGAACATCTTCGAGCCTGCCGGCATGACAGCCACCCGCTGCTGCCATATCCGCCGGGACGGCGTCCCCTTTGAGAACTATGCCCAGGCCACGGTGTTCGAGAACGGCAGGTGGGTGGCCGACGTGGACTCCGAGGAGGACGGCGACGTAGTCGCCTTCGATGGGCTCAACGGCGACGACTACGTATTCACCAACATCTTCGACATGCTCAAATGGGACCGGGCCCTGCGGGAGGGCAGGGTGCTCACGCCGGAGGAGCAGCAGCTCATGTACACCCCCGGGAAACTGAACAACGGCGAGGACGCCGTGTACGATGAGGAGGACGCTCTGGGCTACGGTCTTGGCTGGGCCGTTGGTCGCGAGGAGGAGCTGGGGCTGGTGGTCAGCCACAGCGGCGGCATGCCGGGCGTCGCCACCTGGTTCGAGCGTTTTATCGACGCGGACAGGGTCCTTGTGATCCTCAGCAACCGGGACTACCGGGATGTGAGAGCGTATCTGGGCTACTGGAACGGCATGGAAGCGATTGTCCGGGACAAGGAGCCCGAACCCATCCGGACCATCGAGGAGCTCACGGTCAAGAACCCCGACAAGTCGAAGTGGGAGAGCTTCTGCGGCAAGTACGAGCATCTCGAGGACGCCGATTTCATCATCGACGAGGTGTACATGAAGGACGGCAACCTCTGGGCTAAGGCCATCGACGACGACGGCGACCCCTTGGAATTCCGGCTCTATCCCCTTGACGAAACCACCTTCGGCCGGAAGGGCGGCATGCTCAAAGTGACCTTCAGCGAAGGCTGCTATACGATCGACGACATCACCTGCAAAAAGCTGTAAGCAGACAAAAGGAGCTGGTGACCAGCTCCTTTTTTGATGGGTTTTTACCGTTTTTTCAGGGCGTCCAGCTCCCGCTGGATATCCTCGGCCACCCGGGCCCAGCGCTGCTCGGCGGTTTTTTGAGCCTCCTGGATGTTCTCCATCATGCCCTGGGCGGTCTCCTTAAAGTCGCTGAGGAGCTCCTGCCGGATGCGGCGGCGGCGCACCAGCTCCTCCATGCTCCGGGAAGCGAGGGCGACGAGATAATCCGTGGGGAGCTTCCGCTTGGGAGCGAGAGCGCCGCTTTTCTTCAGCTCCAGGATGGCCCCGTACCGGTCGTAGGCCGTGTTTATCGCGCTCTGCCAAGAGAGGTAGATCTCGTCCATGGCGTGCTGGCCCACCTGATGGAGCAGGGGCAGGTCTTTGCAGACCTCCCTGAGCAGCGCCGTCATGGCCGCCGGGCTCTCGTCGATCAAAAAGCCGTTGCGGCCATCGGTGATGCCCTCCGCGGCGCAGGAACCCTTGATGAGCACGCAGCCGAGGCCGCAGGCCGCCGCCTCCCGGACCACCAGGCCGTTGGTGTCGAAGGTGGAGGGAAAGAGGAACAGGTCAGCCCGGGTGTTCCAGGCGCGCAGCTCGTCCCGGTCGTAGACGGGACCCACGAAGATGCACTTCTTTTCGAGGCCCAAGGTCCGGGCCTTCTCCTCCATGAGCGCCTTGTCCGCGCCCTTGCCGATGAACACCATACGAAAGTCCTGCCCGGCGTCCATCAAAAGCTTCAGCGCGTCCAGGATGAGGGGCAGACCCTTGTAGGTCATCATGCGGCCCACGAACAGCAGCACCGGCACCCCCGCAGGCAGGTCGTAGCCGGCGGTGACCTTCGCCACCGTCGCCTCGTCCACCCGGCCCCGGGCGAAGTCCACGCCGTTGTGCATGACCCGCCAGTCGCCGGTATAGCCCAGGGACCTGAGGTTCTCCCCCGCGCCCCGGCTCACGGCCCAGACCTCGTCGCAGGCCTCGATATTCGCCACCATGGCCCGGATGGTCTCCTCCGCCGCCACCGGCAGCTTCACCGCCCGGTGGATGTCGATGTCGAACTTGGTGTGGTAGGTGAACACCACCGGCGCTTCATTTTGCTCCCGCAGGAGCCTTGCCAGAATGGTGGAGGCTACGGGGCAGTGGCTGTGGATGATGTCCGGTCCGAAGGTGTTGAGCTCCTCCATCGCCTTTCCCGAGAAGGGAAGCCCCGCCCGGTAGCCGCTGGTGAGGGCGGTGGTGTCGAGGCTCGGGTAGGGGATGACCCGGTAGGGGTACCGCTCGTAGTGGGCGTCCGGGTACTCCGGCGTGGCCACGGCCACCTCTGCCCCGTGGTCCTTTCCCAGATGGTCCGCGTAGTTCAGGACCACGTTCACCACCCCGTCCATGGCCGGGGGAAAGGAATCGTTCAATAGGCAGATCTTCATCTTTCTTAACCTTCTTTTTATTTGCGACTTTTTCTCTTTGTACAAAGAGAAAAAGTCGCCCAAAAAGAGAAACTCAAAAAGAATAACAGGGATCGCAGCTATGCCATAATCCCTGGATAAGTTCTTTTGCGCCGCTTTTCTTTTCCAAAAAAAGCGGCAGCAGACTTTCAATAGGTTCCTATTATGCGCCGTAGGTGCAGAGAGCGCCGATATCCAGGTCGATGACCTGGGAAAGCTCCGCGCCGCCGTCCAGCTTCTCATAGACATAGACCAGGGCGTAATGGGGCTGCGCATCGGGGACCACGGGCGTCACCTGGCAGAGGAGGCAGCGGTTGAGGCCCGCCACCACCTGCTCACCAAGGTTCGCCACGGGCACGTAGGATGCGCCTACAAGGCCCTCCAGGGCCTTGTCGAGGCGGGTCTGGATCTGCTCGGTAACTTCGGGAGCCTCAGCGTAGGACCAGCCGCCCATGAGCCCCTCTTCCGTGAGGGCCAGCGTGCCATCCTCCTGGGGCACGATGGGCAGATCTGCCAGCGTCATCAGCGTCACATTCCCCTGCAGGTCCTGATAGAAATAGGCCAGCCCGTAGCTGACAGGCGCGTTGGGCACCACCACGGTCCCCTTGACCAGGAAAACATGGTTGGTCCCGGCCACCACCTGGGAGCCGAGATAGGCAAGGGGCACGTAATCCACGCCCAGCAGCATCTCCATGCCCTTATCGAAAATGGCCTGGAGATCCTCCGTCACGGTATAGTCCGCCGCCGGGGTCCAGCCGCCGGCCAGGGGCTCATCGGCGGAAGCCTGCCGGGTCGCAGTGGACATGACCACCAGAAGGGTCAGCAGCACGATCATGATCTTTTTCATATTTTTTCTCCTTTTTGGTTTCTTTGCTCTCAACACGCCGCAGCCTGCCAAAAGGTTGCAGCTCCGTTTCATTTTTTATAACAGGGACAGTTCGATGCCCACTACGCCCCATTTTCGCTGCGCCTCAGGGGAATAGTAGCGATCCATGTCCCGGGGCGAGGCGGTCCCGGCCTCCTCTTCGGTGTACCCGCAAGCGGTGAGAGGCAGGGCCTGGTAGAGCTCGTCGAAGGAGGCGAAGAAGCGAAGTCCCTCCACAAGGGCGTAGAGCACATCCGTGTCGTCGGCGGTGCTCTCGAAGCGGATCACGTCCCCCGCCTGGATGCTCCGCCGCTTCTCGTCGTAGAGCCTGAGTTCGATGGTCTTCTCCCCGGCGTCGATCATAGCGAAGGGCTCGGGGTCGAGCCGCATCCGGTGCAGGGGCTTGCCCATCCAGAGGCCCACGTCTCCCGGCTCAACGGCCTCGGCCTTTTGAATGTCGCTCCCATAGAACAGCCAGTTGTCGATGTTCAGGGCGTCCTCCGCCCGGCCGTACTTGTGGAGGCAGTATTCCGCGTCATCCAGCTCGCACCGCCCCTCGAAGGCCAGACCCTCCCCATCGATGATCCGGACCCATTGGCCGTCCAGCTCGTGCAGCTTTCGATGGTCCATTTCCTCTCCCTCTATGAAGATGCTCCGACCTGGGGCCGGAGCATCCTGAAGTTGGCTTTAGGGTTATTTGCCCAGGCTATTTTGTACAGCGACCGCCACAGCCACGGTGGCGCCCACCATGGGGTTGTTGCCCATGCCGAGGAAGCCCATCATCTCCACGTGCGCAGGCACAGAGGAGGAACCGGCGAACTGGGCGTCGGAATGCATACGGCCCATGGTGTCGGTCATGCCGTAGGAGGCGGGGCCGGCGGCCATGTTGTCGGGATGGAGCGTGCGGCCCGTGCCGCCGCCGGAGGCCACGGAGAAGTACTTCTTGCCCTGCTCCATGCACTCCTTCTTATAGGTGCCGGCCACGGGGTGCTGGAACCGGGTGGGGTTGGTGGAGTTGCCGGTGATGGACACGTCCACGCCCTCAAAGTGCATGATGGCCACGCCCTCGCGGACGTCGTCGGCGCCGTAGCAGCGGACATTGGCCCGCTCGCCCTCGGAGTAGCGGATCTCCCGGACCACCTTCAGCTCGTCGGTGAAGTAGTCGAACTGGGTCTGGACGTAGGTGAAGCCGTTGATGCGGGAGATGATCTGGGCGGCGTCCTTGCCGAGGCCGTTGAGGATGACCCGGAGGGGCTCCTTGCGGACCTTGTTGGCGTTGCGGACGATACCGATGGCGCCCTCGGCGGCGGCGAAGGACTCGTGGCCGGCCAGGAACGCGAAGCACTTACTCTCATCGCTCAGCAGCATGGCGGCCAGGTTCCCATGGCCCAAGCCCACCTTGCGGTTCTCGGCCACGGAGCCGTCGATGCAGAAGCTCTGGAGGCCGATACCGATGTAGCGAGCGGCTTCCTCGGCGTTCTTCGCGCCGGCCTTCAGGGCGATGGCGGCGCCCACGCAGTAGGCCCAGCACACGTTCTCGAAGCAGATGGGCTGGATGCCCTTGGCGATCTCATAGGGATCGAAGCCGGCGGCCTTGCAGATGTCCCGGCACTCCTCCACGGAGCTGATGCCGTACTCTTTGATGACGCCATTGATCTTGGCGATGCGGCGGTCGTAATTCTCAAACAATGCCATAGTGTTGAACCTCCCTTATTCCTTGCGGGGATCGATGTACTTGACGGCCGCGTCCCACTGGCCATAGTGGCCGGTTGCCTTCTTGATGGCCTCGGCGGGCTCGATGCCGGCCTTGATGAAGTCCATCATCTTCCCAAGACTGATGAACTCGTAGCCGATGATCTCGTCCTGAGCGTTGAGGGCCATACGGGAGCAGTAGCCCTCGGTCATTTCAAGATACCGGGGCCCCTTCTCACGGGTGGCGAACATGGTGCCGATCTGGGAGCGGAGGCCCTTGCCGAGATCCTCCAAAGAGGCGCCGACCAGCAGGCCGTTGTCGGAGAAGGCGCTCTGGGTCCGGCCGTAGACGATCTGCAGGAACAGCTCCCGCATGGCGGTGTTGATGGCGTCGCAGACGAGGTCGGTGTTCAGGGCTTCCAACAGGGTCTTGCCGATGAGGATCTCCGAAGCCATGGCGGCGGAGTGGGTCATGCCGGAGCAGCCGATGGTCTCCACCAGAGCTTCCTCGATGATGCCGTCCTTCACGTTCAGGGTCAGCTTGCAGGCGCCCTGCTGGGGAGCGCACCAGCCGATGCCGTGGGTGAAGCCGGAGATGTCCGAGATCTGCTTGGCCTGGACCCACTTGCCCTCCTCGGGGATGGGGGCCGGACCGTGATATGCGCCCTTGGCGACGGGGCACATATGGGTGACTTCCGCGGTGTAATTCATGTATTTTCCTCCTGTACAATAGTAGCGGTTCTTTTGGAGAAAACAGCCTTCTCCACTATTTTGTATAGTAGCAGAAATCACAGTCGATTGCAAGCGCTCCGAGACTGTTTTTCCTATCGACTGGATCGGGAAAAAGGAGTATACTGTACCTATCACAGGAAAAGAGGACGGATATGGAACGACGGGCGACCATGGTAAAGGATCTGACCGCGGGGCAGGTGGTGCCGCTGCTCCTTCGGTTCGCGCTGCCGCTGTTCGTGTCCAACGCCCTGCAGGCGGTGTACAACGTGGTGGACATGGTGGTGGTGGGCAACTACATCGGCAAGGCCGGCATGTCCGCCGTGTCCATCGGGGGCGACCTTTTACACCTGCTCACCTTCGTCGCCATGGGCTTCTGCTCCGCGGGACAGGTGATCATCGCTCGGGCCGTGGGCGAACAGCGGCCCGAGGACATACAGAAGACCATCGGCACCATGTTCAGCTTCCTGCTGTCGGTGTCGGCGGGCATCGCCCTCGTTTGCTTTTTGCTGAGGAACTCCCTTTTGAGCTGGCTCAATACCCCCGCCGCCGCCCGGGACTACGCCATGGACTACCTGGTGACCTGCGTATGCGGCCTCGTCTTCATCTATGGGTACAACATCGTCAGCGCCATCCTCAGGGGCATGGGCGACAGCAAGCGGCCGTTCCTGTTCATCGCCATCGCCGCCATCCTGAACATGATCCTGGACGTGCTGTTCGTGAAATACTTTCACATGGAGGTGTTCGGGGCGGCCCTCGCTACGGTCATCGGCCAGGGGGTCAGCTTCTTAGCGTCCCTGGTGTACCTCTACCGGCGTCGGGAGAGCTTCGGATTCGACTTCAAAGCCAGGAGCTTCCGCATCGACAAGGCCGCCTTCCGGCGGCTGGTGGCGCTGGGCGTGCCTATGGCCATCCAGGCGGCAGCGGTGAACCTCAGTAAGATCGTGCTCATGTCCTGGATCAACCTCTTCGACGTGACCTACTCGGCCCTTGCCGGCATCTTCAACAAGCTGAACACCATGTGCGGCGTCATTTCCCAGTCCTTCACCACCGCGGGCAGCACCATGGTGGGCCAGAACCTGGGCGCCCGGAAGTATAAGCGGGTGAACCAGACCCTGCTGACCATTTTGATCATCGGCATGGGCTTCGGCACCCTGTTCTCCGCGGTGATGCTGCTGTGGCCCGCGGGGGTCTACGGCATGTTCACCCCCGATCCGGACGTGCTTGCCGTGGCGGCGGTGCTGACCGTGCCCGTGATCCTGAACTTCTACGGCGCAGCCACCCGCAGTCCCTCGTTCTCGCTGATCAACGGGTCCGGCAGGCCCCGGTTGAACCTGGCCGTGGCCATCATCGACGGCGTCATCAGCCGGATCGGGCTCGCGGCCCTGTTCGGCTTCGCTCTCCACTGGGACTGCTTCGGATTCTGGATGGGCGACGCCCTGGCCGGGTTCATGCCGCTGGTGATCGGCGGCGTGTTCTATCTGTCGGGCAGATGGAAGAATAAGGAATGAATAAAAGCATGCCGCTTTTCTTGAAAGAAAAGCGGCCCAAAAGAACTTTAAGAGGAGATCATGGCCTATGCTATGATCTCCATTGTTTTCTTAAGCTTTTCTTTTTTCGGTTCCCTTTTTCTTTTCACCCTTGAATTGTCAAGTCAAGTGCAACGGTATTTGGAAAAGGACTTCAAAGGGTGAAAGATAGCCGAGGCACTTTCTCGGACGGTGATTCAGCTTGTCTTC
>CADCNE010000069.1 GCA_902802805.1 uncultured Eubacteriales bacterium
ACCGGGGTCGGCGGCGGGATCATCGTGGACGGAAAAGTGATCAACGGGATACACGGAACGGCCGGTGAGTACAGTTTCTTACGCCTGCAGTTCGATAACTGGCACGATCCGGACAGTACTGTCGGGATCCAGTGCAGTACAACGGGGCTTCTGAACAGGTATAAAAGACTGAAAGGACTCCCTAAGGATGCGCCCGTCGACGGCAGGCTCTTTTTTGAAAGGGTAAGTGAAGGGGAATCGGAGGCGGTCACAGCGCTGGACGACTTCTGCGGGCTGGTCGCGAAACACATCACGGACCTGACGATCCTGCTGGATCTGGAGCGCGTCGCGATCGGCGGCGGAATCAGCGCGCAGCCGGTCCTTCTGACGACGCTGCAGCGGGCTCTGGACGATCTGTACGAGCACAGCGGGATCTATTTTGACCCGGGGCTGCCCAAGACGGAGCTGGTGCGGTGCCGCTTCGGAAGCGAAGCCAACCAGGTAGGCGCTTATCTCTACTACGAAAGCTGATGAGCGGTCCGCTGGTTCATACCCTGCGGTTCAATAAATCGGGCAAAGTTTAAGACCGGGTATATATCCGGCGGAGGCACACGTTCCTAAAAGCGCTCCGCCGGACATATACCCGGTCTTATCTATGCCGATGATGAGCCGGAAGAGGACGTACCCGCGTCACTTCCGTAGCGCTTCTATGTCGAGAAGCCCCTTCCCGTCCGCCACGAGCACCAGATCCAGCTGCAGCATCGCCTGGTTGATCGGATAGGTGACGAATCCCATCAGGATATCGCCCATCAGCACGATCGTCAGCGCCTGCGCCGGAATACCGAGGTTGCTGAACATGACGGTGTAGGTCAGGATCGCGATCCCTGCCATGGGCGGTCCCGCAGCCGCCAGCGTCACGGCGAGGAACAGCGCCATGATCATCCAGATGGTGTTGACAGGGACCCTATAGCACTCCGCCGAGTAGAGCGTGAGGAGTGTGGCGGCGATCGTGCTCACGGGCATGAAGGGCAGCCGGTACGAGTATCTTGAGAAGAACGCCCTCGACACGGCCTACGGGGTCTCCGGCATGGTCCGGGAGCGGATGCAGCGGGACGAGAACGACCACACCCGCCGGATCGCCATCGGCGTGGTCCTGTGCGTGCTGGCGGCCATCCCCCTGTTCGCGCTGCTCCTGTGGCGGGGCGATGACGAGTGGATGGGCGTGCTCGGCATCAGCGCCATATTGCTGCTGGTGGCCGTGGGCGTGCACATCATCGTGAAGACCAGCATCCCCTGGGGCGGGTATCAGATGCTCCTGGAGCAGGGGGACTACTCCCGGGCGTTGAAGCGGGGCAACAGCAAGTACAGCGGCATCTACTGGGGCATCATCACCGCCGCGTACCTGGCCGTTAGCTTCCTCACCAACCGCTGGGACATGACCTGGATATTTTGGCCTGTGGCCGGCGTGCTGTATGGGGTAGTAGTGGAAATCGTCAAATTGAAGGAGAAGTAAGAGGAATCATTGAAAGCTTATGTTCTTTTTCTTAGGGAAGAAAAAGAACCTAAAAAGAACCTAAAAAGGAGACTATCTTGACATAGCCTCCTTTTTATGTTTCTTAAGCTTCTCTTTTTGGGCACCTTTTTCTCTTCTTCCATGGGCAAAACATAGTCGAAACCTGCACTTTGTTTGGTTTCTCGTTGTTTTGCCCGTGCTACGCTTCGCTGCATCTGCCACAAGCAGCGCTCAGCTCCAGCTTCTCCTCGTCGGGGGCGGGGGAGCCGTCCAGCCGGTAGGAGGCGACGGCGATATCGTGGGTCAGGGGGTCGATGGTCAGGAGCCGAAAGGCGTACTCCTCCGCCCGCTGCAGGTTCAGCATCATGGCCGTGACCTGCCGCTCATTGACCCCGTCCCCGTCGTCGTCGTAGGCAAAGACCCGGGTGTAGTACCCGTCCATGTGCCCGCAGAGGACCAGGCGGATGGCGGGGCGCTTGGCGATGACCTGCTCCACGGACTGGTAGTAGCCGGTCTCGCTGAGGAGGAACCCGTGGATCACCAGGATGCAGGGCATGCCCTCGTGGTCAGCGAGGACCCGGTCCACCCATTTGAGGGCGTCCCGGTCCTTCCACATCTCCCACCCGATGCCCAGGAGCAAAATGTCCGTGTCCCCCTCGGACAGCACCTTATAGATCACCCGGCCGTCCCGGTACTTCTGCTCCTCCGGCCAATTTTGCATGAACGGCTGATTCAGGAACGGCTTATGGTCCTGGACGTTGATGCCCACGTCGTGGTTGCCCGACACGGGGAAGAAGAACAGCTCCGGGTCCAGGGCGTCCAGGAACGTGTAGAACCGCTCCCACTGCCAGGTCTTGAACCCGTTGTCCACCAGGTCCCCGGTGTGGATCACGCCCAGGATGTTCTCGCTCGCCCGGTGCTCGTTGATCCACTGGGCCAGCACGGGGAAGTGCTCCGGCTCGTAGTAGGTGAAGAGCTGGGTGTCCGGCACCCAGACCAACGAGAAGGGCGTGGGCGCGGGGGTGGGCGTGGGCGTGGGCGTCGGGGTGGGCGTGGGCGTCGGGGTCGGCGTCGATGTGGGGGCCATGGTCAGGGCCACGGGGGTGGCCGTGGCCGTGGGCGTGGGCACGGGGGTGGCCGTGGGCGCGGGCGTGTCCGCGGGAGCTTCAGGCTCCGCAGGCCGGTCCTGACAGCCCCAGAGCAGGAGCAGCAGCATCAGCCCCAGCAAAACGACCCGCTTCATGCCC
The DNA here is from genome assembly GCA_902802805.1 of uncultured Eubacteriales bacterium. Lineage (GTDB taxonomy): Bacteria > Bacillota > Clostridia > Christensenellales > CAG-138 > RUG472. The sequence goes on from CADCNE010000069.1 coordinate 2,740, forward strand.
ATTCCCCTTTCAAAAAAGATTCCTGTCTATTAAACCGCATATCCCGCTAAATTGCAAGCAAAAAAAAGAGGGCCACGCAGGCCTGTCATCCTGAGCCGTCAGGCGAAGGATCTCCGAACCCAGGCCGGACACGTGCCGATCGAAAGCCTTTCCGTTCAGAGATCCTTCATCGCTTCGCTCTTCAGGATGACACCCTTTCTCGCGCCCTCTCACATGCGGAGAATACGTCCTCCTAAATACGCCGCCTCCTCCGGGTCGTGGGTAACGAGAAGGAGGGTCCTGCCCTTCGTGCGCTGGAGCACCGCGTCCATGACGACTTTCCGGGTGTCCTCGTCCAGGCCCTTGAAGGGCTCGTCCATGAGAAAGAGGTCCGCGGGAGAAAGGAGGCTCCGGGCCATGGCCACCCGCCGCTGCATGCCGCCGCTGAGCTCCCGGACGGGCTTTTGGAGCGCGTCGCCGAGGCCCAGTTCGGTGAGCAGGGCCACGATCTCTGTGCGGGGGACCTGGCGGCCCAGGGCCAGGGAAACGTTGGTCACCGCCGAGAAGGCGGGGCAGAGCCTATCCTCCTGAAAGACGGCGCTGACGCGGTCCGGGAGGCCCGAGACGGTGCCGCCCGTGGGGGTCTCGAGGCCCAAAAGGAGCCGCAAAAGGGTGGTCTTGCCGCAGCCGGACTGGCCCAGCAGGCACACGATCTCGCCTTCTTCCAGGGTACAGGAGAAGGGGGGCAGGGCCAGCTTCTCTCCGTAGGACTTGGTCAAATTTTCGATCACGATAGCCATTACCGCGCCTCCCAGCGGTCGAACGCCGCTTTCATGAGCCGCAGAAAGGCCTTCTCAAAGAGGACGCTGACGAGGACGATGACCACCGTCCAGGCCAGGAGGTCCGACGTGAGGAAGTACACCTTCGACTCGTACAGCTTCTCCCCGATGGACCCGGCGGCCACGCCGATGACCTCCGCCGCCACGCCGGACTTCCAGCTCATGCCGAGAGCCACCGAGCAGGCGGAGAAGAGGAACGGGCGAAGGTGGGGGAGGTAGATGTAGCCGAGCCTGCGTATCCAGGGCACGCGGAACACCTGGGCCATCTCGAGGAGCTCCCGGTCCGTGCTGCGGATGCCCTCCAGCACGTTCGAGTAGATCACGGGGAACACCATGAGGAAGGAGATGAAGGTGGGCAGCTGCTTCGCCGAAAAAAAGATGAGGCTGATGATGATGAAGGAGGCCACGGGCACCGTCTTGATGGTGATCACGTAGGGCCAGAGCAGGGTCTCCAATAGCGGCCACTTCCCCGACAGCACGCCCAGCAGGCACCCCGCGGCGAAGGCGATGGCGAACCCCAGCACGATCCGGCTGAAGGAGAAGAGGAGGGTCCGCCAGAAGCTCGCTTCCAGCACCAGCGTGAAGAGCCGCTTCACCACCTCCACCGGCGTCACCAAAAGCAGGGGTAAATTCACGGCCATAGCCCCCGCCTGCCACAGGTGCAGGGCGAGAGCCACGGCCGCAGCTTTGCGTATGGCGTTGTTCTTCAGCAGGGCCTTCACGGCAGGTAGTAGAAGGATTCTTCGGGCATGGCCCCGCCCACGGCGTCGGGATTCAGCTCAAAGAGCACGGTCAGGTACTTCTCGGCGGCGGCCTTCATCTCCTCGCCGGTCATGCACACGATATTGCACGCCGGGATGGCTTTCTTCGCCACGCCCGCGGCCACGCCGATGTACTGCTCTACCAGGGCGGCGGCCTCCTCCACGTTCTCGTTCACGTACTGGGTGGAGGCGGCGTACTCTTCAAGGAAAGTCTTCACGGCCTCGGGGTGCTCGTTAAGGAACGCGGTGCGGATGATGAGCCCGCCGGTGATGAGGGTGCTGCCCACATTGGCCCACTCAGCGGTCATGTCGAGGGCCACCCGGAGCCCCTCCACCTTGGTCTGGGCCACGGTGACGAAGGGCTGGGGGAGCAGGGCCACGGCGCTGTCGAGGGTAGCCATCTGGGCCACCACCTCGGAGGCCTCGCTCTTCCACTCCATGGTGACGTCGGCGGCGATGTCGAGGCCGTTCTCGGCGAGCAGATAGGACAGGGCGTACTCCGGCGTGGTGCTTTTGCCGGTGGCGTAAATGGTCTTGCCCTTCAGGTCCGCCACGGAGGTAATAGTCTCGCCGCCCTTCTCCACGATGTACAGCACGCCCAGGGTGTTGACGGCCAGCAGGGTGGCCCCGGCCTGGGACTTGTTGTACAGGACCGCGCCCGCGTTCACGGGCAGGGCCAGCACGTCCAGCTCGCCCCGCAGGAACAGGGGCATGAGCTCGGTGGCGTTGGCCACCACGGTGCTCTCATACTTGACGGCGGTGAGGCCGGCCTCGTTGTCGCTGAGGAGCTTCACCATGCCCATGGTGGTGGGGCCCTTGAGGCTCCCGATGCGAATGACGGTGGGCTCTTCGGCGGCGGCGCAGCCCGGGAACAGGGCAACCAGCATCAGCAGGACCAGCAGGATGGACATATATTTCTTCATAGCGTTTTTCCTTCTTTCTGCCTGACTTTTCCCTCAGGCAGGCCTATTATACCCTCTTTGTGATGGTTAATATGTTGCCGGGGCAACATATGGGCCTTTGCCGTTCAGAGATCCTTCGACTCCGCTTCGCTCCGCTCAGGATGACAAGTTTTTTCGGTGTCATCCTGAGCCGCAGGCGAAGGATCTCTGAACGTTCCCCCTTATGGCGTAATACTTTCATCCTCCACCGCCATCCTGAACCGCCTCAATATATGCACCGCCATGGGCAATGCGGTGAGGAAGGTGATCAGGTCCGCGATGGGCTGGGCCAGGTACACCCCCCAGATGGCCGGGTCGATGAGCTTCGGCAGGAGCAGCACGCAGGGGATGAAGGTGACCCCCTGCCGGGCGATGGCGAGGATGGTGGCCCGGACCGCCTTGCCCGTGGTCTGAAAGAGCATGTTGGAGGAGGCCACCACCGCCATCAGGGGCAGGGAGCAGCTCTGGCAGCGCATGGCGATGGCGCCCATGCGTACTACGTCCGGGTCGTCCCGAAAGAGGCTCACGATGGGCTCCGCGAAGATAAAGGTGCAGGTGGAGATCATAAGCAGGGCCGTCACGCCCACCTTCATGCAGAAGAGATACCCCTCCCGGACCCGGTCGAACTTCCTGGCCCCCCAGTTGAAGCCGCAGACGGGCTGGAACCCCTGGCCGAAGCCTAAGAGGGCGGAGAAGGTGAAGAACATGACCCGGCTCACCACGGAGAAGGCGGCGATGGCGGCGTCGGCCTCGTTAAGGGGCACGGCGGCGGCCGCGGCGGCGTTGAGGCACAGGGTGGCCACGCTCCCGAGACCCTGGCGAAGGAGGGAGGGCAGGCCCCCCGCCACGATGTTCTTGAGATAATGGCCGTTGGGGGTCAGGTTCCGTATATGTATCTTCAGGCTGTCGCTCCGGAGGGTGCCGATATAGAGCACGCAGAAGCTGAAGGCCTGGCTGATGGCGGTGGCGGCGGCGGCGCCCATGACGCCCATCCTGAACACGAAGATGAACAGCGGATCGAGGCCGATGTTCAGGATGGCCCCTGACACCAGGCCGATCATGGAGAAGAAGGCGTTGCCCTGGAAGCGCATCTGGTTGTTCAATACGCAGGAGGCCAGGACGAAGGGGGCCCCGAAGAGGAGCGTCGTGTAGTAGGCCCGGGCGTGGCCCACGGTCTCGGCCGCCACCTTGGCCGTGTCCGCCCCCAGGATACGGAGGACGGGCGTGGCGAACAGCTGGCCGAGGCCCAATATGAGCCCGCCCATCATCAGGGCGCAGAAGAAGCCCGTGGCGGCCATCTTCTCCGCGTCCTCGGTCTTGTTGGCCCCCAGGGCCCGGGACACGTAGTTCCCGGACCCCTGGCCGAAGAAGAAGCCGAAGGCCTGCATGACGGTCATCAGGGGGAAGATGAGCCCCACGCCCGCCGTGGCAAAGGTGCCGATGCGCCCCACGAAGAAGGTGTCCGCCATGTTGTAGAGGGACGAGATCAGCATGGAGGCGATGGTGGGCCCGGCCAGGCGAAGGATCAGCTTCTTCACGGGCTGGGTGGTCATGCGGGTGAGCTTGTCCTGTTTGGCGTCCATGCCTTATGCCTCCTTGGGAACGTTCAGCCAGTGGGAGCGGCGGTAGTAGGACCAGAAGATGGCGCCGCTGATGGTCCAGGTGATGGGATAGGCCCAGAAGAGGAGCCGGATGTCGTGGCAAAAGTGCATGGCCGTGGTGATGTAGGCGATGCGGAACACGCACCAGACCCCCAGCATCACCAGCATGGGCACCGTGGCCTTGCCGCCGCCCCGGCAGATGCCCGCCACCGTGTGGCTGAGGGCCAGCATGCAGTAGAAGAGGGCTTCGATGCGGCACTGCTTCATCCCGATGGCCACCACCGCCGGGTCGTTGTTGAAAAGCGAAATGAGCTGGGGCCCCAGCAGGAACACCACGACGCCGATGGTCTCCGCCGCCGCCACCGCCGAGAGGAGCCCGAACCGGCAGGCGGAGCGGACCCGGTCCAGCTTCCCCGCCCCTAAGTTCTGGCTGATGAAGGTGGTGAGGGCCAGCGAGAAGCAGGTGATGGGCAGGAACACGAAGCCCTCCACCTTGGCGTAGGAGCCGCAGGCGGCCATGGCGTCGGCCCCGAAGGAGTTGATGTTCTTCTGGACCAGGACGTTGGCGATGGAGATCACCGACATCTGCACCCCCGTGGGCAGGCCGATGCGGACGATCTCTTTTAGCAGCGGCCCGTCGATCCTCAGCTCCCGGGCCTTCAGGGTGTAGATCTGGTCCCTTTCGAGGAGGTGGATGAGGCAGAGGAGGGCGCTGATGCCCTGGGAGAGGCCCGTGGCCAGGGCCGCCGCCGCCACGCCCCCGTGGAGCACGCCTACGAAGAGGAGGTCCAAAATGACGTTCACCACCGAGGAGAAGATCAGGTAGTAGAGGGGCCGCCGGCTGTCGCCGAGAGCCGTCATGATGCCCTTCAGGGCGTTGTACATGACGATGGCCGCCGCGAAGGCGAAGTACCAGCGGAAGTACGCTTCCGACTGAGGCAGCACCGCCGGGTCCGTGCCCATCCAGCGGAGGATGTAGGGGGTCAGCAGCACCCCCGTCACGGAGAGAAACAGGCCGCAGAGGAGGCTGAAGAGCACGTTGGTGTGGATGGCCTTGCGGACCCCCGCCCGATCCTGGGCCCCGAAGTGGCGGGAGATCACCACCCCCGCGCCGGTGGCGGCCCCGTTGAAAAAGCCGATGAACAGGTGGATGAGAGGGCCGGAGGAGCTGACGGCGGCCAACGCCTCCTTGCCCAAAAAGTTCCCCACGATGAGGGCGTCGGCGGAGTTGTAGAGCTGCTGGAACAGCTGGCTCAAAAACAGCGGTGCGGCAAAGCCCAGCAGCACCCCCCGGATGCTGCCCTCGGTGAGATCCCTGGTCTTTTGCGACATGCGCCACCTCTTGAAAAATCCCCTGACCGCTTGGGTCCAGGGGCGCTGTCCATACCGTATCATGTTTTTCATGAACCGTCAATGATTTGCGGCGTTTTTACCGCAACTTGTCGTTCTGCGTCCCCTCTTGTCATCCTGAACGAAGTGAAGGATCTCTGAACGCAAAAGCGCATACCGCGTGAAAGCCACTCGTGCAGGCCGGCACCGTTCAGAGGTCCTTCCGCTCGGTCGCTGCGCTCCCTCGGTCAGGATGACAAGAGGGGGGAGGGGCGCATACGAATTATGAACGAATTATCGGACGCACGATGCCCGAACCTGCGGTATGCTGTAATCACAGGAAAGGAGGAGACCTTTATGAAGTATTTAAAGATATTCACGGACTTTCTGGATGTGGTGGAGCCGCTGGGCGACAGCGCTGCGGGGCGGCTGTTCAAGTCCATGCTGCGCTACGCCATGGACGGCACGGTGCCCGTCCTCAAGGGCAAGGAGGGCGTGGCCTGGACCGTGGCCCGCCAGCACATGGATCGGGAGGCGGAGGTCTATGAGAAAAAGGTGAAACATCTCAAGCGGGGAAACGGCCCTGTAACGGAGAAAAAAGGCTCCGTATCGGAGCAAGACAAAGACAAAGAAAAAGACAATGACAAAGACAAGGACAAGGACAAATATATATATATGGGAGGCAAGCCCCCCGAGGCCCCCGCGCCAAAGGCGCATATATATATACAGCCCCCCTCTCTAGAGGAGATCAGGTCCTATTGTCAGGAACGGGGGAACCAGGTGGACCCTGAGTATTTCTATCACTACTATCAGTCCAACGGATGGCGGGTGGGCAAGAACCCCATGCGGGACT
>CADCNE010000070.1:0-4581 GCA_902802805.1 uncultured Eubacteriales bacterium
ATCGATACTCCCTATTTCAAGCTCATCCATCCCATGCAGCGTATAGACCGCACCGCATTGCCCATGGGCTATTGCTTCATAACACCCAATGAAACTGCTCTTTCCGATCACATTTCATCCTGCTACGCTTCTGAGCGGGTGTCCGCATCGGAGTTGGCGTCTTACCAGTTTCATCCAACGTACGCGCCGGACGTCTGGCTTGTCATCCAAGATAAAAAAACAAACGAGATCATCGCCTCCGGCATCGCTGAACTGGATACAGATATCCGAGAAGGCATACTAGAATGGATCCAGGTATCTCCGGCATACCGCCGTCAGGGATTCGGACAGCTCATCGTCAACGAACTCCTGTCGCGCCTTCAGGGCAGGGCCGATTTCGTGACCGTTTCCGGAAAGCAAAACGATCTCTTGAACCCTCGTGCGCTGTATGAGCGCTGCGGCTTTGGCGCGGGAACGATCTGGCACATCCTCACAAACATGTGACCCTTTCACAGAACGCCCCTTACCACATATGGTGGTTTTATCGATTTTTGATCACCATATCTTCTGATTTTTCTCAGAAAAATATTGAATAAAGTATGAACATGTGATATGGTATAAAGCACCAGATGGGAAAGGAGAACGTCGATGCCAAGCCATAAGAGCCGCATGATCGGCTGCCTGCTGGGCGGCGCCATCGGGGACGCCATGGGTTACCCTGTGGAATTCATGCGCTACAGCGATATCGCCCGACACTTTGGCGGTGCCGGCGTTCGGGACCTTTCCAACGGCGATCAGATCTCCGACGATACGCAGATGAGCCTGTTCACAGCCGAAGGCCTGTTGAACGCACATCGATCGGGAAGATCGGCGGTCAAGAGCGTATACAGATCCTATCTTCGATGGTACTACACCCAATGCGGCGTCAGGATGCCCGGTGCAAAGTATGAGGGCGGCCTGCTGCGTGAAGCTGCGATATTCGCCTCCCGTGCCCCCGGCACCACCTGTCTTTCCAGCCTGAGCTCCGGGAAAATGGGCACCCTGGCTAACCCCATCAACCACAGCCGGGGCTGCGGCGGCGTCATGCGGGTGGCTCCCTGCGCCGTGTTTCCGCAGGCATTCGACCTTGGATGCCGCATCGCGGCGATTACCCACGGCCATCCCGGCGGATACATCTCGGCAGGCGCTTTGGCAGAGCTCCTGNNNNTTGCTGAATTATTGCAGAAGCTGTATTACGGCCAGTCCCTGCCCGACGCGGTGAACGATCTCATCATTGAGCTCGATGAGATAGAGGACGCTGACAGCACCCGGGACGCTTTGCAGCACGCGGTGGATCTGGCGGCGGAAGGTCGTCCCTGCGCCCCCTCTGTCCGGGAGCTGGGTGAAGGCTGGGTGGGGGAGGAAGCCCTGGCCATCGGCGTATACTGCGCGCTGAGCTTCCCCACGGACTTTGCCCAGTCGCTGCGGCTCGCGGTGAACCACGACGGGGATTCCGACTCCACCGGCTCCATTTGCGGCAACATCATGGGCATGCTCCTGGGCGCCGGCGCCATCCCCGTGGAGTGGCGGGACGGGGTGGAGCTGTGCAATGTGATCCGAGCCTATGCCGTACGGCTGTCCACCATCCCTCAGGAACCGTAAGTATTTCCATAATAAAACAGCCTCCGAGGATCGTTTCCCCGGAGGCTATTGTTTTGTTGACCTTATTCCGTGATCCCCAGACGCTTCTTCATGGTCTTTTCCACGGCGTTGAGGATGTTCTCATAGCCGGTGCATCGGCAGAGGTGGCCGGAAAGGAGCTTGCGAAGCTCGTCCCGGGTGTAGAGTTTGCCGCTCTCCAATATCTCCACAGCGGACATGATGAAGCCAGGCGTGCAGAAGCCGCACTGGACGGCGGTCTCGTCGATGAAGGCCTGCTGGATGTCAGATAGCTCCCCGTTGGGGCCCATGAGCCCCTCCAGAGTCCGGACATGCTTGCCCCGGGCCCATACGGCCAGGTAGATACAGGAGTTGTAACACTCCCCGTCGATGATCACGTTGCAGGCGCCGCACTCGCCCACCTCGCAGCCCTTTTTCACGGAGGTCATGCGAAAGTCGTTGCGGAGCATGTCGGTGAGGGAGGCCCGACAATCCACCATGCAGGCCACGTCCTTGCCGTTCAGATTGAACTCGATGAGCCGATATTGATCCTTCATTTGATTTCACCTCCACAGCGCTTGGTGGCTTCGATAAGGCACCGTTTGGCCATTTCCACGGCGATATGCTGTCGGAAGGCCTTGGGCGCGCGCCAGGAATCCCGGGGATTGATATCCTTGAGCACTTCCAGCGAAAAAGCCTCCGCGTTCTCCATGGTCAGAGCCTTGCCCTCGATCAGGGCTTCCGCCGACGGCGCCCGCATGGGCACGGGCCCTGCCACGCCGTAGGCGATGCGGACCCGGTCAAAGGTCTTTTTGTCGGGGGACAGGCGCACGTTCACGGAGCAGCCCGTGGTGGCGATATCCATGGCGTTGCGCATGGCGTACTTATAGTAGCTGCCCCAGGTGTTCTCATAGCTTTCTTTGGGGATCAGGATGGCGGTCTGGATCTCGCCCTCCCGGATATCCACCGTGCTGGCCTTGATATAGAAGTCCTTTATAGACACCAGCCGCTTGCCGTTCGGCCCCGTGAGCTCGATGATGGCCTCCCAGGCGTGGAGGGTGGAGGCGGAGTCGGCGCTGGTGACGCCGTTGCAGGTATTGCCGCCGATGGTGCCGATGTTGCGGATCTGAGGCCCGCCCACCAGGTCCACGGCCTCGCCCAGCACGTTGATGTACTTCTGGATGATGGGGTCCCTGGTGATGTGGGAGAAGCTGGTCAGGGAGCCGATGCGGATGGCTTCGTTCTCGTCCAGGGATACGCCCCGCAGCTCGTCGATGAGGTAGATGGAGATGAGCTCCTTCCCGGCCCGCTTGCCCTCCCGCATCTGGACCAGCACGTCGGACCCACCGGCGATGATCTGGGCCTCTGGGTGAGCCAGCCTGAGCTCGATAGCCTCCTCGACGGAGAAGGCTTCATACAGTTCTTTCATATCGTACATGGCTTATTTCTCCTCTCTCCAGGGATCGTGAATGAGGCCTTCCTCGCTGAAGCGCTTGAAGAGCACCTTGGGGTTCATGGGCAGGTCGTCCACTTCGACGCCGGTGGCGTTCAAAATGGCGTTGCGGATGGCGGGGGCCACGGGCGTGGCCGGAGGCTCACCCAATGCCTTGGTGCCGAAGGGGTTGGTGGGCTCGGGATTCTCCACGAACTGAGCCTCCAGGTGGGGGTGATCCAACGTGGTGGAAAGCTTGTAGTCCAGCAGGTTGTTGTTTAGGCCCCGTCCGGTCTTGCCGTCGTAGAGAAGCTGCTCACTGAGGGCGTAGCCGATGCCCATGCTCATACCGCCCTCTACCTGGGCTTCCGCAAGGGCCGGGTTGATGAGCTTGCCGCAGTCGTGGACGTTGATGATCTTCTTCACCTGACAGCGGCACAGGGGCACGTCTACCACCACCTCAGCGATGCAGGCGCCGAAGGAATAGGCGTTGGTCTTGATCTGGTAGGTGGACTCCGCCGTGATGTGGACGCTGTGGGTCAGGCTGTAGAAGGCCTCCGTGGCGAGGTCGCTGAGGGATTTCAGCACCCGCCCGTCCGTGGTGCGGACGATCTCGCTGTCCACGATATCGAGATCAGCTACCGGCATCCGGGTCAGCTCATGGGCGTACTCCAGGATCTTCTGTTTGAGTATTTGGCCCGTCTGAGTGATGGAGAAACCGCACATGTAGGTCTGCCGGGAGGCGTAGGCGCCCAAGCCGAAGGGGGTCACGTCCGTGTCCTGGTTGGAGACAACGTGCACGTCCGTATAGTCCTTGAGGCCGATGACCTCAGCCGCCATCTGGGCGTAGGCCGTGTCCGCGCCCTGGCCGATCTCCGTCTCACCCACCTGCAGCTGGATGGTGCCGTCCTGGTTGAGGACCATGCGGCAGGAGGAATGCTCGAGGGAGATGGGCCACACACCGGTGTTGTACCAGAAGCAGGAGAGGCCGATGCCCCTGCGGATGGGGCCGGTCTGATCCTTGAACTCCTCCCGCTTCTTCCAGTAATCCATGTAAGCGATGGCCTTGTCCATGCACTGGTTGAAGGTGTCATAATAGTTTTCGTTCTTGGAGAAGCCGTCCCTGAACCCCACGGGCATGATGTTCTTGCGGCGGAATGCCACCGGATCGAGGCCCAGGGTCTTGCACACGTCGTCCGTGTGGCTCTCATAGGCGAACATGGCCTGGGGGATACCGTACCCGCGCATGGCGCCGGAAACAGACTTGTTGGTGTAGACCGTATAGGCGTCGCACTCCACGTTGGGGCAGGGATACATTTGGGCGAAGCAGCCCATGCCCTTGGCCGCTATGGAATGGCCGTGGGAGGCGTAGGCGCCCTGGTCGGAGAACATTTCAAGCTTCCGGGCCACATAGGTGCCGTCGGGCCGCACGTAGGAAATGATGTGGAACTTGATGGCGTGACGCACCCGGTTGCTGATGAAAGTGTCCTCCCCAATCTGCGATTCGCCGGTTACGGAGCCGGTGGGTTCCG
>CADCNE010000070.1:4640-11569 GCA_902802805.1 uncultured Eubacteriales bacterium
GCCGAAGCCGCCGCCGATGTAGGGCTTCACCACCCGTATTTTGCCCGTTTCCATGCCCAACGCCTGGCTCACCACGCGGCGCACGATGTGGGGGATCTGGGTGGAGGAAACGATGACGGTCTTCCCGGCCTCCTCGTAAGCGTAGCAGATGAAGTTCTCGATGTGGCAATGCTGCACCGTAGGGGTGGTGTACCACTTGTCGATGCAGACGAGGCCGGGCTCCTTCCGGGCTTCCTCATAGTTGCCGTTGCGGATGGAGGTATGCTTAAGGATGTTCCGGGGGAACTCGTCGTGGATCTGGGCGCGACCCTCCTCCATGGCCTCGATGGGATCGAGGACGAAGGGCAGCTCCTCGTATTCCACCTTGACGAGCCTGGCCGCCTGGGCGCAGGCCACCTCGTTCTCCGCCACCACCGCGGCCACGTCGTCGCCATAGTAGCGCACGTGCCGGTTGAGCAGGAGCCGGTCCGCCACATCCTGATGGGCTTCCTCCACAGACCAGGGGTGGCCGGCCGTGGGGAAGGGGATGTCGGGCACGTCGAAGCAGGTGAAGATGCGGACCACCCCGGGCACCTTCATGGCCTCGGAGATGTCCACGGACTTCACAAAGCCATGGGCGACGGTGGAGCGCACCACCCGGATGAGCAGGGCGCTCTTGTCACACAGATCGTCCGTGTACTTGGCGCGTCCGGTCACCTTGTCGAACGCATCCACACGGGGCACACTTTTTCCTACGATCATGGATGTCCTCCTTACTGAATGAATTGCATCTTGGTCACATCGAATACGCCCATGTCCGTGATCCGCACATGTGGGATCACCGGCAGAGCGATGAAGGAAAGGGTCACAAAGGGGTCCCCGTCGGCGTACTCACCGATGGAACGGAAGGCCGTGAGCAGCGACTCCTGCCGGGCGATGATCTCCTGCAGCGGCAGATCGCTCATAAGGCCCGCGATGGGCATGGGGAGCTGGGCCAGGATCTTCCCTTCGCTCACCACCACGAAGCCGCCGGAGGAGGCCTCCAGGGCGTCCACAGCCGTCAGCATATCGCTGTCGTTGTCACCCACCACGATCAGGTTGTGGGAATCGTGGCCCACGGTGGAGGCGATGGCGCCGTCGGTGAGCTTCATCCCCTTGAGAATGCCTACGCCCACTCGTCCGGAGGACATATGCCGCTCGAAGACGGCGGCCTTCAAAAGCTCCGGCGTAGCCATGAACTTGCCGTCTTTTTCCGGCACCGTCTCATAGGTAAGATTGGTGAGCAGCTCACCCGGGACCAGGTTGATGACAGGCATGTCCTTATGGACGAAAAGATCCAGCACGCCCGGTTTGCGGGGAGCCAGATGCACGCTGTTATAGATGCGGGGATCCCGCTTAAGAAGCGTATCGGGATGGGGTTCGAACTTGATACCGTTGGAGAACACCATGAGGGCGTTGAAATCTTGCAGATTGTCAAAGAGCACCATGTCCGCCCGATAGCCGGGAGCGATGGCGCCGTAGCGCTGGAGCCCGTAGGTCTCGGCGGCGTTGATGGTGGCCATCTGGATGGCCTCGATGGGCGGAATGCCGTTGGCCACCGCCCGGCGCAGGATATAGTTGATATGGCCTTCCCGTTCGATGTCGCCTAAATGCTTGTCGTCGGTGCAGAACAGCATCCGGCGGGTGGGGAGTTTGTTTTCGGCGATCTTGCGCATGAGCTCCTCCACGCCCCGGCAGGCGGAACCCAGCCGGAGATGGAGCCGCATACCCTTGCTGAGCTTTTCCAAAAACTCGTCGTATTCGGAGCATTCATGATCGGTGCGGGGCCCGGCGATACAGTAGGCGTTCAGGGCGTCGCCGGAGAGGAGGGGGGCATGACCGTCGATGGGACGACGCTCGAACAGCTTCAGCTTGTCCAGCATCTCCCCGTCACCTGTGACCACGGCCACGTAGTCCATGACCTCGCCGAGACCGATGACCCGCTTCTGGTTCATGAAGGGTTCCATATCGCTGGCCACCAGCTTGGCGCCGCTGGTCTCGAAGCTAGTGCAGGGGACGCAGGAGGGGATCATGAGGAATACGGAAAGGGGCATCCATTCCGTCTGGTCCAACATGTATTGGATGCCGTCGGTGCCGCAGACGTTGGCGATCTCATGGGGATCGGCGATGGTGGCGGTTGTACCCTGCTTTAAAATACATTCTGCAAAACGGAGGGGATGGGCCATGGAGGATTCGATATGCACATGTCCGTCGATCAGACCGGGGCAAAGGTAGGCTCCCTCAGCGTCGATCTCCTCCCGACCGGAATAGGCGCCTATGCCCAAAATGATGCCGTCACGGACGGCCACATCGCCCTTTTCTATGGTGCCGGTGAACACGTTGACGATGTTGGCGTTTTTGATGACCAGGGCGGCATTGCGTGAGGTGGCGTTCAGTATCGCGTTGCGTAATCTGTTCTTGTCCATCTTTATAACCTCCCATTTCGAAGTATACCACAAAGGCCAAGTGGTTGGAAGATGGTCCAATTATTTTTTTGAAAGATGTACGCTTTTCATCCGACCTATGGTATAATCAGGCCATAAGAGGAGGGCCGAATATGCGCATACTGATCAAAAACGCTTCTCTCGTTTTGGAAGACCGGGTGGAACTGGGCGACCTCATCACCGACGGACGGCATATCGCCCAGGTAGGTGGGACTATCGACGCCCCGGCGGACAGGGTGATCGACGCCGCGGGCTGCTATGTGTTCCCCGGCTTTATCGACACCCACACCCACTTCGATCTTGAGGTGGGCACCACCGTCACAGCGGACGACTTCACCACCGGCACCAGGGCCGCCGTGGTGGGCGGCACCACCACCGTGCTGGACTTTGCCACCCAGGAACGGGGCATGACCCTTATGGAAGCGTTTTATAAGTGGGAAAACAAGGCGAAGAACAGCAGCTGCAACTACGGCTTCCACATGGCCATGTCCGAGTGGAACGAGGCACGGATCGCCGAGCTTCCTCTCATGATCGAAAACGGCGTCACCTCCTTCAAGATGTACATGGTCTACGACAACATGCGGCTCAGCGACGGGATCATGTACGAGGCCATGAAATATCTCGCCAAAGAGGATTGCATCATCGGCATCCACTGTGAGAACGACGACATCATCAAAGCCCGAGTCCGGGAGCTGAAGGCGGCGGGGAAGACCGCCCCCCGGTATCACGCCGTGTCCCGGCCCAACGTGGTGGAGGCGGACGGCGTTGCCAGACTCATGGACGCGGCGTATCTCGGCGGCAGTCCCGCCTGGGTGGTGCATCTTTCCACAAAGGAAGGATTGGCCATCGCTCGCCAGGCCAGGGAGCGGGGGCAGGAGGTGTATCTCGAGAGCTGTCCCCAGTATATGGTTTTGGAGGAGAGCATGTACGACGCTCCCGACGGGGCCAAGTTCGTCATGTCGCCGCCCCTGCGTTCGAAAGCGGACCAAGAGGCTCTGCTCGAGGCCATGGGCACCGGAGAGATCGACTGGATCGGCACGGATCACTGTTCCTTCACCATGGCGCAAAAAGCGGCGGGGAAGAACGACTTCTCCAAGACCCCCAACGGCGGCGCGGGGGTCCAGAACCGGGCCGAGATCGTCTATACTCGGGCCGTGCAGGGCGGGTATATCGACGCGGTGAAGATGGGGCAACTGCTGTCTACGCGAGCAGCCAAACTCTTCGGCATGTATCCCCGCAAGGGTGCCTTGCAGCCAGGCAGCGACGCGGATATCGTGATCTTCGACCCCAATGCCCCTCACGTCATCCATGCCGCCACCAACCTCCACAACTGTGATAACTCTCCCTATGAGGGATATGAGGCCGCGGGCAGGACCCGAGACGTGATCCTGAACGGCGAGTTGGTGGTGGAGAACGGTCATCTGGTGGCGTCGGGCAAAGGCGAGTACGTTCACCGGGATCGCTGCGGGCGGTATCGGAAATGAAGCTCGCCTGCCTGGTGACGGCGGCCGGCTCCGGAAGCCGCTTCGGAGAGGACAAACTGTTGCTGCCTATAGCCGGACAGCCCATGGGCGTCCATGCCCTGGAAGTGCTCAGCGAGGCGTCCTTTGCTCTTCGGGTGCTGGTCACCAGCGAGGATAAGGGATATCTGATCGATGCGGCAAGGCAACGGGGATATGCCGTTGTCATCAATCCCGACCCGGCCCGAGGCATGAGTTCCAGCGTTCGTCTTGGTACGGAGCATATCGTTCGATCCGGCGCATACGATGGCATACTGTACGCAGTGGCCGATCAACCCTGTCTTTCTTCGACCACTGTAGAGAGGCTGACGAAAGCCTTCAAGAATGCTCCCGACTGCATCTGGGCCCCGGAGGCCGACGGAAAGCGGGGGAATCCGGTAATTTTTCCCGCCTCACTCTTTGCTGAGCTGTTGGCGGTGACGGGGGACAGGGGAGGACGACAGGTGATCGCCGCCCATACGGAACTCCTGCGGACCGTCGCCGCGGACCCGGAGGAACTGAAGGACATCGACACGAAGGAGGACTTGCGCACATGCTGACCGCATTGAAGGGCAACATCATCGAAGCCCTGTCGCCGGACATCCTGGGAATCCATCCGAGCAGCTATCTGGTGCTGGAGGACGGTCGGGTGGAAGGCATCTATCCTACTTTGACCGAAAATATGGCGGAGACGGCGGTAGAGGACTTCGGGGACGCTCTTATCCTTCAAAGCTTTTCGGACATGCATCTGCACGGGCCCCAATACGAATATATGGGCACGGGCATGGATCGGCCGTTGCTGGAATGGCTGGAAACCTACGCCTTCCCCACAGAGGCGAAGTATTCCGATACATCCTACGCCCGGGAAATGTATCGGACGCTGGCCCATGATCTCATCCAAAACGGCACCACCCGGGTGGCCATGTTCTCCTCCCTGCATACGGACAGCACGCTGATCCTCATGGCGGAGCTGGAGAAGGCGGGGGTCACCGGCTACGTGGGCAAGGTGAACATGGATCGGAACGCGCCGCCTTACCTCTGTGAGACCACGGAGGAGAGCGAAAAGGAGACCCTTCGCTGGCTGGAAGAAAGCAAGCGCTTCACCCTGGTGAAGCCCATCCTGACGCCGCGGTTCGCGCCTTCCTGCTCTTCGGAGCTGTTGGCTTTTCTGGGCAAGCTGAAGGCGGAGCGGGACCTGCCCGTTCAATCCCATCTGTCGGAGAACCTTGGGGAGATCGCCCTGGTGGGGCAGCTGTTCCCCGACTGTCCTCAGTATTGGGAGGTCTACGATAAATACGGTCTCTTCGATTCGAAGACCCTTATGGCCCACTGTGTCCACAGCGATCGGCGGGAACGGGCGGCCATGCGGCTAAGGGGCGTTCATCCCGTCCACTGCGCCAGCTCCAACAACTCCCTTATGAGCGGCATCAGCCCCGTGGCGGACCTGCTGCGGGAGGGGCAAAAGGTGTGCCTTGGCTCCGACGTATCCGGCGGCACCACGCTGTCCATGCTGCGGACTATGGCGAACTCCATCTCCGCCTCCAAGGACCGCGGCGCTCTGCAGCAGGATTTCAGCCAAGCCATCTCCATCGAGCATGCCTACTATATGACCACCAGCGCCGGGCAGACCTTCTTCGGACACGGGGCCGGGTTTACGGTGGGAGAGAAGCTCCACGCCATAGTTTTAGACGATACGAAGCTGCCAAAGCTCCCCAACATCACCCTTCGGGAGCGGCTGCTCCGGGCTGTGTATCGGCTGGACGACCGGCACATCCGGGCGGTCTACAGCGAGGGTGTTCGCCGCAAATAGGCGCATGACTGGCCTTCAAAGCGTCCATCCTATGAGAAAAGGATGTGACGCTTTTTTGTATCTCTATCAACCGTGTTTGTTGACCATGACCCTGTACGCCTGGGGCTTCGAGACTTTCGGCAGGCGCAGTCGATATCTGCATATGGCGTTCCCCCTATTGCTGCTGGCCGTTTCGGGATGGGAGCTCTCTTTCACGCGATTGGAGGTGTATCCGGCGGCCCTGCTGCTGCCGTTTGCGTACTGCCTTGGGAGGGTCCGATCCGTTTCGCGGGCAGAAGTTCTGACGTCGTCCTTCATCGGTGGGCTGATCTGCTGGAAGATAGGGGACAGGTGGCCCCTGTTCTGGGGAACGTACCCGCTGTGTTCAGCATCGTTGCTGATCCTGGCTGCCTTTTTCTGCAGTGATCGGGAGGACCGATTCCTTGCCTGCGCCATAGGCAGTCTTCTCTTTGAACTGTTTTTTTGCCTGCGTGAGTATATGCTCTTCTCCTTCTGCGTGGTGCGGCTCGGCTCCAGGGAGGCGCTAAGCTTGAGCGCATCATCCATCTGCCTGTACACCGTATTGGAAGAACTCTTTGGCGCCGTTCATGCCTGCAGAAAACACACGATTCCCATTGGAAATTGAATGAATCGAAAAAAAGTGCTTGCTTTTTTCGCTCCGATGTGTATAATTAAATCCTGTCAAGGGGTTATAGCTCAGCTGGTTAGAGCGCCACGTTGACATCGTGGAGGTCATTGGTTCGATTCCAATTAATCCCACCATTTGAAAAATCCTGCGGTGTGCGTTACGTTTTTAGTGATAAACCCACAGAGTGAATACGGAAAGGCGTGTTGATCGAGAGGATGTCAGGCCCGCACCGACGGGAAGATTGAGGCTCATCACAGCTCGACCACCTGCCGAGAGGCGGGTGTTATCACTCAGACGGACGGCATCTCGGGATTTCTCAGAAAAGCTGTTGCGGAATTGTGTAATGGCAGCACCTACGACTCTGACTCGTATTGTCTAGGTTCGAATCCTAGTTCCGCAGCCAAAACAAGGGCATGCAATTGCATGCCCTTGTTTTTTGGCTGCGGAGCGAATTCGAAGGGTTCGGTAGTGAATGGACATTCAGTGGACGTCCAGAGCCGAACCCTGATCGAGCCCGAAGGCGAGACGAA
>CADCNE010000070.1:11592-24546 GCA_902802805.1 uncultured Eubacteriales bacterium
CCGTCTTTTCATCGAAATCAATTTGTTGTATACTAATATTATCAAAGGTATCAGGGGGAAGACTTTATGAACAGGATCCTTTCATGCTACGGCATCATCGGTGCCATGGATACAGAGATCCAGATGATCCGGGAGAAGATGGACTACTGCCGGACCAATTCGCTCTACGGGCTCAAATTCTATCAGGGCAGGATCGGCGGCATGGACGTGGTCGTGGCCAAGTGCGGCATCGGCAAGGTAAACGCTGCCCGCTGCGCCCAGATCCTCATCGATCGCTCTAACCCGGATTACCTCATCAACACGGGCGTGGCCGGAGGCGTAGGCCCCGGGCTCAAGGTGGGGGACATGGTGCTCAGCACAGACCTGGTGCAGCACGACTTTTGTATGAAAGCCCTGGGCTGTGTGGACGGCTGCCAGACGCTGGAAGGGCCCAAAGACCAGCCCACCTGGTTCCACGCGGACGAAGGGCTGTTGACCAGGTTTGAGCGGGTCGCGCAGGAGATGGCGGGGGAGAGCGCCATCCATCGTGGCCGCATCGCCAGCGGCGACACCTTCGTAGCGGATCGAGACGCTCAAAAGCGGATCTATGAGACCTTCGACGCCCTGGCCTGTGAGATGGAAGGAGCAGCCATCGCCCAGGTGGCCCAGGCGGCCAACGTGCCCTTCCTGGTGGTGCGTGCCATTTCAGACCTGGCGGACGGCTCCGCTCCCGAATCCTACGCCGCATTTGAGAAGCACGCCGCACAGCTCTCCGCTTCCATGCTTCTTAAATTCCTTGAAAACTCTTGACTGTCATAAAAAACAGCAGGAGAAGAATTTGCTTCTCCTGCTGCTTTTATATGCCAGTATTACTTCAATGCGTCGATAAAGCCTTTGATCTTCTCCTCGTTCTCCTGAGATGGTTTATCCTTTGGGTCGATCAAAATGATCTCTTCTTCAAGTTGAACACCGTTCAAATAGGACCTGAGTTTCTCCAAGACTTTTCCGGGACCGCCGCTGCAGCAGAAGAAGGTGGCCACGCGTTTGCCACGCAGATCGTCCCGATGCTGATGGAGGAAGGTGCGCAGCGGCGGGGCAAATGTGCCCGCCCACACGGGGGAGCCCAGGATCACGAGATCGTAAGAATAAACATCGAAGGCGTAGGGTTCCAGCTTTGGTTTATCGCCCATGACGGCGCTTTTGCCGCCCCAGAAGAACTTTTTGAAGCCGGAATCAGGGTAGGCTTTTTTAGGAATGAGGGGGATGAGATCGGCGTTTAATTCCGCGGCCATTTGTTCGGCCACGAGCTTTGTGTTGCCGGACATTTCATTTTAGGCTCTCCGTATATAGATTTACGTTGATGATACCATAAAGCGTAATGTGATGCAAGGAGTGGAGCATAGGAGAGTCGAACACTCGCCTGTGGGCTCGCTCAGGTCACAGCTCTGGGGCTCCACCGGAGCCCTATTCACTACTGTGACCAGTTCGACTCTCCGCCCACCTATACAAACAAAAACACCGCCGAATGGCGGTGCTTTGTTCGTGGTGGAGCATAGGAGAGTCGAACTCCTGGCCTCCACAATGCCATTGTGGCGCGCTACCAACTGCGCTAATGCCCCTCGCAACGTGGGATATTATAACCGGTGTACCCCGATTTGTAAAGGGGTATTTTTAATATTTTTGAGGAATTCATTGTTATGGATTTTTGAACAATCCCTATGGACCTTTGCAGAAGCTGTCCTTTGTGCTATACTTTATTTGGAGAAATGTATGAAAAGAAAGAATCTGAATCGTCAGAAGGGAACCCCTTCCACACAGCGATCCCTTTCCGGTACCCGCAGGAACGCTTCCGGCGGTCCCTTGACGCGGGATGAACGCAAACGGCCCTTCCTGTTAGAGGTACTCTTTACCGCCTTGAAGCTCCTGCTGTTCGCTTTGATCGTCATGGGCTTCGGCGGCCTGGGCCTCATATACGGGGTAGGGAAGGCCTATGTGGATTCCACGCCCATGCTGGAGGTGTCCCAGCTGACACGAAGCGATCGGACCAGCTACCTCTACGACATGTACGGGAACGAGATCACCAATCTCACGTCCATGGAATATCGGGACTGGGCGGATTTCAACGAGATCCCGGACATTCTGAAGAACGCCTTCGTTTCCATCGAGGACGTTCGCTTCTACAAGCATCAGGGCGTGGACTTCAAGCGCGTCTTTTCCGCCGTGCTGGAGATCCTGGGCAACAGCAATTCCTCCGGCGGCAGCACCATCACTCAGCAGCTGATCAAAAACAAGATCCTGGGTTCCCAGCGAGCCTATAAGCGGAAAGCCCAGGAAGCGTACTTGGCGATACAGCTCGAGAAGGTGGTGGAGAAGGACCAGATCCTGGAGGCGTATCTCAACGATATCTATCTGGGTGGCTCCAACTACGGCGTGAAGGCGGCGGCCAAGGATTACTTCGGCAAGGAGCTTTCCGAACTGACCATTCGGGAATGCGCGCTGCTGGCCGGTCTCACCCAGAGTCCCTATTACTATAACCCCCGTCAGAACATGTACTATCGAGACGGAAACGCCTATTATCGGACCATCAGCCGGACCAACACGGTCCTGGAACGGATGTATCAGAACGGATATATCACCAAGGACCAGTATCAGGCGGCTCTGGAGGAGCAGGATACCATCCTGCCCGTCAGCAAAAACTCCAAAATGTACGATATGGCGTATTTCGTGGAGTATGCCATCTCCGACGTGATCACACATTGGATGGCTCAGGACGGGGCGGCGGACACCTCTGCCAACCGGTCCTATTATGAGAACATGCTGCGGACCGGCGGTTATAAGATCTACACCACCGTGGACCCGAGCGTTCAGAACACGGTCCAGGAGACCCTTTCCACCTGGGACGGATATCCTGAGCTGGCGGACGCCAACGCCGCCACCTTGACGGAGGAGATCTCCGAGACAGTCACCATCCAGACTGTGGAGCCCCAGGCCGCCGCTGTGGTCATCGATCAGTCCACAGGGTATTTGCGTGCTATCATCGGCGGGCGGGACGAGCCTCTGATCCGCAAGGGATTGAACCGGGCCTCTCAAAGCTATACGGAGGTCGGCTCCTGCATCAAACCCCTGGCGGTGTACGGGCCGGCCCTTGACAAGGGCTTGTCGCCCGCGTCCGTGATCATCAACGCTGAGGGCACCATCGCCGGCTGGGGCACGGAGAAGGGATATCCCGGCGGCGGTCTTTCCTCCAGCCGATACTACGGCTTCGTCACCCTGCGCACGGGCCTTGCCCAATCCCTGAACGTGGTGGCCGCCCGTGTGCTCATGGAACACGTGGGCATCGCCACGGCGGCGGAGTATATGGAGCGGCTCGGTATCCCCGCCTCCCAGATCAACCTGGACGGCCCCGGGCTTGCCCTGGGCACCTCCGGCATCACGCCCATCCAGATGTGCGCCGCCTACGCAGCTATCGCCAACAACGGCTATTATTGGAGCCCCATATCCTTCACCCGTGTGGAGGACGAGAACGGCCGGGTGATCCTGGACGCGGACGTGATCCGCAGCGGAGCCACCCGGGTCTTCCAGCAGACAAGCACCGCCTACCAGCTTGTGGATATCCTGACGGACGCCGTGAAGAGCGGCACCGGCAAACAGGCCCTCATGGACGGCTACACGGTGGCGGGGAAGACGGGCACCAACTCCAAGTACTCCAGCGTGTATTTTGCGGGCATGACCTGCGACTATACTGCCGTGGTCTGGATCGGCCACGACATGCCCAGCAACAAGCTGAAGACCGGCTCCACCGGCGGCGACTATGCGGCGGCTCTGTGGAAGGCCTTTATGGAAAAGCTGATGGAGGGGCGTGGGAACCAGCCCATCATCAACGAAAACACCACCATGCTGGGCATGGTGGAGCGGACCGTTTGCCCCGTGTCGGGGAAGCTGGCTTCTCCCGGCTGCATCCAGTATCAGGGGAACGGAAAGAAATTCAATCTGGTCAGCGACTGGTTCGACTACGATTCCGTGCCCACGGACTATTGCGACATGCACGTGACCGTCAGCATCTGCCGGGACAGCAACTGCCGGGCCAGCGCCACCTGCGATCCCAGGACGGTGGAGGACGTGACCTATGTGCTGATCCGGCCCGATTCCATGTTTTTCGATCTTTCGGACGAGGTCCTGCAGAAGATCTTCGGGGATACCTATGTGCGGACGGACAAGACCACCGATGCCTTTATCAACAGTCTGCCGGTATGCAATCTGTCGGAGAATCTGTCTGCGGCCAGGAGCAATCGGGACGCGCTGGTCAACGAAGTGACCTACTTCCTGGCTAACGCCGAATGGCTTTCTGACGACGACTGGGTGGAGCTTTCCGAGCTGGCCGCCAAAGCCTCTGCCGCCAGCTCTACGTCCGAGATCGTGGAAGCCATGACCTTGCTGCAGCAGGCGTATGACCGCCTGCGCAACAACTGACAGGCCTAAATGTGTCGAGGATGCAAACGGTTTGCGTAAAAACGCGGTTGCTTCTTCCCATTTTTTACAAATATGGTATACTGTATGCTGAAAAAGCGCAAGGAGGCTTCATATGGATACGAAGATTCTGATCGCAGACGACGATCCCATCGTACACGAGTCGTTAAAGATATACTTGGAAGCGGAAGGATTCAAGACCGTTGACTGTTATGACGGCATCTCTGCCGTAGCTGCGGCGGACAGCACCGTTTCTCTCTGTGTGCTGGACATCATGATGCCCGGCAAATCCGGCATCGACGTGTGCCGGGAGATCCGCAAGACCAGTCAGGTCCCCATCGTCATGCTCACCGCCAAGGGCGAGGAAGTGGACAAGATCGTGGGCCTCGAATTAGGCGCGGACGATTATATCGTCAAGCCCTTCAGTCCCCGGGAGGTGGTGGCCCGCATCAAGGCCATCCTGCGGCGGACGGAGAATCATGCTGCGGGCGAGGATTCCAGCAAAAACGTGATCCAGCACAACGGCCTTATGATCGACCTCAACAGCTATACGGTACTCCTTAGGGGCGAGCCGGTCATCTGCACGCCCAAGGAGATCGAGATCCTGTTCCTGCTGGCCTCCAATCCCGGCCACGTATTCACCCGGGATACGCTCCTCTCCAAGGTCTGGGGATATGATTTCGCAGGGGAGACACGGACGGTGGACACCCATATCAAGCGCCTTCGGGCGAAGCTGGACTCCACGGGTCTCGGTTGGAGCATCAAGACCATCTACGGGGTCGGGTATAAGTTCGAACTGGAATAATACACGATGAAAGGCGTTTTGTTTCGCAGAACACTGGCATTATTCGTATTGGTGCTGCTCCTGGCGGATATCGCTCTGCTGGGAGCCTATTCCTATTTCGGGCGGAAAACCTATATCGATCTGGAGCTGGACTCCCTGGACTCCGTCATGAACTCAGCCAAGGGCATCTATGAGGTGCGGGACGACATGTTTTCCAGCCGGAACTCCTTCTCCCGATCCTTGGGCTTTTTAAGCAGCACGGCGGATGTCAAGTATTACTATTTCTACTATGGGTCCAGCGGCATAGAGGCCGTCACCAACATCGCCGAATACAACAACGCCTATATCCAAAGCGTCCAATTCGATATCCTGGAGGGGCAGACGATCCGCAAGAAGGACCTTCTGCTCACCAACAACATCAACGCCATCGCGGTAGGCCAGCCCCTCTACGGCACCGACGGCACCACCATCGAGGGCGGCCTCATCTTCGTCCGAGAGATACAGCACGTTGACGCCGCTTTCGGCAAACTGAACTCGGCGCTTCAGATCCTGGGCATCGGCCTCGTGCCGGTGCTGCTGATCATCGCCCTTGCCAGCATTCGGCAGATCAACAAGCCCATCAGCGAGATGACCAAGGTGGCCATCGAGCTCACCCGAGGCAACTACAGCGTCCGGGCCAACGAGAACGTCCACGGAGAGATCGGCATCTTCGCCCGTGCCATGAACCGTATGAGCGACACCATCTCCCAGACCATCTATCAGCTGGACAGCGAGAAGCGGCAGCTGTGGTACATTTTGTCCAGCTTTACCGACGGCGTGGCGGCCCTCGACAATACGGGGAATCTGACCCACTATAATCCCGCCCTCATGAAGATGTTCGGGGCGGTGGACGTGAAGACGCCCCATGATCTCATTCCCGATTCGCAGATTTGGGAAGCCTTCCGTCGTGTGCTTGAGACCCGTGAATCGAATACTCTTCATTATACCTTGCCCGGGGACAAGTACCTCTGGATCTCCATCGTGCCGGTAATGGGGGAGAACGACGCCTGCACCGGCGTGGTAGGCCTCTTCAAGGACGTGACGGAGATCGAAAACCTGGAGAAGATGCGGCGGGACTATATCGCCAATATCTCCCACGAGCTGAGGACACCCCTCACCGCCGTGCGGGGCCTCCTGGAGCCCCTGTCCGACGGGATGATCAAGGACGACGCCGTGAAGATGCGGTACTACGGCATCATGCTCCATGAGGTAGAGCGGCTGAGCCGCCTCATCACCGACATGCTGCAGCTCTCACGTCTCCAATCCGGCACGGAATATATGGAAAAATCCACCTTCAACGTGGGCGAACTCATCGACGACGTGTACCAGAGCTACCGCCAGAACGCCCAGCAGAAAGGCATCCGGCTGGAACTGGATATGGAGGAAGACCTCCCCGACGTGATCTCCGACCCGGATCGGATCGAGCAGGTGCTGGTGATCCTCCTTGACAACGCCATGCGCTATGCCGGCGAGGGCGGCACCGTCCGCATCAGCGCCCATCAGGACACCAGCGACGTACACGTGTCCGTGTGGGATTCCGGCTGCGGCATCGCCCCGGAGGACATGGTCCATGTGTTCGAGCGCTTCTTCAAAACGGACAAGTCCCGCAAGGAAGGCGGTACGGGCCTGGGCCTTTCCATCGCCAAGCAGATCATGGATAAGCTGGACGAGCAGATCACTGTGCAAAGCGAAGTGGGAAAATGGACCTGCTTCACTTTTACGGTGAAGAAGTACGTCTCCAATGCCATCGCTCTCGGCCCCGTAGATGAGACCGCCATCGTATACAACGAGCTCAACACCGAACCCGGAAGAACGGCGGGGGAGAAGGACTCCATGGATGCCCCGTTTGAGGTCCTGAAAGAGGATAAAAAGGCCGATAAGGCCAGGTTCAAGGGAAGAGTCATCAAGAAGAAAGAATCGAAATAAGGCCCGTTTTAGAGGGTTATACTAAATCAAGACCTCCTGCATACCTTGTATCAAAGGATAACAGGAGGTAATTGTTTATGTCACGAACCTATGAAAGCCGTTACAGCGATCGGCGGACGGCAGGGAAGGGGTACAGCATGAGATCCGTCGTATTCATACTGCTTTGCTGCGCTCTTTCCGTGTTCCTGCTCAGCACGTCCTATCTGGGGGACAAACTGGTGGATCGGTATATCACGCCCACCTTTGCAAGGATCATGGGCAGAGCCATGACGCCGGAGCCCACCGCCGTGCCCGTTCTGGCACAGGCCCATGAGCCCGTTGCGAGCGATCCAGAGCCCGTAGAAAAGATCGAATTTGAATTGCCGGAGACATCCTGGTATCTGCTGCAGATGGGCGCCTACGCCGACCCGGAAGAGGCTCATGCCCAGGCCCAGGCTATCCAAAGCATGGGCGCGGGCGGCTATATCTATGAGGATGAGCAGGGGTTCAGCCGGGTCTTTGCCGCTGCCTACGCCGACCAGGAAAGCCTGCTGCTGGTCCAACAGCAGGTCCGTTCAAGCGGCTATGAGAACTCCGCCTATTCCATCCATCCCGACGGCATCCAGGTGACCCTGTCGGGAAAAGAAACGGATGCCCAGCAGTTGAGATCTGCCATGGAGACCATCCAGCAGGTTCCCGGTTCCCTGACGGATTTTGCCTTGAAATACGACGCGAACGATCTGGACCTGTCCCAGGCGATCCAATACATGCACGAGCTGGACCTGTCGCTGGCAGTGGCAAGGCACTGCTTCGAAGGTCTGAAGGACACGACGCCCATGGCACAGATGGACGCATATGCGGCCTGGATCATGGACAGCATATCGACATTCCTGTCAAAGAGTGATACAATGAATAAAATTGAATGTGGAGCTGCCTTAAAACACTTTCAGATCGAATCCATATTAAAATATAATATATTGATTAAGGATATTGAATAAATAGTATATGAAAAAGCAGGTCACCATCTATACGGACGGCGCATGCTCCGGAAACCCGGGACCGGGCGGCTGGGGCTGCATCCTGATGTACAACCAGCATCGGAAGGAAAGCTCCGGCGGCGCCTTGAACACGACAAACAACCGCATGGAGATCACGGCGGCTTTAGAAGCGCTGAAGCTTCTGAAGGAACCGTGCCGGGTAGACCTGTATACAGACAGCGCGTACCTGTGCAACGCGCTGGAAAAAAAGTGGCTGGATACTTGGTCGAAGAACGGATGGAAGACCGCGTCTAAATCCAACGTGGAGAATCAGGATCTGTGGAAAGAATTGATCGTTGAGTTGGATCGTCACGATGTACAGTTTCACAAGGTCAAAGGTCACGCAGACAACGAATACAATAACCGCTGCGACAAGCTGGCCCGGGATGCCGTTCAGCAGATCGTTTCGGGCCAAAAGAGCTAAAACAGCTTCATTCTGTTACTTTTCTGTTAACAACTATTCGTTAAACTTGTCTTTAACGAATAGTTATTTTAGATCCAAAAGAAAAAGGATTACACGCTGAAGCTCCGTGCGGTGCTTTCCGAGCTGCCGCGGTTCGCCGGACTGTATTTTCGCGCCATGGAACTGCAGACAAGCATCCTGACGCGATACGGATATGCAATCGATCTGAGAAACTTTTTTAAATTCCTGACGGACCAGGTGGATACCTTCCAGAGCAAGTCCCCCGCCTCCCTAACGTTGGAGGACCTGGATCGGGTCACGGCCCTGGATATCGAGCTGTTTTTGGAGCACATGTC
The DNA here is from genome assembly GCA_902802805.1 of uncultured Eubacteriales bacterium. GTDB lineage: Bacteria > Bacillota > Clostridia > Christensenellales > CAG-138 > RUG472. Next base: position 20,563 of record CADCNE010000070.1, read on the forward strand.
CCTCTATACAGGCGTAGACGAACGGGAACGGGAGAACAACGAGCGGGCCAAAGCGCGAAAATTGTCCGCAATACGGTCATTTTTCAAGTATTATCACCGGCAGGAGCTTATCAAGAACAACCCCGCATCCCTGGTGGATACGCCCAAGATCCACGAAAAAGCCATCATCCGCCTGGAGGCCAACGAAGTAGCGGACCTTCTGGATATCGCCGAGGCCGGCAACGGCCTGTCCGAGCGGCAGAAGGCCTATCATGAGGCTACAAAGGTTCGAGATACGGCTATTCTGACCCTGTTTTTGGGCACGGGCATCCGCATCAGCGAGCTGGTGGGCATCGACATCGACGACGTGGACTTTTCCAGCGATGCCTTCATCGTCACCCGCAAGGGCGGCAATCAGGAGATGCTCTCCTTCGGGCCCGAGGTCCGGAGCGCCTTGCTTGCCTATCTCGAACAGCGGGAGCTGGTGGCGGCCCTGCCCGGCAGCGAGAACGCCCTGTTCCTGTCCATGCAGCGCAAGCGCATCACCGCCCGGGCTGTGGAGAACCTGGTCAAGAAGTACGCCCGCATCGCCTCCCCCCTCAAGAAGATCACCCCCCACAAGCTGCGCAGCACCTACGGCACCATGCTCTATCAGGAGAGCGGCGATATCTACCTGGTGGCGGACGTGTTGGGCCATAAGGACGTGAATACCACGCGGAAGCACTACGCCGCCATCCAGGAAGAACGGCGGCGTCAGGCGACCAAATATATCAAATTGCGGGAGGATCCTATGCCCAGTCCTGATCGTCCGGAGCGCCCGTCAGATCCCCCTGATCCAGAGTGAGGTCCATCTCCGGCTCCATCCCCTCGTTGGGGTCCAGGACATACAACCCGTCTCCCGCCCCGTCCATGAGCACCCGGCCGATGGGTATCTCCCGATAGGCCTCGGTGATCTCCAGGCACTTGAAGCAATTGTCGCAGAGTTTGTTGGGGTCCAGCTCACAGCGGTCCTCATAGCAGGCGCCGCATTCGTCACAGACGGCCTTCAGGCCCAAAATACACTTCTTCATCTCTCCCCCGCCTCCCGTTGCGCCAGGACCGCCTGAGCGACCTCTAAAAGGGCCAGTTTGCCGTGCTCATAGGTAAGACTGCCCTGCATGTAGGCGGCGTATGGCGGGCGAATAGGCCCATCTGCGCTCAGCTCCGTGGTGGCGCCCTGGACGAAGGTCCCTGCCGCCATGATGACGGGATCGGCATACCCGGGCATGTCCCAGGGCTCCGGAACTACGTCGCTGTCCACGGGCGAGGCGTGCTGCACCGCCTTGCAAAAGGCGATCAGCTCCCCCGGCTCCTTGAACCTAATAGACTGGACGATGTCCGCCCGCGGCTTATCTCCGGCGGGCATGACCTCATAGCCAAGATTTCCGAATACCTCTCCGAAGAGCATGGCCGTTTTCAAGCACTGCAACACCGTATGGGGTGCCAAGAACAGCCCCTCGAAGAAGGGCCGATAGGAGGCCGCATAGGACCCCACCTCCCTGCCGGACCCAGGCACGGTGAGCCGATAGCTGATGCGCTCGATCAGGTTCTTCCGCCCCGCGATATACCCGCCTGTCGGCGCGATGCCGCCGCCGCAGTTCTTGATAAGGGACCCCATCATCACATCCGCCCCCACGGCAGAAGGTTCCCGATCCTCCGTGAACTCCCCGTAGCAGTTGTCCACGGCGATGATGATGTCCGGCCTGACCTCCTTCACCCTTTTGAACAGCGGCTCCATCTTATCCACCGAGATGGCCTCCCGCCAGGCGTAGCCCCGGGAGCGCTGGACGTATAACATCTTCACCTCGGGCCGGTCCGTGATGCCGTCCAAAATGGCGAGAAGATCGAAGGGCTCCTCCCACGCCTCCTTGAGCTCAGCCATGCGGAAGCCGATGCCAAAACGGGTCAGGGCGTTGGGTTCGCTCCCGTTCAGGCCCACCGCCGTTTCCAGGGTATCGTATGGCGTTCCCGTGGCGGAGAACACCACGTCTCCCGGCTCCAAAAGGCCGCTGAGGGCCAGGAAGATGGCGTGGGTGCCGTTGGCGATCTGAGGCCGCACCAGAGCGTCCTCGGTCTGCAAAGCCCGGGCAAAAACCCGATCGAGAGAGTCCCGTCCCAAGTCGTCGTACCCATACCCCTCCGTCGGCGCAAAGTGCCGGGGCGAGACGGGCTCCGCCCGAAAGGCGTCCAGCACCCGCTTCTCATTCTGTAGGGCCACCTCTTCCAGATGGGCAAAGGCGGGCTGCAGCCGCTTCTCCGCCGCCCGGACCGATTCAAAAACGTCTTTCATGAATATATCGTCTCCTTCACGTACGGCTTGATCTGGCGATACGCCTCCTCGTAGTCTTCACAATCGAACCATTGTATGCGTTCGTCCCGCCTAAACCAGGTGAGCTGCCGCTTGGCGAACTGTCGCGTAGCCCGTTTGATAATATCCACCGCCGCTTCCAGAGAGACTTCCCCCTCGAGATACGCATACAGCTGGGCGTAGCCGATGGCCTGCATGGCGGGCAATTTGCGGTCGTATCCCCTGTCCTTTAGCCTCTTCACCTCATCCAGCAGTCCCTGGGCCATCATCCGATCTACCCGGTGGTCGATGGCTGCATACAGCTTTTCCCGTGGCATGGTGAGCCCCACGCGGACCGCGGGATAGCGGTCATGTCGCTGGGCAGTCATGTATTGCTGATTGAACGAAGAAAAAGGCTTGCCGCTCAGGAGGAACACCTCTCGTGCCCTGACCACCCGCTTCTTGTCGTTCAGGTGGAGCTTTTCGCCGGAGGGACCGTCGTCCCTGGCCATCTCGTCAAAAAAACCTCGGGGATCGGCGTCATACTCCCCTTCCAGGCGGATCCTGAGCTCCTTGTCCGCAGGCAGGGCATAGCCCATATCCTCCAGCACCGCGTCACAATAGAGGCCGCTGCCGCCCACCAGAATGGGCTGTACGCCCCGCCGATCCAGGTCCCGAAGCACAGCATCCGCCGCCTGCTGAAACGCGGCAACGGAAAAACTCATGTCATCGGGGTCCACGATATCGATAAGATGGTGAGGCACCCGCTGACGCTCGGAAAGGTCCGGTTTCGCGGAGCCGATATCCATGCCCCGATAGACGGCTACGGAATCCACGGACAGGATCTCCCCACCCAGTCGTTCTCCGATGCGCAGGGCCGTTTCGCTCTTATGGCAGGCCGTGGGCCCACATATCAGCAGCAGCGGCTTCATACGATGCGCTTGAACATCTTTTCCATGTCCCGCTTGGAGAGCCTCGCCACCACCGGTCGCCCGTGAGGACAGGTCAGGGGAATGCCCTGCTCCACGTATGTCTTGAGAAGGCTCACGATCTCCTCCTTCTGCAAAGGTTCGCCGCCCTTCACGGCATGTTTGCAGGAGGCATAGATCAGCTTTTCCCGGACCAGGGCTTTCTTAGCGCCCTTCCCCGCCTCTCCGATGGCGTTGATGGCCTGGTGCAGGGATTCCCCGTCGAAGGTGATGCCGTTCAGTACGGGCACCGAAATCAAGTTCAGGCTCAATGCGCCGACCCGTTCGAAGCGGTAGCCAAGCTCTTCCAGCTCCGTCTGCCATTGCTCCACCAGTTCGAATTCCCGGGGTTGGAGGGTGATGAGCTGGGGCACCAGCAGTTCCTGGGAGGCGGCGGCCACCTCCCGCCCGTTGAGCTCCTCGTATAAGCGCCGTTCATGGGCGGCGTGCTGGTCGATGAGATAGAGGTCGTCCCCGTGCTGGACGATCCAGTAGGTGCTGAAAGCGCAGCCGATGATGTTGACCGCGAAGTCGAGAGGCAGGGCGTTCTGCTCCGCCTTTTGAGGCGCGGGCGCAGGCTCCTGCTTTCGGCTTCCTGCCACAGCAAAGACCTCCACCGCTGTTTTTTTATCCTCAGCAGGTGCGGCAGGTTCCTTTTTCGGGAACGTGTTGTATGTATACCCGGCGCTACCCTCCTTCAGAACGCTCCGG
>CADCNE010000071.1 GCA_902802805.1 uncultured Eubacteriales bacterium
GCCATGGCAGGGGTGAAGGCAAACTCCCGGCCCGTCTGGGTCTTCATCAGGATCTGCAGGGCTTCGATCTTCTGGACGGGATCGTCCAGCAGCACCGCCGTACCCTCCCCCATGACGGAGGCGTAGGCTTCGCCGTATTTACAGGGGATGTCGCCGCCGGAGACCGGACTGACGTCCGTTTCCAGCACGAAGGCCACCCGGTCGTTTTGTTGCAAAACATCCAGCTTCCGGCCCTCTTTGGCGCCGTGGAGATACAGCGTCAGTCGGCCGGCCGCCAGGGCGTAGCCATAGTTCATCGGCACCACGTAGGGCCGCGCCCCGTCGATCATGGCAAGGTGCAGGACCTTCGCTTTGTCCAGGATGGCACGGATCGCTTCGATTTCGGTGATCTCTCTGTCTTTTCTTCTCATAGGGATAAAAGACGAGCCGACGGTCACCCGTCGGCCCGTAGGTTCGCTTTGCTTACGCCTTCATCTGGGACATGACTTCCTCAGCGAAGTTGTCCTCCCGCTTCTGCAGGCCCTCGCCCATCTCGTAGCGGACGAACTTGACCACCTCGGAGGCATTCTTGGATTTGAGCATATCCTTCACGGCGATGCCCTGGTCCTTCACGTACACCTGCTCCAGCAGGCAGACCTCCTTGTAGTACTTGCTCATACGACCGTCCACCATCTTCTCCACGATGGCCTGGGGCTTGGGCTTGGCAGCCTGGGCGTTCTCATCGAGAGCCTTGGCCAGCTGGATCTTCCGCTCGTGGTCGATGTAATCCTGGGGCAGGTCGTTGACGCCCACGCACACGGGGTTGGCCGCGGCGATCTGCAGGGCCACGTCGTGCATGGCTTCCTTGTCGCAGGGCGCGGAGAACTGGACCACGACGCCGATGCGGCCACCCATGTGGATGTAGGTATCCACGGCGCCCTCGATGCGGACGAAGCGGCGGATGCTGATCTTCTCACCGATGCCGGCCACGGCGGTGGAAACGGCATGCTCCACGGTGTCGCCGTCCATGGTGGTGGCGAGGAGTGCGTCCACGTCGGCGGGGTTGGTGTCGGCGATCTGCTTGGCGATCTGCTTCACGAAAGCCAGGAACTTGTCGGTCTTGGCCACGAAGTCGGTCTCGCAGTTGACCTCGACCAGAACGGCCACGTCGCCGTCCCGGTAATCGGCCACCACGCCCTCAGCGGCGATACGGCCGGCCTTCTTGGCGGCAGCCGCCAGGCCCTTCTCCCGCAGGAAGTCGATGGCCTTCTCCACGTCGCCTTCACAGGCCATGAGAGCCTTCTTGCAATCCATCATGCCGGCGCCCGTGCGCTCACGGAGGGCCGCTACGTCTTTCGCAGTGATAGTAGCCATAAATCTGTATCCTCCTCGAATTACTCTTCGGTCTCGTCCTTGTCCTCGACCTCTTCCACAGAGGCGTCGGTCATCTGCTCGCCCTGCTTGCCCTCGAGGACGGCGTCGGCCATCTTGGAGGTGATGAGGCGGACCGCGCGGATGGCGTCGTCATTGGCGGGGATGGGGTAATCCACCTCGTCGGGATCGCAGTTGGTGTCCACGGTGGCCACGATGGGGATGCCCAGCTTCCGGGCTTCGGTGACGGCGATGTGCTCCTTGCGGGTGTCGATGACGAACAGGGCGCCGGGGAGCTTCTTCATCTCCTTGATGCCGCCCAGGTTCTTGATGAGCTTCTCCTGCTCGGCCTTGATGGCGATGACTTCCTTCTTGGGCAGCAGATCGAAATCACCGTTCTCCTCCATCTTCTCGATGGTCTTGAGCCGGTTGATCCGGGTCTGGATGGTCTTGAAGTTGGTCAGCATGCCGCCCAGCCAACGCTGGTTCACGTAGAACTGCTCGCAGCGCTTGGCTTCCTGCTCGATGGCTTCCGCCGCCTGCTTCTTGGTGCCGACGAACAGCACGTCCTTGTCCTGGCCGGCCAGGTCACGGATGAAGTAGTAGGCCTCTTCGATTTTCTTGACGGTCATCTGCAGGTCGATGATGTGGATGCCGTTGCGCTCGGTGAAGATATAGGGCTTCATCTTGGGGTTCCAACGGCGGGTCTGGTGGCCGAAATGTACGCCGGCCTCCAACAGCTGCTTCATAGAGATCACGGACATGAGTAATCAAACCTCCTCGTTTTATTTTTGTCCTTCCCCCGCTTCATAAGGCGGCTACCCATTTTCAGGGACGAGAGCCGCCGATCCACGGAGGTGCGTGATAACCTTGCATAGTATAGCAAAACAAAAGCCCCGTTGCAAGGGGCAAATGAAAGATTTTTTGCGCTTTTTGAAAGATATTTTGCGCTTTGCTCAGAGGAAAACGGGGATCAATCCTCTCCCTCGTCCTCTTCGTCGAACAGGTCCTGGAATTCGGCGAAGACCTCGTCGAGAAGGATCTCGTTGTCGATGGTGCGGTAGCTTTCCTCCCCGTTCTCTTTGACGATCTCCAGCAGGACGATCTCGTCCTCGCCGACGCCCGCCACCTCATCGAGGGGCTGCAGGGCGGCGTAGCGCCTGCCCTCATAGGAGAAGGTGAGCAAAAGATCGAAGTCAACGGGCTGGCCGTTGTCCTCGTCGATCAGGGTGACGATGGTATCCTTTTCTTCCATATGCATATCCTTTCAGATCAAAGCTTGTCCCGATGGCTCTCCATGTACCCCTGGAGGATGACCACGGCGGCCATCTTGTCGATGACCTGCTTGCGCTTCTCCCGGGAGATGTCCGCGTCCAGCAGCACCCGCCGGGCGGCCATGGTGGTGAGGCGCTCGTCATAGAAATCGTAGGGCCCGTCCCATCGGTCGATGAGCCGCTGGGCGAACTTCTTCACCTTCTCGGCCTGCTCCCCGTAGGTGCCGTCCATGTTCCGGGGAAGCCCAAAGAGCAGGGTGCAGGGGGCGTACTTCTTCGCGAGCTGCAGCAGGTATTCCGCGTCCTTCTCCGCCCCGCCCTTCCTGTGGTAGGTCTCCACGGGCTGGGCCGTGATGCCCAGGGCGTCGGACACGGCCACGCCGATGCGCTTGTCCCCCACGTCGAAGGCCAATACGCGCTGCATCATTCCTCGTCCCGCTTCTGCTTGCGGGCATAGAAGCGCACCAGCTCCTCCAACAGCTCGTCCCGCTCCACCCGTAAAATGAGGTAGCGGGCGTTCTTGTAGCTGGTGATGTAGGTTGGATCGCCGGACAGCAGGTAGCCAACGATCTGGTTCACCGGGTCGTAGCCCTTCTCCTTCATGGCCGCGTAGACGGTCATCAGCACCTCGCGGGGGGTGAGTTCGCTCCGGGAGGAGGTGAATTTGGTGGTCTTTCCGCCCCTGTTTTCCATGGTGTTCGGTTCCTTTCCTCCGGCGCAGCGGGCCGGATATGCTTCTTCACATGCAATATACCATAGAAACCTTAAAAATACAAACCCCTATCCGCATTTCCTCACGAAAAATCCGAAACTTTTCCGCATTTTTCATGTGCACCAAGGCGGGGCCGACGCGCATAGAATAGCAGCACAACGCGCAAGGAGGATCCTGTATGAAGAAGATACTGTGTTTCGGGCTGATGCTCGTACTGCTGCTGACGCTGCCCCTGGGCTGCAAGAAGAAGACGGCGGAGCTGAAGACTGTGGAGCTCCACGAGGTGACCCGGTCCGTGTTCTACGCGCCCCAGTACGTGGCGCTGAACCTGGGCTATTTCGAGGCGGAGGGGCTTAATGTGAACATCACCACCTCCGGCGGCAGCGACAAGGCCATGACCGCCCTCTTATCCGGGGATGCGGACGTGTGCCTGGCCGGGCCGGAGACGGCGGTGTACGTCTACAACGCCGGTCAGGAGAAGCACCCGGTAGTGGTGGGGCAGCTCACCAAGCGGGACGGGTCGTTCCTCATGTCCCGGACGGATGAGCCCGGCTTCACCTGGGAGAGCCTCCGGGGGAAGACCGTCATCGGCGGCCGCAAGGGGGGCATGCCCCTCATGACCCTCTGCTACGTGCTCCGGCAGCACGGCCTCGTCCCCGGAGAGGACGTGGAGGTCATCGACAGCATCCAGTTCAACATGATGGGCCCGGCCTTCGAGGGGGGCACCGGGGACTACGTGACCCTCTTCGAGCCCACGGCCACGGAGATGCAGAACGCGGGCAAGGGCTATATCGTGGCCAACGTGGGTCTGGAGTCCGGCAGCATCCCCTACACCGCCTACATGGTGACACCGGAGAAGCTCGAGAAGGACCCGGAGACCGTGAAGGCCTTCCTGCGGGCTGTGTACCGGGCCCAGCAGTGGTGCGTCACGGCCAGCGACGAGGAGATCGCCGAGGCCATGCAGCCCAGCTTCCCGGACACCAGCCTCGAAAGTCTGAAAATCGTGGCCCACAGCTACCGGGAGACGGACTCCTGGAAGCAGGAGCTGACCATGGAGGCGGCGGACTTTGAGCGCCTGCTGGACGTGATCGACACCGCCGGGGAGCTGACGGCCCGCCCGCCCTTTGAAAAGGTGGTGGACAACAGCCTTGCCGAGGCGGTCAAGAACGGGAAATAATAAAGCAAAACACCGCCGGGCGCTCTTTCTGCGCTCGGCGGTGTCTTATTTGGCTTACGCTTTCCAGATGTTCTTGACGATGGGCCGCTGGGCGCCCTGGTAGGGGCCGACGCCCATGAACAAGTTTTCAAAGCCCAGCTTTTCCATGACCCGAACGGAGGCCAGGTTGTCGGCGAGGCAGATGCCGAGGATGCTGTCCAGGCGGTATTTCTCCGCCATGGCGGGTAGAAAGGCCCGGGCGGCCTCCGTGGCGTAGCCCTGGCCCGTGCAGGCCTTGGCGATATGGTAGCCCAGCTCCCAGCCCTCGCCGATGTTCACCAGCTGCACGTAGCCGATGTTCTCACCGGTCTTCAGCAGCACGGGGTGGACGAAGGGCCCCTCTTCCCCGCCGTACTGGCCCATCAGGTACTCGATAGTCTCCCGGGCCTCCTCCACCGTCTCGAAAACTTCGTCCGGCACGAAGCGGCGGTTGTCCTCGTCCAGGGAATTAAGGTGCACGTCCTGGGCCATGTCCAGGGTGAAGTCCGTGATGATCAGTCGTTCCGTCTCAAGATGCATATGCGTCCGTACCCTTCCTTCGTTTCCCTTCATATACCACAATTGGGCGAAAAAGTAAACTCTTGCTTTCGGAAGCCATGCGGGCCCATTTACCTATTGACAAGTATCGGGTTACATGATTATTATTATTACATCGAAAGAGTATGGAAAGGAGCTGCCCATGGCTGAGTATATCCTGAGCTGCTGTTCCACCGCCGATCTTAGTCGGGAGCACCTTATGTCCCGGAGCATCCCCTACGTGTGCTTCCACTTTTTCCTGAACGACGAGGAGAAGATCGACGATCTGGGCATCAGCGTGCCGCCCAAGGCGCTCTTTGACGCTATCCGAGCCGGGGTCTCCGCCCGCACCGCCCAGGTGAACGCGGACGAGTACGAGGCCTTCTTCCGCCCCTTCCTGCAGCAGGGCAGGGACATCCTGCACGTGACCCTCTCCTCCGGCATCTCGGGGACCATCAACTCCGCCCAGGCCGCCGCGGCCAACCTGCGGGAGGAGTTCCCGGAGCGGAAGATCTATATCGTGGATTCCCTCTGCGCCTCATCGGGCTACGGCCTGTTCATGGACAGGCTGGCGGACCTCAGGGATGAGGGCATGACCATCGACGAGCTGCGGGACTGGGCCGAAAACAACCGGCTGCGGCTGAACCACTGGTTCTTCTCCACGGACCTGACCCAGTATATCCGGGGCGGCCGGGTCAGCAAGACCGCCGGATTCGTGGGCGGGCTGCTGGGCATCTGCCCGCTGCTGCACGTGAACAACGAGGGAAAGCTGGAGCCCGTGTCCAAGATCCCCTCCAAGAAGCTGGTGCGGCGGGAGATCGTGAAGAAGATGGAGCAGCAGGCGGAGAACGGTCTCGACTACAGCGGCAAGTGCTACATCTGCCAGTCTGACTGCATGGACGATGCCCGGAAGGTGGCGGACGAGATCGAGAAGCGGTTCCCGCGCCTCAACGGCAAGGTCCAGATCTACCCCATCGGCGGCGTCATCGGCTGCCACACCGGTCCGGGCACGGTGGCCCTGTTCTATTGGACGGGGGAAGCGAACAGGAGACGGTAGAGGTTTTGTTTTGCACCTTTTTCTCTTTAGGGAAAAGAGAAAAAGGTGCCCAAAAAGAGAAACCAGGAAGGGTTTATTATTCCCCTTCCTTTTGTTTGTAGAGCCATTCTGTTTTTGTCATGCAATTTACGTGGCCGATGCGCGTTTCGCCCAGCAGCGGCACGTCCACGTCCGGGGTGGTCCACTGGTAGCGGAAGCCCACCTTTTCCTGGACCCGCTTCGATTTCTCGTTGCCGTCGTAGTACGCGCACCAGACCTTCTGCATGCCCAGGTCCTCAAAGGCGTGGCGCAGCAACTCCCGGGCCGCCTCCGGCATGAGCCCCCGGCCCCAGAAGGGCTTGCCCAGCCAGTAGCCCAGCTCGCACTCGTCGTCCCGGTCCGTCAGGTCCGTGTGGCCCTTCAGCTTCAGTTCGATGGCTCCGATCGCCCGACCGTTCTCTTTCAAACACAGCGCATACGCCTCCGTCCCGGACAGCACCTTTCGGATCACGTTCAAACTCTCCTCCGCGCTATGATGAGGCGGCCAGCCGGCGATGGGCCCCACATCCGGGTCTTTGGCATAGAAATATAAATCGTCTGCGTCACTATCTTGCCAAGGACGCAGGATCAGTCGTTCGGTTTGCAGCGTCATGGCTTTCCTCCTTTATTTCAGGGATACGGTCCATTCATCCCCGTCCACAATATACTGAAACTCTGATAAATCCGGGGAATTCATTACACGCAGCAAATCACCCAAATCATCCACCGTTTTGAGGCCAGGCAATCGGTCAATGGCAACCCATTCCATCTGACCCTCCTCTGAAGAAGTTAGTGTGCCGAAAAACAGCTCCGCCTTGAATAGCAGGACCACATATCGGCCGTTCTCTATTGGAAATTGCTTGACGCCCACAAGCCGAGGCCCGTGAATATCTAGCCCTGTCTCCTCCTTCATCTCCCGTATCACTGCGTCCACAAAAGATTCTCCCGGTTCCACATGGCCGCCGGGAAGAGCATATCCCTGCCAGTCCCTTTTAACACGATTTTGTAGCAGAATCTTGTTTCCATCTGTCAACAGGCAAAGAACCGTCAATTCAACATTTTCCGTTTTTCTCATCTTATACTCCAACAGCAAAGCATTTATATTATTATAACGTAAATAATGGTAAAAGAAAAGAGACACTCGCGAGAGTGTCTCTTTGGGGTCCCGGCGGCTGCCTATCTTCCCGGGCCGTCTCCAGCCAAGTATTGTCGGTGTATGTGAGCTTAACTTCTGTGTTCGGAATGGGAACAG
>CADCNE010000072.1 GCA_902802805.1 uncultured Eubacteriales bacterium
CAGGGAGGTCTTTCCCCCCGCTCCGCACAGGGCGACGAGGTGATGGTTTTGTAAGGATACTTGTTCGATCAATGACATTTTTATATGCCGCTTTTTCTTTTCGGTGAAAAGAAAAAGCGGCGGAAAAAGAAAAGCTTAAGAAGGGTTCAAGGCCATGGAAACGAACCTCTCCCCCTTCTTAAAGTTCTTTTGGTCACCTTTTCTTTCAGGGTGCGGAGCCGAGCGCTGCCTGTGGCAGATACAGCGAGGCGCAGCACGGGCAAAACAATGAGAAACCGAACAAAGCGAAGGTTTCGACTATGTTTTGCACCTGGTCAAAGGGCCGAAGCTTTCAATAGCTTCCTATTACTTCACGATATCTTCATCCGTGAAGGGATCGCCGCACTCGGGGCAGAACTTGGGCGGGTTGGCGGGGTCCTCAGGCTCCCAGCCGCACTTGTCGCACTTGTAGAGAGGGGCATCGGCGGGCTTCTTCTCACCGCACTCCTGGCAGAACTTGCCCTTGTTCACGGTGCCGCACTTGGGGCAGGTCCAACCTTTGGGCTCCTCGGGCTTCTTCTCGCCGCACTCCTGGCAGAACTTGCCGGTGTTGCCGGCCTTGCCGCACTTGGGGCAGGTCCAGCCGACAGCTGCCGCCGCAGCCGCTGCGGGCTGCGTGGGGGGCTGATACATATGCAGACCGCCGAAGCCGCCGTTCTGGCCGGCGCCCTGGCCGCCGCTCATGTTGTTGGCCATCATGCCGGCCATGGCCATTCCCGCCAGACCCATGAATCCACCCGAGCCGTTGGAATCGTCCGTGCCGTTGCCTCCCTGGGACGCGTTCAGCATCGCCTCGCCCACCGCCATGGTGCCGTAGGTGCTGGCCGCGGCGTTCTGCAGCTTCTTGATCCGCTCCTCGTCCTCGGGGTTGGCGTTCACGGAGCTGACGCCCACGGACACGATGGAGATACCTCTGAGCTCCGCCCACTTGGGGGAGAGGACCTCGTTCATGGACTCAGCGAGCTCCATGGTGTGGCCGGGCAGGGCGGAGTAGCGGATGCCCATGTCGGAGATCCGGGCGAAAGCGGGCTGGAGGGCGGTCAAAAACTCGCTCTTGAGCTGGCTGTCGATCCGATCCCGGGTGTAGTCGCCGCTGACGTTGGCCGCCACGTTCTTATAGAACAGCATGGGGTCGGTGAGCTTGTAGGAGTACTCGCCGAAGCAGCGGATGCCGATCTCGGTGTCCAGGTTGATGTTGGGATAGTAGACCCTAAAGCCCACGGGGTTGGCGGTGCCGTACTTTTTGCCGATGATCTCCTTGATGTTGAAGTAGTAGATCCGCTGGTCCTTGCCGGTGTCGCCGCCCAGGGTGAACCGCTTCTTGAGGACTTCCCAGGTCTTCTTCAGATTATCGCCAAGGGAACCGTAGAAGATGGAGGGCTCGGTGGACTTGTCCCACACGAACTCGCCGGGCTGGGCCGTGAACTCCACGATGCCGCCCTGGTCCACGATCATCATGCACTGCCCGTCGTTGACGGCGATGATGGAGCCGTTGGAGATGATGTTGTCGCTCCCCTTGGTGTTGCTGCTCTTGCCGCTGACGCGCTTGACGCCCTTGCGCATGAGCACGTTCTCCGGCAGGGACTCACAGTAGAAATACTCCCGCCACTGATCCGCCAGTACGGTGGTCAGCGTGGCGCCCAATGCTTGAATAAGACCCATAGTTTCGTTTCGCTCCTTTTCTATGTATTGTTATGCCTGCACCGTCCGCTGGGCGATGCCCTTGACGGCGTAGATGGTCCAGTCGTGGTCCTTGAAGGTGATGACCATGTCACAGTAGGGGCACTTGGCGCTCTCGTTGATGCTGAGGGGCGCGCCGCAGTTGGGGCAGTGCCTCACGGTGGCCTCGCCCGCCTGCTCCGTCAGGGTGCCGGTGGGGCGAGAGAGGTCCCACTCATAGGTCATGAACTTCTCAGCGGTGCTGCTGCCGGAGACCACCTTGCCCGTGGTTCCGGGTCTTGAGTTCCGCCACCAGATGGTCCTCGTTCCCCTCCTGGAAGAAGCCCCGGAGGTTCACGTCGAGGACGCTGATCCGCTCCACCCGGTTGATCCGCTTCGTGGCGATCAGGTTTTTGATCTGCCGGTCGAACTGCTGGTAGAGGGCGTCGGTGAAGTAAGGCCGGATGGCCTCGATGTCCCGGGCGGTGCAGCCGTTCTGCATCTGGACGTAGACGTTGCTGAGCTTCTCCCGAAGATCGCTGGCGGAGAAGTGGGGGTCCAGCTTCGCATATTCGCTGATCGGCGTCAGCTTGCTGTCCGGGGTCCGGGCCGCGCCTGCCGCCGCGCCCGCATGAGGCGTGGTTGTGTGGGGTTGGCTCTTCCGGGCGAAGATCAGGATGAGGATGATGGCCAGGATCAGGTAGAACATGGCGCTGCTCATGCCGCCGCCCTCATCGGATGAGGAGGAGCCGATGGGCAGGAAAAAGAAAAAGTCGTCATCGTCGCTGTCCCAGGAGCTGCTGCCCCAGCTGGAGTTAGAGCCGCTGTCCCAGGAGCTGCTGCCCCAGGAGGAGCCGCTGTCCCAAGAACTGCTGTCCCAGGAGGAGGAGCCGGAATCGCCATAATCGTAGCTGCCGGAGAAGTCCCCCAGGTCCGCCTTGACCATATGCAGCAGCCTTGGCCCATACAGGTACGCACCCACCAGCAGCAACAGGGCCAGCAGCAACACGCCCAACCGTTTCATTCCCGCTCCTTTCCGCAACGGACGGTGCCTTCGCCGCGTTCACAAATCTTTCTGTATATATGATAGCAGATGTATCGACGGATAGCAACCATTTTTCAGGGTGCGGCGAAGTACAGGATGTCGGATATGCTGCGGCCGCCGCCGGTGGGATGGTTATAGATCTCCCCCTGCCAGTAGAACTGTGCGGACTGGCCCCCGTCCAGGTTGTAGGCCTTGGCGCAGCCCAGGTCATAGGCCAGCTGAGAGAGTTCCAGGAGCGTCAGCCCGTTGGAGTACCGCTTGCTGGGCTGGCGGCCGTCCGCCACTACCAGGCAGTAGTGACCCGGCTCATAGTACCCCAGCATGCACCGGGGGTTCAGTTCGTTGACGCCGATGTACGTGGAGGGCATCTTCGTGAGGGGCCGGCCGTCCTCGTCGAGGAGGGAGGGGCCGAAGGTCCAGCCCTGCCAGGCTCCGGCGGCCAGGAGGGCGGGCACGTCCAGAGCGTCCGGGGCGTAGAAGGCCATGGTCCCGTCCCGAAACAGCACGCAGGACTCGAACCGGGTGGAGGGCCTGTCGTTGTAGGAGACGCCGTTGCGGATGATCAGGGCCTGCATGCTGTGGGCGTAGTAGTCCCCGGAGGCGGCGAAGAGGGCGTTGTGCTCCTGGGCGATCTTCTTCACGGCCCCGGCCAGGGGGGAGGTAAAGTCCTGCCCGGCGGGCGCGGCCCTGAGGAGGGTGATGTCCTGGACGTAGATATCCGCCACGAAGTAGGTGACGAAGGAGGAGAAGGAGCTGTCGTCGTAGACTTTAGAGAGGAAGATGGCCAGGTCCTGGCTTTGGTAGGAGGTCTCGGTCAGCACCTCTTCCTCGGTGAACTTGTCAGGGTACCGGCCCCCGCAGAGGCCCGCGGGCGTGGGCGCCGGGGTGGCCGTGGGCACCGCCGTGGGCGCCGGGGTGGGTGAAGGCGTAGGCTCGGCCGTAGGTGCAGGCGTTACGGGGGGCACGGTCAGGGCCACGGCGGTGGACGTGGGGGACGGGGAGGGCGTAGGCGCCGCCGTAACGGTGGGCTCGGGGGAAGGGGTGTCCGCGGCGGCCGCTGTCACCGGGACAGCGGGATGACAGCCCCAAAAGAGCAGCGTCACCAGTATGGCGAGGGCCGCGGCCCGGCCAATAGAACGACCACGGAACATGCCTTTGGCCTCCTTTCCCTGAATCTCTGTAATTTAATATAATATCACATCCCTCGCGGATTGTCACCCCGATATATGCGGAAAGCTGAGACCGCAGCCCTTTGGTTTTTTACGAATTGTTAACGCCGTGGCCTGACAGGGTTTGGTATACTGATAAACAGAAAAGTTTCGCATACGGAAGGGATGCCTATGAATAAAAAACGGATCATTCTCGTGAGCCTGCTGCTGGGCCTCGCGCTGGCGCTGCTGGGCCTGCTGCTCCTGTTCCTCCTGACGGGCGGGGACAGGGACGGGGTACCCGCGGCCGCCGCTGAGGCCGTCCAGGCGCCTACCGCCGTGCTCACCGCGGCTCCCACCGCCGTACCCACGGCGATCCCCACCGAAGCGCCTACGGAGGACCCCCGGCTGCAGCTTTCCACGGGGCCGGTGGACCGGAGCGTGACGGAGCTCACCCTGACCGGCGTGACGGAGGCGGACCTGGCCCTCATCCGGGAGCTTCCCGCGCTGACGCTGCTGGACGGCCGGGCCTGTGGGGACTGCGCCCTGCTCAAGGCGTTCAGCGAGACCGTGACCTACCCCGTCCTCTGGAGCGTGCCTCTGGGGAGTGTCCGGGTGGACAGCGACGCCGCAGAGCTCATGGTGCCCGCCGACATAGATACGGCGGAGGCGGTGACGGCGGCTTTGAACGATCTGCCCCATATCCAAACGGTGGACCTGAGAAACAGCGGCCTTGGGAACGAAGCGGCAGCCGCCCTGAGAGAGGCAAAGCCGGAGGTGACGTTCCTCTACGATGTGACCATCCAGGGCAGCCGGCTGGACGCGGACACGAAGACTTTGGAGCTGGCGGCGGACAGCATCACGGACTGGGACGCCCTGGCCCGGGAGATCGGGTATCTTCGTGACCTCGAGGGCATCGTGGTCACCGGGACCGTGACCCCCGAGCAGGCAGCGTACCTGCTGGAGGGGGCGGGGACCATCCCCGTGCGCTACAGCGTTGCCTTCAAGGGCCGGACCATCAGCAGCGAAGATGAGGAAGTGGACTTCTCCGACCTGCCCGCCTCCGACCTGGGGGCCATCAAGGGGGTGCTGACCGTGCTCCCCAACATCAGGAAGGTAAACCTGGACCCCCAGAAGGGGAGCAGCAAGTGGACGCTGGACGAGGCGGACCAGCTGCAGACCTTCCGGGAGGGGATGCTGGTGAATTACACCACCAAGTATTTCGGCGTCTCCTTCTCCCTGGCGGACGAGGTGGTCTCCTTCAACAAGAAGAATCTGAAGAAGAAGGTGAACGACCTCAAGGAGCTGCTGCCCTACCTCAGGAACGTGAAGCGGGTGGACATGGAGAACTGCAGCATCGACAACGAGACCATGGCCGCCCTTAGGGACGAGTTCCCCCAGCCCAAGCTGGTCTGGCGGGTGAAGGTGGGCGGCTATTCCGTGCGGACCGACGCCTGGATGATCAAGTTCTCCGCCGGCGGCTCCCGGACCCTCACCGACACCGACTGCAAGGACCTGAAGTATTGCCGGGAGATCAAGTACCTGGATCTCGGGCATAACAAGATCCACCACATGGACGGATTCGTGCCCTATATGCCGGATCTCGAAGTGTGCATCATGTACAACCCCATGTCCAACATCAAGGGCATCGAGGCCTGTCCCAAGCTGGAGTTCTTCGAGTGCTACTCCTGCAACCTGCACGACCTCTCCCCGTTGGCCGCCTGCACCGAGCTCAAGCACCTCGACGTGTGCTTCAACGCCATCACGGACATCACGCCCCTCTACGGTCTCACCAAGCTGGAGCGGCTCTGGATCTCCCGGAACGACGGCATCCCGGAGGAGCAGTTCGAGAAATTCCATGAGCTGGTGCCGAACTGCGTGGTGAACCGGACCGTCCATAACCCTACCGGCGACGGCTGGCGGGAGGACGAGACCGGAGCCTACGTGCCCCGCTACGCCCTGCTCCGGCAGCAATTCATGTACGACTACACCACCCTCCGCTCCTACGGCGACGGATGGTATGAGGATAAGACCGTCCATATGGGGCCGTTGCCCACAGCATGAAAAAAGCGCCTCCCCGCGAGGCGCTTTTTCAGTATCATGCACCGCCGGTGCAGATCATTCCTTCTTCTTCCCGATCCTGTCGAACGCCATGGGGTAGATGGCCACCACCACGAAGAGGATGATGGCATAGCGGGCGGACCGGACGAGATAGGCGAGGGTGGTGCCGGAGGAGAGGAAGCTGGAGGAGAAGGGCATCTTGAGCAGGGTGTTGAGGCCGAAATAGATGGCGCCGCCCCCCAGGACCCGCAGGATGATCTTCCACCAGCATTTGGTGTTCTTGAACTTCACGAACTTTTCCTCGAACAGGTCCCCCGCGAAGAAGCCAACCGTCATGCCGAAGCCATTGAAATAGTCGTTGGTCTTGCAGTAGAACCAGCCGGGCAGCATCAGAAGGAGCAGGATGAGGTAGAACACCCACCGCTTTTCGAATTTCTTCTGGAAGAAGGGCACCACCAGCACCACGAAGAGGCCCAGGGCCCATCCGAAGAGCACGTCCGTGGGGAAGTGGACGCCCACGCAGAATCGGCTGAGGCCCACCAGCAGAGGGATCAAAATGCCGATGGCCCACGCCCATTTCTTTTTCAGAAAAGCGGCCACGGAGGTATAGTTGGCCACGGACCCGGAGGAGTGGCCGCTGGGGAAGGAGTACCCCTGGGCGGCTACGTCCATGATGTCTGCGCTGGGCTCCACGGGCTTCAGGCACTTGACCTCGGGGCAGACCATGTAGGGCCTGAGCCGCAGGAACACGTTTTTGATCATGGGGTTCGCCACCATGGCCACACAGGCGTTGCGGCCGATGAACTTGCCCAGCTCCTTGTTCACGCCCCAGTAGCAGAAGCCCAGGACCAGAATGGTGGCCATCTCCTCCCCAAACATGGAGAAGATGGTGGCCAGCGTGATGCCGAAGCTCCCCAGGTGGCTCTGGAGCCAGACCATCAGCGCCGGCTCCCAGGAAAAGAAGAATGTGCTGCCCATATGTTCACCTCGATACAGTTTTTCATAGTTTACTCCCCTTTTTCCCGTTTGACAATGGGTGGACCTATGATATACTGTCAAAAAGCGGGAGGGAAGCCATGAAGAAACGGGTGTTCTATACGGAATGGGCCTACGCGGTGGCCATGGCGGGCCTGAGCCTCAGCGTGGCCCTCATGACCCGGGCGGACTTCGGCGTGTCTATGGTGGTGGCCCCGGCCTATCTGCTGTATCTCAAGGTGAACCCGGTGCTGCCCTTCTTCACCTTCGGCATGGCGGAGTATACGCTGCAGGCGGTGCTGCTGCTGTTCACCATCCTGACGGTGAAGAAGTACCGGCCCTACTTCCTCTTCTCCTTCGTCACCGCCGTCGCGTACGGGTTCCTGCTGGACGGGTGGATGGCCCTCACCGCCTCTTTGCCGGCGGACGGCTTCGCCCTTCGGTGCCTGTGGTACGTGCTGGGCATTTTGCTGGGGGCGGCCAGCATCGCCTTCTTTTTCGAGACCTACATCGCCCCGGAGGTCTACGAGCTGCTGGTGAAGGAGATCGCCCAGAAGCTTGGGCGGCCCACCCACCGGGTAAAGACGGTCTACGACTGCGTGAGCTGTGCCGTGGCGGTGCTCATGTCCTTCGCTTTCTTCGGCCTCTGGCGGTTCGAGGGGGTGAAGCTGGGTACCGTGATCTGCGCCCTGGTGAACGGCTTTTTGATCGGCCGGTGTACGGCCCTCTATGAGCGGGTATTCGAATTCAGGGACGCTCTGCCCTGGCGCAAGTATTTCACTTGAAATCCCGGGGCAGAATGGATATACTGAACTAAACCACAAGGAGGTACTGCTATGGGCTTTTTGAAGAGACTGCTGGGCTTCGGCACCACCGTGGCCGGGACCGTGGCCGCCGTGAAGGTGACCGAAAAGGTGAAGGAGAACAACCCAGACGGCGTCCAGGATGTGAACGGCGACGGGAAGGTGGACTACAAGGACTACGTCATCGAGGCCAAGAAGGCCGCCAAGGAGACCTATGCCGAGTTCAAGGAGAAGGCCCCCGGCGTCGTGGCCGAGGCCAAGGAGAAGGGCGCGGGGCTCTATGAGGACGCCAAGAAGACCGTGAAGGAGACCTTCGGCGGGAAATGACAAACGCCGGATACCCGGGTGTCATTCTGTATTTCCCCGGTGTTATCCCGCCCCCCGGGTGTCATCCTGAACCGAAGGTGAAGGATCTCTGAACGGTGTTGGTCTGCACGAGCTGCTTCCACGCGGTATGAGCTTTTGCGTTCAGAGGTCCTTCGACTCGCTTCGCTCGCTCAGGATGACACAGGGGCGCTGTTCAGGATGACAAGGGTCCCGGTGGGACAAGGCGGGACGGGCAAACCCGTCCCGTTTTTTTTCGATGAAACGAACCTTTTTCCCTTTCGGTTCGTCTATTTAGGTGAAACCATGCGGAAAGGAGGCTGCGGTATGGACGAGTTTGAGACGCTGCTGGCGGCGAACCGGCTGCCGGTGGAGCGGTGGGTGAAGTTCCGCGTCAGCGGCCCGGACGCCGAGGATATCCTGCAGGAGACCTACCTCGCCGCCTATGAGGCGTTTCCCCGGCTGAAGGACCCGGCGGCCTTTCGGCCCTGGCTGCTCAGCATCGCCCGGAACAAGTGGCGGGACTGGTACCGCAGGCAGGCCCGCCGCCCGGATACGCTCGTGGAGGAGCTGCCGGACGTGGCCGGGGAGGAGGGGCCCGACACCGCCGTGGAGGAGACGTTGGCCCGGCTCAGCCACCGGGACGCCCGGATGCTCCGGCTGTTCTATCTCGAGGAGCTCCCCCAGCGGGAGATCGCGAAGCGCCTCAGCATCCCCGAGGGCACGGTGAAGAGCCGCCTGAGCGCCGCCCGGGACCGGTTCCGCGCCGCCTACCCCTATCCGCCGAAAGGAGAGAGAAAGATGAAGAAACTGCCGCTGTATCTGCCGCCCTATGAAGTGCATTGGACGGACGAGGCCCCCTTCCCCGTGGTATGGGAGGAGATGATGGGCTGGGGCATCGTGCCCCGCCTGGGAGAGACGCTGGTCTGGGGCATGTACGACCTGCCCTCCCGGAAGCTTGACGTATCCTATGACATGGCAGTCCTGGGTCCAGCCCGGGTCCACGGACTGGACGGCGTGGCCATCCGCGCTGGGCACCACTGCGCGCAACCGCTTCTCGCGCACCTGGGCATCGACTCGTGCTGCCGCGCGTCGCTTGCGTTCTACAACGACAGCGGCGACATCGACCAGCTGGTAGAAGGACTGAAACACGTTTGGAGAATGTTCAATGGCTAATGGAAGCGTTTACACGACGGCGCTCATGGAACATAACGCGCACCCGGACTACAAGTACGAGCTGGCGGATTTCACCCACGAACACGAGGGGGTGAATCCCAGC
>CADCNE010000073.1 GCA_902802805.1 uncultured Eubacteriales bacterium
GCCGGCCTTCAAGATGCGATTCTGGAACATCGGTGCCGAGGGACAGATGCTGGTCGGCGGTATTGCCACCGCGTTCTGGATGATCAACTTCGCCGGCAAGCTCCCGCTTCCGGTGCTGTTCCTGCTCATGATCCTCTCCGCGCTGATCGCCGGCGGTCTCTGGGGGTTCCTCCCCGGCTTCTTCAAGGCCAAGTGGAACACCAACGAGACCCTGTTCACGCTGATGATGAACTACATCGCCATACAGTTCACATCCTACTGCGTAGCGCGGTGGGAGAATCCGCCGGGCTCCAACTCCGTCGGCGTCATCAACCGCGCCGGAGCCGTCAAGAACGTCGGCTGGATCGGCAACATGTTCTCCAAAGGCTACAACGCGGATTACGGATGGGTGGCGGTCATCGTGCTGCTGCTCGCTGCCGTCATATACATCTACCTGAACTACACCAAGCTGGGCTATGAGATCGCCGTCGTGGGCGATACCGAAAACACCGCGCGGTATGCCGGCATCCGTGTGCGGAACGTGTATATGCGCACCATGACCCTTTCCGGCGCCATCTGCGGCTTCGCGGGCTTCCTCGCCGTCTCAGCTATCTCCCACACCATCTCGACCAGCACAGCGGGCGGCAGAGGCTTCACGGCGATCATCGTGGCATGGCTCGCGAAGATGAATCCGTTCGTAATGATCCTGATCTCCGCGCTGCTCACCTTCATGGACAAGGGCGCTTCTCAGATCGCCACCGACTTCGGCTTGAACGAATACGTATCGCAGATCGTTTCCGGCGTGATCCTGTTCTTCATCCTCGGGTGCGAATTCTTTATCAATTATCAGGTCCGCTTCCGGCTGACGAAGGCCAAGAAGTAAGGAGGTAGCGGTATGCAAGGGTTATTGTCATTCATTTCCTCGTTCCCGACGCTGCTTCACTCTGGCGTCGTCTTCGGCACCGTCATCATGTACGGCGCTCTCGGCGAGATACTGACCCAGAAAAGCGGCAACCTGAACCTGGGCGTTCCCGGCGTCATGTACCTGGGCGGCATCGCAGGCCTTGCGGCATCGTTCATGTACGAGAACGTCTATTGCCCCGCCCATGGGCTCACATCCAGCCCCTTCGTTTCGGTCACGCTCTCCCTCGTCGCCTGCTTCCTGGCAGCCGCACTGGGGTCTCTGATCTACAGCTTCCTCACGATCTCCCTAAGGACCAATCAGAACGTCACGGGTCTTACCCTGACGATCTTCGGTTCCGGCGTGGCGAACTTCTTCGGCGGGAGCCTGAACAAACTGGCCGGCGGCGTTGGACAGGTCTCCGTGAAGGTCGCTTCGGCGGCGTATCGCTCCTTCTCCAACGGGCTGGTCACGACGCTGGACAACTGGTCGAAACCCCTTGGCTTTGGCGTCGGCACCCTGCTGTTCAGCTACGGCTTTTTGACCTATCTCGTCCTCGTTATCGCGATCGCGCTGTGGTTCTTCCTGAACAAAACGCGGTACGGCCTCGCTCTGCGGGCTGTGGGCGAGAATACCGCTACGGCGGATGCCGTCGGCATCAACGTCACGTCCAGCAAGTATATCGCGACCTGCATCGGCGGCGGCATCTCGGGCTTTGGCGGCCTGTACTACGTCATGAACTACATCAAGGGCACCTGGGAGAACAACGGCACCATCGAGGGACTGGGATGGCTTGCCGTGGCCCTGGTCATCTTCGCAACGTGGAAGCCCCTTCGCTCCATCTGGGGTTCGTATCTGTTCGGTGTGCTGTATTGGATGTTCTTCTATATCAGCGGCCTCACCCGCAGCTCTCAGGAGCTGTTCAAGATGCTCCCCTACGTGGTCACGCTGTTCGTGCTGATTATCGTGTCCCTCCGCAAAAAGCGGGAGGATCAGCCGCCCATGTCCCTGGGCCTCCCCTACTTCCGCGAAGAGCGGTAACCGTATCCACAGCAAAGCAGCAGGTCATTGGCCTGCTGCTTTTTTATATCGTGCTTCGGATCAACCCACCCAGCCGATGCTCCGCGGCGGCCATATACGCGCCACCACCTGCCCCATGACCTGGTCCATGCCCACACAGCCGATTAGATCGCTGCGGCTGTCGATGCTGGTCTCCCGATGGTCTCCCAGCACGAACAGGCTGTTTTCGGGCACGGTATAAGGAAATGCCAGGTCGCAGTTGCCCAGTGTCTTTCGGGACACATAGGGCTCCTGCAGCTCCACATCGTTCACGTATACGTTCCCCTGCTCGTCCATGCGCACCACATCCCCCGGCATGCCGATGATGCGCTTGAGGATCAGGCGGCCTTTAGCGTACATGCCGCACATCTCCCCCGCCTGTACGACATCGGTTTTCAGAAGGACCAGGATATCCCCGTCCTGCAGAGTAGGTTCCATGCTGCTGCCTGACACCTCCAGCACAGGCAGGAACAGCAGCAAGATCAGGGCACCGCTGACGAGCGTGATGGAAAAGGAAAGCAAAAACGTGGCCAGCCCATGCCGTCGCCGTGCCCGACGGTCAAGCTTCCGTTTTTCAGCCGCCACCTGCATCAAGGTCGGAATGGCCTGTCCCCGTTGCGTCTCGAAGATCATGAAGCTTTTTCCTCCGCGATCCTCCGGCCCTCCGCCTGGTTCCTGACGCCAGAAAGATACATGGCAGCCGCTTCGTCCGCTGCGTCAAAGAGACCTGCGATCACTGCCGCGACCTCTGCCATCGACCCCGCCTGCTCCATGCGCACCGACCTGTCCTTCAGTTTTTCCCTGGTCTTCTCCAGCTTCCGCTCGAGCCGCACCTCCCGCCGTTCCAGCTCATAGATGATCTCGATCAATTCCCGTCTCGAATAGTGGCGACAGTCCCTGCTCCTCATGAAACACCTCGCATTCTTCAAATTGGCATTCCCACTATAGCAACCCGTTCCACGATCATAAACGGTGAACTTTTCCGGGGACCTGTCGCAAACTGTCATACTTTCGGCCCAAATCCACCTATCGACAGCATCTAAACGAAAGACCTATCGTATGAACATCCCATAAGATTTCGGCGGATGGGTTGCAAAAAATTCCATATATGATACTATACTCATATACGAAAGGAGGCTTCGTCATGCGCTTACAGGAATCCGGAGAGATGTATTTGGAGACCATCCTCATCCTTTCCCATAAGTTGGAACACGTGCGTTCGCTGGATGTGGCAGAGCACATGGGGTTTTCTAAGCCCAGCATCTCACGCGCCGTGGGCCTCCTGAAGAACGCCGGATACGTCCTCATGGACCCTACGGGGTATCTGACCCTGACTGATTCAGGTCGCGCCATCGCCGAAAAGATCTATGAGCGGCACAACACACTGTCTCGGTTCTTCATGGCCATCGGCGTGGACGAAAAGACCGCCCTGGAGGACGCCTGCAAGGTAGAGCACTATATCAGTGATGCAACCTTTGAACGGATCAAGGCCTTTGCCCAGGATCGTACCTAAAGCGCGTATGGAAGGCAGTCGTAGGGCTGCCTTTTAGAGAGACATAAGGAGCGTTTATGGAGCGCATCATCGATTACGTCCGCTGGTATTCGGATATCTCCCTGACCACCCTCCCCTTCAACGAGGTGGATAATCTTGTGTTTTGCGCGCTCTCCTACTGGAAGTTCCCGGATATGAACTGGGGCCACGGCAAACACACTCTTCGGGAGTGTTACGAAAAACTCCACGGGGACCCCGTTGAGATGAAGACCACCGACACAGACGACTCCATGGCCGAGTTCGTTCGCTGCGCCGCCGAATCCCGGCGTTTCGGGGACCTGCTGGTCAGCGATTACGTGGAGGAATTCTATCCGGAGGTCCCCATCCAGTTCTCCGCCGTTACCTTCCATCTGGACCGTACCACAAAATACATCGCCTTCCGCGGCACGGACAGCTCCATCGCGGGATGGAAGGAGGACTTCATGATCTCCTTTACAGAGACCAAAGCCCAAAAGCTGAGTCTTGAATACCTCGAAAAGCATATCCGCCCCGGTAAGTCCTACTATGTGGGCGGGCACAGCAAAGGCGCCAACGAGGTCCTCTATGCCGCCGCACTTCTGCCGGAACGGAAAAAGAATCAGTTAAAGCATCTGTTCATCAACGACGGTCCAGGCTTCTGCAAGGATGTGCTGGACCCAAAGCTCATCGATTCCATCGAGCCCATCTGCACCGCCATACGGCCGGAATACTGCGTTATCGGCAAGATATTCGAGCCCGATATCAGCGACTGCCGCATCGTGAAAAGCACCCAAAAGGCGGGCATGCAGCACTCCATCTTCTCCTGGGGCATCGACTGCGGCGGCCTCGCTTTATCGAAGGACTACGATCCCCAAAGCTTGGCCATACAGTCCATCCTGGACCGTTGGCTGGAGAACGTGTCCACCGAGGAGCGCAAGGTCTTCACCGACAGTATCTTCGACACTCTGGCAAAGGACGGGTCCCAGACCCTCTTCGATATCCTCGGCAAAGGACCCGCTTCCTTCGAGAACGTGATCGTGTCCATGCTGAACGCGGACCCGATGGCCAAGGAGACCTTCTGGAAGCTGCCCGAAGCCGCCATGCGGGAAGAGCGCAAAGCCGCCGACAAGGTCACCGTCCTGGTCAAAAACGAGATCGATCATCAGCCCTATCTCCTGGACGCCGCCATAGCTCTGGTGGGCGTGCTGCTGCTCCTGCTGCCGGTGCATTTTTTCAACATCGTCATGGCCGCCGCCCTGTTCCTGGGATTCGCGGCGGAGGCCGCATACACCCTGCGGCGGCTCATGCGCAGCCATTGGAACACAAAGGAGGAGCGCACTCGGATCATGCTCTGCATCATCCTGCTGGTCATCTTCCTGCTGATCGTGGTGAAGGAGCAGGCCCTCTTCGTACTCAGCTCCGCCCTCTTCGGCGGCGGCCTGCTGTACTACGCCTACTATATCGCCTCCAAGCTGAAACAGGACCGCAAACACGGGACTTTCTATTGGCTGCACCTGGGGGAAGCCGTGGTGTTTGCCCTGTGCGGACTGTTCATTCTGATAGCCCCACAAGGGGCGATCCGCTGGTATGCCGTCAGCGTAGGCGTCATCCTCATTCTGGATGCGGCCACCCACGCTGTGATCCGCCTGCTCAAGATCAGGAACGAAAAGTGACCCATCGACTCGGAGGAAATGCACATGAAGATCACGTTTATCGGCGCGACCCATGAAGTGACCGGCAGCTGTACGCTGCTGGAGAACGGCGGAAAGTATTACCTGGTGGACAAAGGCATGGAGCAGGGCGTGGACCTGTTTGAGAACGTACCCCTTCCCGTGGCTCCGGCGGATATCACCGCCGTATTCATAACCCACGCCCATATCGACCACACGGGCATGCTCCCCAAGCTCTACAAGGACGGGTTCCGGGGGCCGGTCTTTGCCACAGCGGCTACCACCAGCCTCTGCCGCATCATGCTCCTGGACGCCGCCCACATACAGGAGTCCGAAGCGGAATGGAAGAATCGCAAGGCTGCCCGCGCCGGCGATGAGGTGACAGACCCCATGTATACGTCGGAGGATGTGTTGGGCCTCTTGCCCCTCTTTCGCTCCTGTTCCTACGGCGAGACCGTCACTGTGGACGACGGCGTCGAGATACGGTTCACGGACATCGGTCATCTGCTGGGTTCCGCCTGCATCGAGATATGGCTGAAGGAGGGCGAAGCCGCGAAAAAGATCGTTTTCAGCGGTGACGTGGGGAACCTTGACCAGCCCATCATCCGGGACCCGCAGAACGTGGCGGAGGCGGATTACCTGGTCATCGAATCCACCTACGGAGATCGGCTCCATGAGCCCACCGACGGTGCGGATGTGCTGGCCGACTTCGCCGCCCATATGCAGCATACCCTGGACCGGGGCGGAAATCTGGTCATCCCCGCCTTCGCTGTGGGCAGGACCCAGGAGCTCCTCTATGGCATCCGGGAGATCAAAGCCCGGGGCATGGTCCACGGTCACGACGACGCGCCTGTGTTCCTGGACAGCCCCCTCGCCCAGGAAGCCACCGCCATCTTCCGGGACGTGGATGAGTCCTACCTGGACGAGGAAGCCCTGGAGATACTGCACCGTGGCGAGAATCCCGTCTGGTTCGATGGCCTGGAGCTGAGCGTATCCACGGAGGATTCTATCGCTATCAACACCGATCCAAGGCCCAAGGTCATCATCTCCGCCAGCGGCATGTGCGACGCGGGCCGCATCCGGCACCACCTGAAGCACAACCTGTGGGACCCCAAGAACATGATCCTGTTCGTTGGATACCAGTCCCTTGGCACCCCGGGCCACGCCCTGATACACGGAGCCAAGAAATTGAAGCTTTTCGGAGAGGAGATCGCCGTGAACGCGGAGATCCGCTCCCTGAACGGCACCAGCGGCC
This sequence comes from uncultured Eubacteriales bacterium, assembly GCA_902802805.1. Classification (GTDB taxonomy): domain Bacteria; phylum Bacillota; class Clostridia; order Christensenellales; family CAG-138; genus RUG472. Next base: position 6,375 of record CADCNE010000073.1, read on the forward strand.
ACGCCGACCAGCAGGGGCTGCTGAACTGGGTCAAAGGCTTTCGTTCCTGTCCCGGTACCATCTTTGTGAACCACGGGGACGAAGGTGCCTGTGAGACCTTTGCAGAGCTCCTTCGGACCACTTTCCCCGGCACCGAAGTCATCGCTCCCTTCTCCGGCACCGTGTACGACCTGGCTGCCGGGAAGGTCCTGGTGGCGGCGGAGGGCAAACGCATCGAGAAGCAGAAGCATTCTCTGAACCCGCTGTATGAGTCCCTGAAGGCCATGCTGCAGCGGTTGGTGTCCCTGGTCGAGTCCATGGGCGGGCGCAGCAATGATGAGCTCAAGAGCACCGCACAGGAGATCAAGGCCATCATCGAGAAGCACGAGATCTGACCGATTGATACTAAAAACGACGGGGCCTACCGGCTCCGTCGTTTTACATGTCCGTTCTTATTCGTTCTGATACAGCAGCGTATACCGCTCGTCACCCGTTATCTCGTACACCCCCTCCACATCCTCGTCCATCCTCTCCAGGCAGGGCCCGTCCGCGGTATACACCACGCACGTGCCGCAGGAGGAGCTGAGTTTCCGAAACACGGGCATCATGCGGGCGTCAACGCCGCTGTTCTTCAGGTTCCGGCAGGTCATCAAAGCGGACAGATGGGTGTTGAAGGTGGCGACGTAATCCTTCATTTCTTCAGTTCCATCCGAAAATCATCGCCGTCCCGAGTCACCGTGACAGTGTAGCCGGATGCGTTTGCAAAGCGGGTCACGTTCTCCACGCACACCTGCTCGTCCACCAGCACCGTCAGGCTCTGGGGGTTCTCCGCCTTAACGGCCCGCTGCACCATGACCACCGGGATGGGACAGGAATATCCACGCGCGTCTACCATATCCATATCCTCCTTATGCCTTCTTATCCGTCTTGGGCAGGTTCACGAGAGAAATGATCAGCAGGATCACAAAGCCGCATGCAAGGATCACCTTA
>CADCNE010000074.1 GCA_902802805.1 uncultured Eubacteriales bacterium
TGAGCTGTTTTACCACGCCGAGCTGACCGCCGAACAGTTCAACGCCCTGGTGGCCAACTCCATCGGCGCCCAGGCGGAAGCCCTGGCCCCGGCAGCCTAAGGCCATGACGGAGAAGCGGCACATTTTGATCTGCGGGGAGCGGGGCGTAGGCAAGAGCACCCTGATCGGAAAGCTGCTCGCCGCCTCGTCCCGGCCCCGGTACGGGTTCATCACCAAGATGCGGCCTGCCGGCCCGGACGGGTTCCACCCCATCTACATCCACCCAGCCGCGACACCTGTGGAGGCGCGGACGTATGCCGAGGAAAACTGCATCGGCACCTGCGACAGCCGGACCCATCAGCCCAACCTGGACGCTTTCAACGTCCTGGGCGTGCGGTATATCGAGGAAGCGAAGCCCGACGGGATCATCGTCATGGACGAGCTGGGGTTCTTCGAGGCGAAAGCGGAGGCGTTCACCGCTGCCGTCCTCCATGCCCTCACGGGGGACGTTCCCGTGATCGCCGCCGTGAAGAGCCGGACGGACGTCCCGTTCCTGAACGCAGTCCGGGCCGCGTCCAGGGCGGAGGTCTTCTACATCACCCCGGAGAACCGGGACGAGCTGTACGAAAAGCTCCTGCCGCGGATACGAGCGCTGTAGATCAGCCTAAAAGAAAAAAGCCTCGCAAAGAGGCTTTTTTTCGTATTCACAAGGTCTACGTCTCGGGGGTGGTCTCGACCTCCTGGGGCTCCGGGACGGTGTCGTCGGAGATCTCCGTCACGGGGCTGGTGGGGGGCGCGCCGCTGACCACGGTCACCAGGCCGTCGTACATGCCCTCGCACATCAGGTCCATGAATTCCTCCTCCTGGAGGCGCTTGCGCTCCTTGGAGCTGTCCCAGTTGCCCAGGATCAGCAGCGCGCAGGGGCAGCCGCAGGTGGTGGCCACGGAATCGCTCTCGATCTTGACGCCGTTCTTACGGTCGCTCCCCGACTGCTTGCGCATGCCGGTGGCCAGAGAATAGGCGTCCACCAGCGTGAGACCGTATTCCGTGTTGTCCTTGGTGCAGCGCACGTAGGTGGAGGAGTTCTTGGAGTCGGGGTAGTTGCACATGAGGCGCACCACATAGTTGCACCGGGCTTCCTTGAAGATCCGGCCCCGCTCCTCGTTGGACAGGGTGCCCTTGGTCTCGTCGGTGCGGCTCAGGACCACGGAGGCGCCCTGGCTCTCGAGATACGTCTTGAGGCGCTTGGCGAACATCAGGTTATAGGCCGCCTCGGTCTTGAACTTGGAGGAATTCACGTCCCGATAGGCATCCACGCCGATGATCAGGCCGGACAGGGGCATCTTCAGATCCCCGGACGGATCGGCCGTCACATAGGCGGAGGGCTCGGGCGTGGGCGTGGTGGCCACCGGCGTACCGAGATCCGGGGTCTCCTTCACCTCGGGTGTGGGGGTCGGCGTGGGCGTGGGCGTGGCGGTGGGCAGCAGCTCCTCCTTGGGCTCCCGGGAGGGCTCCACGGTGGGCGTGGTCAGCACCTCCTCCTGGACGACGGCGCGCATGGCCTTCACCACGCCGGGGCCGTTCTTGATGGCCCAGGAGATGCCCAGATATAGACCGGCCAGGACCGCCAGACAGACGAGACAAAACAGGCTGAATCCCACGGGGTTGCCGATGCGGAGGACTCTTCTTCTCTTTTTGATCTGCTTCATGATCCGTTCCTCTTGATATTTTTGGATGGTGCCATTGTATCATCTTGTCCGGGTCCTGTCCTTTGAAAAACAAAAGGTTAACAAAAAAGATAAAAAAACGTGACGTTTGCCGGGACAGGGCGGCCGTTTTGTGGTATAGTCTTCCTGAAATGGAAGCGCCATCCTCCAACCGCACACCCCTGAGGTCCGTCTGTTTCACCGGGCATCGGGAGCTGCCGCCCCGCACGACCGCCGCCTACCGGCAGCTGGTCAAGGACACGGAGGCGGCCATTCGCCGCGCCTTTGCGGCGGGCGCCCGGCGGTTCTGCTGCGGTGGCGCGGAGGGCTTCGACCTGCTGTGCGGGAAGCTGGTGCTGCTGGAGAAGGAGCGGCACCTCGATATCCAGCTCGTCCTGCTGCTCCCCTACACGGGATTCGGGGAGCGGTTCAGCGCCCAGGACCGGGCGGAGCTTGAACGACAGAAGAAGGCGGCCGAGGAGGTGGTCTTCCTCTCCACCCACTACTTCCCCGGCTGCATGGCCCTTCGGAACCGGCAGCTGGTGGCGGAGGCGGACGTGTGCATCGCGCACCTCACCCGCGCCCCCAGCGGCACCGCTCAGACCGTGGGCTTTGCGAAGGAGAAGGGGATAGAAGTCATTTATGTATGAAAAAACGGAGGGATGGTCCCTCCGTTTTCCAGTTTTAGCTTTCAACAGCCATATCTCGGCTCGATGATGTTTCCATCGATAGCGTTGATGCGCAGCAGGGGGCTCGGGAACCCCTCCCGATCGTCGCTGCCGAAGTTATGGCCGTCATCATAGGTGAAATAGTAGGTGCCGTAGAAGTTCCACACCGGGACCAGCAGCCCCTTTTCGCTGGACTTGCGGTCCGTCACCCGGGACATCTCCAGGGCCACCCGGTCGATGCGATAGGTGGCCGAGGTGAGGCCGTTGCTGCCGCCGGTCAGGTCGTATTTCACCAGCATCATCTTTTGAAAGATCTCGTCTATCTTGTCGAAGGTCAGCAGGGCGCTCTTTTCCGTGGTCACGTCCCCGTAGGCGTAGGGGGAATACCAGTTGAAGCTCTCGACGCCGTTGTCCGTGACGGTGAAGCTGCAGCTTTCGAAGCCCCAGTGGGGATCGCCGTTGTTCGCCGGGGGCGGCATGACGCCGTTTATAGATTGGCCGCAGGTCACCACATAGGCGTGGCAGCCCACATAGGGATCGTCACCTGTGGAAGCATAATCGTCATGCGGGCTGTCGCACACCAGGTACACGCCGGACACCACCATGTCCTCAAAGCCGCTGTCCGCCCAGAAGGTCTCCACCAGGTTCCGGGCTTCGGCAGGGGTCATGGAGAGCCCCACGGCCTCCGCGGGCACGGTGCTCTCGTCCACGATCCATTGGCGCAGGTTGTAGTTCAGATACTTCCCGAAGCTCTGATCCCGGGTGTACCAGATGTTGGCCCCCACGGGGAAATCGTAGCCGGACTGTTTATTCTTATCATAGGTCTCCCCGTGGACGTGGAAGCTCTTACCCGAATACGTATAATAATTCTCCTGATGCTCATAAGCGTCCAGAGCCATATATTTGCCCAGATACTCCTGGATGCCCAGTTGACGCTCCTCCAGGGTGCCGTCACTGATCTCGGTGGGGACGGTCTCCGGGGCTTTCTCGTATGCCTCCTTCCAATAGACCAGGTTGGATTCCAGCTTTTTGATCCGATCCTTGTCCGTGGCCGTTTGCATCTCCGCCTCCACGTCCGCGATCCGCTCCTCGACCTCGGCCCGGGTCATCTCCTGCCGGGCCTTATACATGACCGTGTCCCCGCACAGGGCGTTGAACAGTCGGGTGACCTCCTCCTGGGTGAAGTCCCGAGGCGCGACGCGAAGGGTGGGGAGCTTGTCCGTATCCGGCAGGTATACGTCGGCGTCCACGACGATCTTCACCACGTCGGCGGTGGGCTCGAGGTCCACGCTGTAGCGGGTGGACACGCCCAGCAGATCGTAGAGGGGGCTGGTGGGGATGGCCACCTCGTCATACCGAAGGCCGCCCGTGCCCACGGTCTGTGCCGGAGCCGACGCCGCTTCCTCCTGGGCCGACTGGGATACCGGCGTATAGGCCAAGGTCACCGCCGCCGCTTCCTCCAACCGCTCGGTGTTGGACTTGGCGGTGATATCCACCTGAGCCGCTTTCGTGCAGCCCGACAGCAGGACGGCGGTCAGGCTGATCCATGCAATAGCTTTTCTGAGTGAACGTCTGTTTTTCATGTGTGTTTCTCCCTTCGTTGGTTTTCTTTACCTTACCGCAAGGGATGTTAGCAAGTCTTCCGCAACATGTAAGCGTTCTGTAAGTTTCTATGCTTCAAAGCGGAGGGAGACGGTGGTGCCGCACCCCTCCCTGCTTTCGATGGAAAGCTGCGCCCCATGGAGCTGGGCGACCCGCTCCGCCAGAGCGAGGCCCAGCCCGGCGTGGCCGCCCCGGCGGCTTCGCGATTTGTCCGCCCGGAAAAAGGGCTGGGTGACCTTCTCGACGATCTTAGGCGGGATGCCGCAGCCGTCGTCCGAAACGGAGATCACCCGCTCCCGGGCGGATACCGTGACGTGCTTTGCCCCGGCGCTGCAGGCGTTGTCCGCCAGGTTGATGAGCACGCCGGTGATGAGGTCCTCGTCTATGGCAAATCGCTCCCCGTTTTCGACGAAGCTGAGGGACGCCCCCTGTCGGTCCGCCACGGCCTTTAGTGTCTGTTTCGCCGTGTCGAACAGCTCCCGGGCCGAGACATCCCGGAGGACGATGTCCTCCCCATCGGTCAGGCTGACGAGCTGCATCATCTTCTGGCTGAGCCGCTCCAGCCGCCGCGATTCCCGATGGATGAAGGAAACGGCCTCCTCCCGCTGTGCCTCATTCAGCTTGGCCCGGTCCAAGGATTCCGCATACCCGATGATGGCCGTCAGCGGCGTCTTCATCTCGTGGGTCAGGGCGCCGATCAGCATCTTCCGCTCCTCCGCAAGAGCTGTGACGGAATCTATATGCTGCTCCACGGCGTCCGCCATGCGGTTGAAGCTCTCCGAAACCGTGGTGATCTCGTCCCTTCGCTGGCGCGCCCTGTCGGAGAGGGGGATGCGTGCTCGGTAGTCCCCCTGCCCCATGGCGGCGGCCTCCCGTTCCAGTGTCTTCAGGGGCCGGAGCGTGCGGGAGGTGACCAGAAGGATCAGGGCGGCGCTGAGGAGAACGGCGACGGCGCAGATGATCCCGAATTGCAGCCGGAGCCTGGCGACGGAATCATAGAGGTCGGTCACGTTGCGGATGAGATAGAGCTGATACGTCTCCCGCAGCAGATCCATGTCGATCCCGGCGGCGAAGAGCTTCTCCCCCTGCCAGGTCACCGTGTTCCGCTCAAGCCCATCGAGCAGGACCTCCGGGGCGTATCCACTGTTGTTATAGAGGGTCTCCTCGCCCCGCCGGAGGATATACTGTGACCCGCTGAAGGTGTCGTCGGCATAGCTCTGGAATACGTACACGAGGAGGCTCCGCCGGACGGCGTCCGACGCGCCCGCGTCCAGGTTTTTCGATGCGGCCGAGGAAAAGGAGGTCTTCAGCATCCCCAACTCGGAGACAGCGTTGTCCTCCGCCGACCGGATGGTGCTTCTGGCGCTGGCGCGCAGCAGCAGGAACCCACAGACGAGCAGGCTCGCCGTGGAGCAGAGGATGAACAGGAGCGAAAGCCGGACGCGGATCTTCATGGCGCCGTCTCCAGCCGATACCCGATCTTGGGCACGGAAACGATGGGAAGACCGGTTTTCTTTCTGAGCTGGGAGACGTGGATGTCGATGGTGCGGCTCTCCCCATAGAAATCCAGGCCCCAGACCTCGGTCAATATCTTCTCCCGGGTAAGTGCGATGTTCTGATTGCGGACGAAGAACAGCAGCAGATCGAATTCCAGGGGCTTGAGCAGGATGGGCTCTTCGCCTTTGACCACCGTTCGCTCGTCCACGTTGATTATGAGATCGGAGACGGTGACGGTGCCCCCGCCGCAATGCCGGGCGAGGACCTTCTCCATGCGGACCAGCAGCTCCATGACCTCGAAGGGCTTGACGATATAGTCCTCCGCCCCGGCGGTGAGGCCCGTCAGCTTGCTTTCAAGGTCGTTTTTGGCCGTCAGGTAGATGACCGGGACGCCGCGGGCCTTGAGTGGCTCCATGAGCTGAAAGCCGTCGATACCCGGCAGCATCACGTCCAGCAGCGCCACGTCAAAGCGCTGGCCGCTCTGGATCATCTGCAGCGCCTCCTGCCCGTCCATGGCGGGGACGGGCTCATACCCGGCTATGGAAAGATTCATGCACAGCAGCCGACTGATGGCTTCATCGTCCTCGACCACAAAGATGCGATACACGGCATGCCCTCCCTATACATATTGTTCCTATGAATAGCATTATACCGGATAACGTGGGGAATACATCGCCACGCCACGTAAACAAGTTGTAAGTTTTGGTGAAATAAAATCGACGCGGCCCCTTTTGGGCCGCGCCGATTTGTACTTGTTATCCCTTGGGCACCGGCGGGGGCGTGGCGTTGACGAACTCCGCCTCCAGAGGCACGTCCTCGATGGTCCAGTTGTCCGTATAGGGCGCAGAACCCGGGCTAAGGCCCGATACCACCTTGGGGGGCTCCGCCAGCTTCAGCTGCTCCCGGATGGCCTTGGTGGCCGCGTCGTTCTTGCTGCCCTCCCGGATCTCCACCTCGGTGCCGTAGCAGCAGTTATACCAGATCCAGCGGGCGTCGGGCACGGGGAGCCGGATGCAGCCGTGGCTGTCCTTGGAGCCCAGCTTCAGGTACTTGTCCACGTACAGGCTATTGAGGTCCTTCTTGCCGCCCTTGCCGCCCCGGTACACCACGGAATGGAAATAGGTCCGGGACACGATCAGCGTCCAGTACTGGGCGGAGTAGTCGCCTCCCGCGAATGTGCCGAACCGGAGCCGGCACTCCTTCAGCTTGAAGGTGCCGATACGGGTGTTGCCCAGCTTGGGGCTGCCGGTGGAGCAGAGCATGTACCGGACGGGCACGGTGTACTGGCCGTTTTCGTCCTTCGAATAGGCCATGACCACCTGCCAGTAGATGTCCACGATAAGCTTGTAGGTCCCTGCGGCGGGATAGCCCTTGGGCCAGATGGGCTCCGTCTTCTCCGACTCGTAGTAGGTGTCCTCCAATCCCCCCACCAGCTCCTCAAACGACATGTTCACCGTAGGCGCGTAGTAGGAGAAGGGGATGGGCGAAGCCGTGGGCGTGGGCGTGGGCTCCGGGCTGGGGCTGGGTGTGGGGCTGGGCTGGGGCGTCAGGGTGGGCGCCGGGGTCTCGGCTGCCACCACCAGCTCCTGGGCCGCAGGCTCCGCCGTGGGAGCTGCCGTAACGGGCACCAGGGTGGGCGCGGCCGTGTCCATGGTCACGATCTCTATAGGTTGTATGGTTTCGGCACTTTGCTTGGGTCCGCAGGCCCCCGTAAAGAGGAACAGCAGCACCAGCAGGGCGGCGAAGCAGCGTTTTGGATCCACTCGAAAAGATTTCCTTTGAAAAAGTTGTGGGTATTGTACCATGACGGACCCGCCCCCACAAGGCATGATCTGTCAAATTCCTGCAAAATTAGTATAGTTGCGGCCGCAGGTGTTGCCCTGCAGGAGCGCGATGACCTGGTCTGCGTCCATGCCCTCCACCAGCTTGCCGATGGCCTTCAGGTTGCCGTTGCAGCCGCCGGTGAAGACCACGTTGTGGAGCTTGTTGTCTTCCAGATCGAAGTTGATCTCGCTGGAGCAGACGTTCTGGGTTTTGTAGCGATAGTGCATGTTTTTTATTTCCTTTCTTCTGATTCTGTATCTGTTGCGGTCTCCGCTCTCTCTTCCCTCCTGCCCCAGCTCATGATCCACCGCTGCCAGGGCCGCTCCCAAAGATAGGTGAGCACCGCGGCGAGCAGGAGCGACAAACCCAGGGCCTCCACCGTCAGGAACACCTGCATGCGGGTCCCCGCCGCCGCCACGTCCGCCCCGCTTTTGAACCCCAGGCTCATGCGCAGGAGCACCATGAGCCGCTGGTGGTAGAGGTAGAGGTTGTAGGAGATGGCACCGAGGAACCGACACACGGGGTTCGAAAAGAGCCAGCGGAGGGGCTTTAGGGACAGGGCCGCGCTGACAAGGAACAGGGTGAAGCACAGGGACAGGCCCATGCGGTTCTCCAACTGCCAGATCTGCTTGTCCGCCGGGTACATCTGGGCGGAGACGATCTCGTTTCGGATGAGCACCGCGCCTACCACGGCGAGGGCCGTGAAGCAGAGGCCCCACACCCGCTTATAGGGGGCCTTCAGGCAGTAGAGGGTGAAGAGGTACGCCGCCAGCATCCCGTTGGCGAACACGGGCAGGAAGGTCTGCAGCTGGTTCACCTGCATGTTGACGGGGGTCTGCTTCAGGGCATACCGGTAGATGCACAGGGCGCCGAGGCCCGTCAGCGCGCCCCAGAACAGCAGGGGGCTCTTGCGAAACAGCTTCGTGAGCAGGGGGAAAAGCACATAGAACTGGACCTCCAGGCCCACGGTCCACAGCACCCCGTTGATGGGGGCGTAGACGTAGGTGTCCGCCCGAAACGTGTGGGTGAAGGTCAGGTGGGAGACGAGGTCCCGGAGAGCATAGGAGACGCTGGGATAATGCCCCCACCAGAGTTGGAAGCCGAAGGAGACGAGGACCGCCAGTAGGTAGCTGGGGTAGATGCGGGCGAAGCGCTTCTTATAGAAGGTGCAGGCGTCGTCCACCCCTTCCCCCAGGAGCATGGACCGGGCGATGGGCAGCGTCAGGCAGAAGGCCGACAGCAGGACCATCATGTCCACGAAGATGTACCCCACCCAGCGGATATGGCTGGGGGTCAAGTTCGTGATGCCCAAAAAGCTCAACCAGGGCGTGGGGTAGTTGGGCATGAACCAGGTCTGCTGCCAGAAATGGAACCATAGGACCATGAGCACGGAAAGGCCGCGGATGCCGTCCACCACGTGCACGTGGCGGCAGTCGATGTCCATATCGAGGCTGAACCGGCTATTCTTTTTTTCCTGGCTCTGCTCCATGCCCATACCTTCCCTTAGTTTACCCCATTATAGCAACATGCGCCGGGGATTGCAAGGGAAGCCGGAATGGAGTATACTGTTGCCATAGCAACAAGCAAAGGAGGGTCCCATGGACACAATCGATCTCTCCCCCGCCCTGCTGAGTGCGTCGCTGTTCGAAGGATTGGAAAAGAAGGCGGTAGCCGGGTTTCTGAAGGAGGCCCGGTGCCGCCTGGGGAGCTTTCCCAGAGGGACCATCCTGCTCTCCCAGGGGGACAGCGTGGCCGCCGCGGGGGTGCTGCTGTCAGGAAAGATCAAGGCCTATCGGCTGAACCGGCAGGGGGAGGAAAACCTGCAGAGCGTGTTGGACCCCGGCAGCATGTTCGGGGACATGCTCATGGCCACCGACAACAGCAAGAGCCCCGTCACCGTGGAGGTCACGGAGGACGCCCGGGTGCTGTTCGTGCCCTTCGACAGCATCATGGCCGCCGGGGGCGAGTTCGGGAACCGGCTGAGGGTAAACCTTTTGCATGAACTGTCCGCCCGGTATTGGGCCCTGAGCCGGAAGCTCCGGTACCTCTCC
>CADCNE010000075.1 GCA_902802805.1 uncultured Eubacteriales bacterium
TTTCGGAAGCCAATCTGCACGCAGTTGCAGATCTTGCAAACGTATCACATGAACAGGGCAGTGTAACAGTGCCGGTCACTATTACATGCGACATAGAAGATATCGGAATCGTCGGATCGTATCAGATGGCGGTTTCATTAAAGAACAAATAGTAAGGACAGGAATACAGCATGATATACAGCATGACCGGATACGGCCGGGGGACGGCGTCCCTGGAGGGCCGGGAGCTCACCATCGAATTGAAGAGCGTCAACAACCGGTTTCTGGACATCGGCATGAAGCTGCCTCGGCAGCTGTCCTTCCTGGAGGACGGGCTCAGAAAGCTCCTGAACGATAACCTGAGCCGGGGCCACGTGGACGTGTTCGTCAACTATAGGAACCTGCGGAGCGATTCGAAGACCGTCCGGGTGGACGAAGCCCTGCTTCGTGCCTATCTTGCCTCCGCCCGGGAGAGCGCCAAGGCCCTGGACCTTGACGACGACCTGACGCTATCGAAGGCCCTGACGTTGCCCGACGTGACCACCATCCTCCCCGCTGACGAGGACCAGCAGGCCCTCACCGAGCTCGCCACGACCGCCATGACCGAGGCCATCGAGGGCCTCAAGGCCATGCGCCTCAAGGAGGGCGAACGGCTGAAGCTGGATTTGAATGCCCGCATGGACACCATGACCGGCTACGCCGCCGCCATCGAAAAGCGGGCCCCCGCCGTGGCGGAGGAGTATCGGACGAAGCTCACCGCCCGCATCGAGGAGCTTTTGGGCGAGACCGAGGTGGACCGGGCGCGGCTCGCCACGGAGGTGGCCATCTTCGCGGATCGGGCCGCCATCGACGAGGAGATCGTGCGGCTCAACACCCACCTCATCCATTTCCGGGAGCTTTTGGAGGCCGACGAACCCGTGGGCCGGAAGATGGACTTCCTGGTCCAGGAGATGAACCGGGAGTGCAACACCGTGGGGTCCAAGGCCAACGACGCCGAGCTCACCAGCATCGTCCTGCTCTCCAAGGCCGAGATCGAGAAGCTGCGGGAGCAGATACAGAACATAGAATAAAGGGAGGACATTCCCATGAAAGAACAGCGAAACGGCTTGCTTTTGGTGGTCTCCGGACCCTCCGGCGTAGGCAAGGGGACCTTGGTGAAGGCCTTGATGGATCGGAACAGCAAGATCAAGATGTCCGTGTCCGCCACCACCCGGGAGCCAAGGCCCGGGGAGATCGAAGGGGTCCACTACTTCTTCAAGTCTGAAGAGGAGTTCAAGGCCATGGCGGACCGGGGCGAATTCCTTGAGTACATCCACGTCTTCGGCAGCAAGTACTACGGCACCCCCCGCTCCTTCGTGGAGCAGCATTTATCGAGCGGCTACGACGTGATCCTGGAGATCGACGTCCAGGGGGCCATGAAGGTAAAGCAGTCCTTCCCCGACGCGGTGCTCATGTTCATCACCGCCCCCAGCATGAGCGAGATCAAATCCCGCCTCATCGGCCGGGGCACGGAGACCATGGAGCAGGTGGAGAAGCGCTTCGCCACCGCCTTTGAGGAGATCAAGATGATCCCGGAGTACGACTACGTGATCGTCAACGACGTGGTGGACGTGGCCGTGCACCACATGGAAGCCATTTTGGAAGCGGAGCGGTGCCGCACCGTCCGCAGCACCTATGTTACAGAAGCAATCGAGGAAATTGGGAGGTAAACCACTATGATGAATCGTCCGCCGGTCTTTGAGCTGGCTGAGAAAGCCGGTTCCCGCTATCAGTTGGTGACCGCTGTCGCCAATCGGGCCCGTCAACTGCAGGATGACCCCGACGCCCTGGGGAACAACAAGCCCCTGTCCATGGCTGTGGAAGAGCTGTATGAGGATAAGCTCATCGTCATTCCCTCCAAGGAGGCGTAAGGAACAAAGCTGTTGACATGGCCCGCTTCGCACCCAGCGACGAAGCGGGCATTTTTCCTCTATGAAACACTGACGGGAAAGGAGGGACAGCATGTTCGCCAAAGTGATCGTGGATATCGCCCACGCGGCCGTGGATCGGGCGTTCACCTACCGGGTGCCCGCGGGGCTCGACATTCGCCCCGGCCACCACGTACTGGTCCCCTTCGGACAGGGGAGCCATGTGCAGGAGGGCTTCGTCCTTTCCCTCAGCGAAGAAAGCGGGCTCGAGGAGGGCGTGGCCGTGAAGGACGTGCTTTCCTCGGTGGAACCCTATACGGTGCTGCTCCCGGAGCAGATCGCCCTCGCCGAATGGATGCAGGAGGCGTACCACTGTCTGCTGGTGGACGCCCTGCGGCTCATGATCCCGGCGCAGCTTCGGGGCAGCCGCGTCCATGAGAAGCGGGAGCGGATCGTGTACCTGGCCGATCCCGGTTCTGAATTCGTGTCCAGGTCCCGCATCCAAACGGATGTGGTGGAGCTCCTGCAAAAGACCGGCCAGCCCATGTCCGTCACGGACATCAAGGCCTTCCTTCCCGGCGCGGTCCCGGCCATCGCTGCCCTTTTGAAAAAAGGCGTGCTCCACGAGAGCAGCTTCACGGTGTTTCGCCGTCCGGAGTACAGCTCCCGAAAGGAGGCCGTGCCCGAGCTCACGGAGGAGCAGGCGGCGGCCCTTCAGGAGGTGGACGCCCTCTCCCCCGGCCAAACGGCCCTATTGTATGGCGTCACCGGCAGCGGCAAGACGGAGGTGTACCTCCGCTGCATCGAGGAATGTCTCGACGCAGGCAAGGGCGCCATCGTGCTGGTGCCGGAGATCGCCCTGACGCCCCAGACTGTGGGCCGGTTCGCCGCCCGGTTCGGGGATCGGATCGCCGTGCTCCACAGCCGCCTCTCCGCCGGGGAGCGGTTCGACGAGTGGCGGCGCATCCGGCTCGGCAAAGCGCCCATCGTCATCGGCGCCCGGAGCGCTGTGTTCGCGCCGGTGGAGGACCTGGGCCTCATCATCATCGACGAGGAGCATGAATCGAGCTATCAGAGCGAGATCACGCCCCGCTACCAGGCCCTGGACATCGCCCGCCGCCGGGTGAAGATGAACGGGGGCAAGCTCCTTTTGGGCAGCGCCACGCCGTCGCTCCTCAGCTACTACCGGGCCCTCAGCGGCAGCTACAAGCTCATAGAGCTACGGCATCGGGTGGGCGGGCGGCCCCTCCCTACGGTGACACTTGCGGACATGCGGGCGGAGTTTTTGGAGGGCAACAACGGCATCTTCTCCTCCCTGCTGATACAGAAGCTGGACGCGTGTTTGAAGGACGGCCACCAGGCCATGCTGTTTTTGAACCGGCGGGGGTATTCCACCTTCGTCTCCTGCCGGGCCTGCGGGTACGTGCTGACCTGCGACAACTGCGATATCTCCATGACCTACCACAAATCGCAGAACGCGGTCCGCTGCCACTACTGCGGCGCGAAAAAGCCCCTGCCCCAGGTCTGCCCCAACTGCGGCAAGCCCTTTATCAAGTATTTCGGCATCGGCACGGAGCAGGTGGAGGAGCAGATACAGAAATGGTTCCCCGGCACAAGGACGATCCGCATGGACGCGGACACGGTGACCCGCCGGGACGCCTATGACCAGATCCTCTCCGCCTTCGGACGAGGGGAGGCCCAGATATTGATCGGCACCCAGATGATCGCCAAGGGCCACGACTTTCCCAACGTGACGCTGGTGGGGGTCATCGCGGCGGATACCACGTTGCGCTTCCCCGATTATCGGAGCGGCGAAAGGACCTTCCAGCTCCTCACCCAGGTCTCCGGCCGGGCGGGGCGGGACAAGGACCCCGGGGAGGTGGTCATGCAGACCTACGCGCCGGACCATCCCGTGCTCCGGTTCGCCCGGGTCCAGGACTATCCGGGCTTCTACCAGTACGAGATCGCCCAGCGGAAGAAGTGCCTGTACCCGCCCTTCTCCCTGTTCATTCGGCTCCTGCTCTCCGGTGAAAACGAGGACGCCCTCATCGAGCGGGGCAAAACCTACGCCAAGGCCCTGGAAAGCGCCCTTCGATCTGCCCTCGGCCCGGACGGTCAGGGGGACCTGCTGCTCCTTCTCGCCGCCCCCGCCCCCATCGCACGGATCGCGGGCCAGAGCCGATACCAGATACTGGTGAAGCTGTTGAGGACCAAGCGGCTGCCGCAGGCGCTCCATGCCGTGTATGACTTTGAGACCGCCCATCGGGAGGACGGGTTTTTGAAGATCGAGATCAATCCACAGGATATGTTTTAGAGGTATAGAATGGAAATCCAACAGACCAAACCAAAGCGATCCCCCTGGCGGCTGTTCTTTCGGGTGCTCCGCCCCTATTGGGGATATGTGATATTGTCCGCCCTGTTCGTGCTGCTGGCGGCCATCTGCGTGTATCTTGCGCCGTTCGTGACCAGCTTCACCCTGGATTACGTGATCCGGGACGTGGACCCCCACATCCCCGAGGTCATCTTCAACTTCGTGAAGGGTCTGGGCGGCCGGGAATACTTTATGGAGCACCTGATCCTCTGCGGGGCGGTGTACCTCGCCTTCACGGTGCTCAACGGCCTGTTCACCTACCTTCGCCGCCGGTCCACGGCTTACGCCGCCGAGGGCATGGCCAAGTCCCTCCGGGACTCTCTCTACGAGCACATCAACGCCGTGCCCTACGACTACCACAAGCACGTGTCCACCGGCGACCTGGTCCAGCGATGCACCTCCGACGTGGAGACCGTGCGCCGGTTCCTCAGCGTCCAGATGATGGATATATTGAGGACGGCGGTCATGTTCTTTACGGCCCTGGTCATTTTGCTGCGCATCCACGTGCCCATGGCCCTCATCTCCATGGTCACGCTGCCCTTCCTGGTGATATCCTCCTTCATCTACTTCCGTTACGTGCAGAAGTACTTCAAGGACGCGGACGAGGCGGAGGGCCAGCTATCCGCCGCCCTCCAGGAAAACCTGACGGGGGTGCGCATCGTTCGGGCGTTCGGTCAAGAGCGGGCGGAGTATGAGAAGCTGACGAAGCTGAACGCCAAGACCCGGGACGCCAACATCCGGCTCAACCGGCTGTTGGGTTACTACTGGGGCATGTCGGACGCCGTTGGCTTCGCTCAGATCGGCATCTCCCTGGCGGCGGGCGTTTATTTCTGCGCCAGGGGCACCATGACGCTGGGCCTCGTGACCCTCTTCTCCACCTACACCACCATGCTCACCTGGCCCGCGCGGCAGCTGGGCCGTATCCTGGCTGACATGGGCAAAGCCTCCGTCTCCCTGAAGCGGCTCACCGAGATCATGGACGCGGAGCCGGAGAAGGAGCCGGGCAAGGCCCTCACCGTGGACATGACCGGCGACATTTGCTTCGACCATGTATGCTTCGGCTACGACGCCCCGGACGACGTGCTGAAGGACATCTCCTTCACCGTGAAGCCCGGGGAGACGGTGGCCATCCTGGGGGCCACGGGCTCCGGCAAGAGCAGCCTGGTACAGCTTTTGCAGCGGCTCTATACCTGCACCCGGGGGAAGATCACCATCGGCGGCGTGGACATCAACGACATCGACCACGCCTGCCTTCGCCGAAACATCGGGATCGTGCTCCAGGAGCCCTTCCTCTACTCCCGCTCCATCCGGGAGAACATCCGCATCGTGAACCCCACCGCCTCGGACAAGGAGGTGGAGGAAGCCGCCCGCATCGCCGCCATCCACGACGTGATCATGGGCTTTGAGAAGGGCTACGACACCCTGGTGGGCGAACGGGGCGTGACCCTCTCCGGCGGCCAGCTCCAGCGGGTGGCCATCGCCCGGACGTTGATGCAGAAGGCGCCCATCCTGATCTTCGACGACTCCATGAGCGCCGTGGACACGGAGACGGACGCGAAAATTCGGGACGCTCTCTACGGCATGAAGCGGGACGGCATCCTCTTCATCATCTCCCACCGCATCACCACCCTCTGCGAAGCGGACAAGATTTTGGTCCTCGAAGGCGGCAGGCTGGTGGATATGGGCACCCATGACGAACTCATTCGAAAACCCGGGCTCTATCGGCGCATCGCCGAGATTCAGGACGCCCTGCCGAAAGGAGGTGACGCGGCGTGAGCTATCAGGAAGAACAGGATTTCACCAACGCACGGGTGGACCCCAAGCTGTGGAAGCGGCTCTACGCCTACGCCTGGCGCAATAAGAAGATCTTCATCATGACCATCGCGTGCCTCCTCTTCGTGGCGCTGGCGGACTCCCTCTACCCCCTCCTCGCCAACTACGCCGTGGACAAGTTCATCATCCCCGGCAAGAGCGACGGCGTGTGGCTGTTCCTCGTCGCGTACGTGGCCCTCGCCTTCAGTCAGGGCTTCGGCACTTTGGGGTTCATCACCCGCTGCGGGAAGATGGAGATGACCATCTCCTACGACATCCGGCAGGATGGGTTTTTGAAGCTCCAGAACCAGTCCTTCTCCTACTACGACAAGACCGCCGTGGGGTATCTCATGGCCCGGATGATCAGCGACGTGAGCCGCCTCTCCGAGATGGTGGCCTGGAGCATGGTGGACCTGCTCTGGTCCTCCTGCTACGCGCTCCTGTGCCTCATCATCATGCTCATCAAGAACTGGAAGCTGGCGCTGCTGGTGCTGGCGGTGGTGCCGCCGCTGGCCATTGTCGCCTTCTTTTTGGAGCGGGCGATCCTCAAGTACCAGCGGGAAGCGCGAAAGCACAACAGCCGCATCACCGGCGCCTTCAACGAGGGCATCATGGGAGCGATGACCACTAAGACGCTGGTCTACGAGGAGGAGAACGCCAAGGAGTTCAGGGAGATCACCGGGAGCATGCGCAAGGCCTCCATCAAAGCGGCCCTGATCAATGCGTCGTTCTTCCCTCTGGTCATCTCCCTGGGGGCCATCGGCACCAGTCTCGCTCTGTATCTGGGCGGTAAGGGCGTCCTGGACCCCGAGCACGCCTTCATCGGCGAGATCTCTGCCGGTGCCCTGGTGGCCTTCATCACCTACGCGGCCAGCCTCTTCGATCCTATCCAGCAGTTCGCCTCCATCTTCGCCGACTTCCAGAGCGCTCAAGCCTCGGCGGAGCGGGTCATCGGCCTTATCGACGCGACTATCCAAGTCCAGGACACGCCGGAGGTGGTGGAGAAGTACGGCGACACCTTCCACCCGAAGCGGGAAAACTGGGAGCCGCTGTACGGCGACGTGGCGTTTAAGGACGTCTCGTTTCACTACCCGGACGGCGAGGAGCTGGTGCTGGAGCACTTCAACCTGACCGTGCCCCGGGGCACCAACGTGGCCATCGTGGGCGA
>CADCNE010000076.1 GCA_902802805.1 uncultured Eubacteriales bacterium
CCCCCCAGGGCATCCCCTAATACATTGTAAGCCACCGCCCCCGGCAGTATGCCCAGCAGCGTGGTAACGGTAAAGGTTATAAAACGCATCTCTGTACAGCCCGCCACCAGACTGATTACATCGTAGGGAAACAATGGCACCGTACGCAGCCACAGCATGCGCTGGAAATTTTTCGTACTGTCCGAAAGATAATGATGGATACGGCTGCCCCATTTACCGCCGTGCAAATCCAGAAATTCACTGCCTATACCCGAACGGGCCATATAAAACAGCAGGATCGCGCTGCCTAACCCGCCCGCCGTCAGGCAGGGGATGAAGGACGGGCCCTTGCACTTTAGACAGGCGCGCTCTACCTCCCGGGCGATCTCTTCGTCTGTGACATCGGGAAGGTCGATGGCCAGGGTCCGGATCTCGCCCATGAAGGTGATCCGGCCCCCATACTGCTCCACCAGCTTGGGGATGTCGTTCTCGGGGAACACGCCCTGCCAGATATCGACGCCCATCTCCAGCATGGAGGGCACCAGGTTGGCGGCATAGGAATCGCTGTGGTGGACGATCAGCTCCACGCCCCGCTCCCGCCAGTACCCGTAGATCTTCTTATAGGCCGGGGTGATGAATTCGTCAAACATGGCCGGGGAGAGGAATGAGTTCACGTTGGACCCCCAGTCGTCGTGATGAAGCAGGGCCCGGACGCCGGGCACGTGATCCATGATGTTCTTCGCAAAGTCCAGCTCCGCCGCCACCAGAAAGTCGATGAGCTCGTGGACCTTTTCCGGCTCCTCATAGAGGGCGATCATGGCGTCCTCCATGCCCATGAGGGAGTGGAGCCGCTCGAAGATGCCCTGGGTATAGAGGGCGGTGGCGTACTGCTCCCCCGGCACGGCCTTGGCTGCCATGTCGTTGAGCATGGCCCAATAGGCCGGGTCCTCCGGGGCCGCGGGGAAGCGAGTCAGCTTCTCATCCCAGCAGCAGATGTCCTGGATCAGGGTGTGTTCGGCATCGTGCACCGGCAAGGGCCCCATCTGGCCCTCCCTGAAGCGCCAGAAGACGCCGTATCCGTCGCAGCCCTCGCTGCCGGGCTTCCGGGGACGATTTCCCATATAATAGAGGTCCGGCAGCAGGATATGGAGAAATTCGTATTGGTTCACGAAGCGGTCCGGATGGCCGTCGCGCTTCATGGTCTCCTTCAGGTTCTCAATGGCAGAAAGCATGGTCCCTCCTCCTTTATTTCCCGTAGATCGCCCTGGACAGCGCCCGGATGTACGCAGGGCTGCTGCCGCAGCACGCGCCCAGGTACCGGACGCCGTATGGGAGCGCCGGGAGACTGTCCGCCACGAATGTGTCCACGTCGTACTCCACCCGCTCCACGCCGTCCACTAC
The DNA here is from genome assembly GCA_902802805.1 of uncultured Eubacteriales bacterium. Classification (GTDB taxonomy): domain Bacteria; phylum Bacillota; class Clostridia; order Christensenellales; family CAG-138; genus RUG472. The sequence continues at coordinate 1,381 of CADCNE010000076.1, forward strand.
GATGGGCTTTCCCGCGTTGGGTTTGAAGATGAGGGGCAGGTCCGTATACTGCCGGAAGGACGCGATGACATCCACGGCCTTCTCCGGGCCCAATGAGCAGTTGAGGCCCACGGCGGCGATGGGCAGGCCCTCCATGGTCTCCACGAAGCGCTCCACGGAATGGCCCATGATGGTCTTGCCCACTTCCGTGAAGGTCATGGCGGCGAAGATGGGCAGATCGTGCCTGGCGGCTGCCTCTGCGGCCACGCGCAGCATGTCCGCGTCCATGAAGGTCTCCAACATGATAAGGTCTGGCTTCTCCGGTATGCCCGCCCGGATCTGTTCGTCGAAGATCTCAAATGCCTCCTCCTCGGTAAGATCGCCGTAGGGCTCCATGAACACGGGCAGGGGCCCCACGTCCAGCGCCACCCTGGCCCGGCCGCCCACGGCGTCCCTGGCGAGGCCCACGCCGGCGCTGACGATCTCCCTGACGGAGTAGTTCGTCTTCTTCAGGGAGGGCCGGTTGGCGCTGAAGGTATTGGTCATAACGATCATAGAGCCCGCGTCCACATACTCCGCGGCCAGCTCGGAGACGATTTTAGGGTTCTCGATGTTGTAGCGCCAGACCGGCGACCGGTCCCCGGCCTTCTCCCAAAGGCAGGTGCCGGAGGCGCCGTCCATCAGCACGACGTCAGTACGGTCCATGTTCAGTCTCCTTCCCCGTTGGCTCTACACAGCTCCATGGCCTTGTTGGCGGCGGAAGCGGCGTCGGGGGTATAGGCGTCCGCGCCGATCCTCCGGCAGAACTCCTCCGTGATGGGCGCGCCGCCCACCATGATCTTCACCTTTTCGCGGATGCCCGCTTCCTCGGCCGCCTTCACCACGTCCACCATGCCGCCCATGGTGGTGGTCAAAAGCGCCGAGCAGGCGATGATCTGGCAGTCCTCGGCTTTCGCCGTCTCCACAAAGGTCTCCGGGGCCACGTCGGTGCCGAGGTCGATGACCTCCAGCCCCTTCCCCTCCAGCATCATCTTGACCAGGTTCTTGCCGATGTCGTGCAGATCCCCCTGGACGGTGCCGATGCACACCTTCCCGCTGGCCTGCACGCCCTCCTCAAGAAGGAGGGGTTTCAAAAGCTGGGCTCCCTGGTTCATAGCCCGGGCGGCGATCAGCACCTCGGGCACGAACACCTCGTTGTTCTTGAACAGTTCGCCAATCACGTTCATGCCGGCCACCAGCCCCTGCTCCAGGATCTCCTGGGCGGAGATGCCCTCGTCGATGGCCTGCTGGACCAGCGCTTTGGTATCCTTCACCTTTCCGCTGCGAACCTTTTGTGCGATCTCTTCCAGGATCATGTCTTCCTCCTTGGTATGTCCGCTCTGCTGCTTAAAACAGCATGCGCTCTATAAAGTGCTGGTTGAACTTCGGATCGCCGCCCAGATCCACGTGACGGGCAAGACGGGTTAGGGCGATGCCCCGCGCCTGCTGCCGCCGATCCAGCAGCATCCGCGCCGCGCCGGTGAGGGCCCCGTTGCCCAGCGCCCGTGCGCGGGCGGCGAGGGTTTGAGGGAACAGACCGATGGCCGCGGCGCTCTCCGCGTTCAGGTGGCTGCCGAAGCCGCCGGCGATGAGAAAGCTGTCCACGTCCTCCGCCCCGATGCCGGCTGTTTCCAGCAGGGTATCGATCCCGGCGGCCACGGCGGCTTTCGCGAGCTGCACCGCCCGGATGTCCCGGGGCAGCAGACGCACGCTTTCGGTCAGGGCAAAGGCCTCTCCCTCCATGGCGCCGGTCTCGTCGATGGCACCTGTCGCCAGGGCGGCCGCCACCGCGTCGATGAGCCCGGAGCCGCACACGCCGATAGCCGATCCGTCTCCGATGGTATGGACAGACACCGTTCCGTCCCGGACGAATACCCGGTCGATGGCGCCTGCTTCGCTCCCGCAGCCGCAGGAGATGCCCATGCCTTCAAAGGCGGGCCCCGCCGCGGTGGAGGTCACCAACAGCGCTCCGTCCTTCCACAGGGCCAGTTCCCCGTTGGTTCCCACGTCTGAGAGCAGGGAAACGCCGCTCCCCTCGCACATGCCGCTTGCGAGCACGGCGCAGGTGGCGTCCGCCCCCACAAAGGCGTGCATGCACCGGGGGAGATAGACCTGTCGCCCGTTCCAATGCAGGGTCTCTCCGAACAGATGATCGGCCATAAACGGCGCTTTTGCCAGAGACGAGGGGTCCCTGCCGGTGAAGAGGTAAAGCATGGCGGTGTTCCCGGTGACCACCAGAGAGCGCACCAGATCGCCGTCTATCCCCGCGTCAGCGCAGGCACGGACCAGCAGCGTCTCCACAGCATCGTTCACGAAAACCCGCAAACGGTCCAGCTCTCCGGCTACCGCCGCGCCGATGCGGCCCATGACATCCGCCGCCACCGCGGTCTGGGGATTTTGCATACCGCAGCGGGCCAGGCACGTGCCGCTGTTCATTTCATATAGGCGCAGGGCCAGCGTAGTGGTGCCGATATCCACCGCCGCGCCGTATGCCCCTTCCATGGGATCGAGGGACGGCAACACAGCGTCCTCGCCGAGTTCGATCCCCTCCATCTCCTGCTCCCGGGGCAGGATGACCTCTGCGTCCCCCAGCAGCACCGCCCGACAGGCGAGCCGGGCCCCTGCCCGCTGCTCCATGGGATCGGGCGGGGATACCGCCCCGCGCAGCGTCACGGCGCACTTGCCGCAGAGCCCCCGTCCGCCGCAGGGGGAGGAGAGCTCGACGCCGCCGGCTCGAAGCACCTCCCGGAGGCGTGTCCCCGGGACAAAGGGGATCGTTATCTGCGCGCTGCCGCGCTTCACCGTAAGCTCAGCCATCGTTCGTCTCCCGGAAGAGTATGAGGCCAAAATAGGTGACGGTGTTGGGACCGTTGATGTACCGGAGGGACGTGCTCTGGGTCGTGTTGTACACGTCGATGCCATGGCTCTCCAGGGACGGGAGCGCCCGTTCAGGATGGCGGCAGGGCTGACCCATCGGTTTCGCGCACTGGGGGCACAATCCGCAGCCGCCCACGGTCAGATGCAGCGCGTCTTCGCCAAGCAGCGGCCGCAGCGCGTCCAGCAACCGCTGGGAGACCCGGACATGCCGCGCCTTCGCCTCACGCATCCCCTCGATATCGAAGCTGTCCTCCAGAGGGCTGACCGTATGGTACAGCAATCCCCGGTCGAAACTGCGGACCTGCGCGATCAATTCTTCCACGGGCCCTATATCCGGGGGACACATGTAGCACCGGCCGTACATGCCGCAACTGTTCTCCTCACAAAAGGAACGGAACGACGGGTCCATGATGACGCCATCTTGCCCTACCATGTCCGCCCCGGTAGCGCCGCAGTCAAGAGCTGTTTGTATCAGCCGTTCTTCGTCCATTTATGTACCCCGTCGTTTTCATTCGTCCATCCGTACACAGTACAGCTTGAAGAATAATTATATATTATACCGTAAAGACTATCTGTTGTAAAGGGATTGACAAACCAATGGCAAAGAAAAAGCCTTACATGCAGGCCTTTTCTGACACGGTACGGGATCGCTTTGAATGGAAGGCATAGATAGGAAGCGAAGCCGCCCCGTATGCGAACGCGTTCGAAGGGCGTGCTCTGACAAGCAAACGCCGGCTCTGCTCGTCGTTTGCCTGGAGTTTTGCTGAAGCAAAACTCCCCGGTCGGCACGCCAAAAAAAGACCCGCCATCCGGCGGGTCTTTTTTTGGCGTGCCTGACACGGTTCGAACGTGCGACCTACAGAGTCGGAGGCGTTGGAATACGGGTATCAAAAATCCCTGAATATCTGAGAAAAAACTGAAACTTAGGGATTTTCTCGTTCCACATGAGCCTGGTTTTGTCCGATGATTACCATATTTTCTGACGAGTGTGAGTGAAAAATGTGCTGCAAGCTGTTCTGATTATTCAACGGTCTTCAAGAAAAAATGCGTGAAAGATGAAAACAGGATGATCACGAGGAAAAAGGCGCAGCCGGAGCATTTCTGCTATTCGTTGCTGTTTCTCCAACGTGATCACGCTCAGGCAGTTATTCCTGCAGAACAGGGATATGCAAATGGCGTATGGACCTGAATCGTACGCCACATGGAAACACATATGGAAGGCAAGGCAAACTCCCCCTCTAAAACCTCTCTTTCCCACCGCCCTGTTGAGCGGCGGGATCGCGTTTGTCAGGCGTCCTGGAACTGAGCGGAATAGAGGTCGTAATAGACGCCCCGGCGAGTGAGCAGCTCCCGGTGGGTGCCTCGCTCCACGATCGCCCCGGCGTCCATGACCAGGATCTCGTCCGCGTTCTGGATGGTGCAGAGCCGATGGGCGATGACGAAGCAGGTCCTGCCCCGCATCAGATTCAGCATGGCGGACTGGCTCTGCCGCTCGGTCTGGGTGTCCACGTTGCTGGTGGCCTCGTCCAATATCAGCATGGGGGAATCGATGAGGATGGCCCGGGCGATGGTCAGCAGCTGCTTCTGCCCCTTGGACAGATTCACGGCGTTGTCGGACAGCAGGGTGTCATATTTCTTGGGCAGGGACTGGATATAGCCGTCGATCATGGCCGCTTTAGCCGCGGCGACCACCTCCTCGTCGGTGGCGTCGGGCTTGCCGTAGACGATGTTCTCCCGGATGGTGCCGTGGAACAGCCAGGCGTCCTGGAGCACCATGGTGTAGGCCCGACGCAGGTTGTCCCGGGGCAGGGTGGGGAGGGCCCGTCCGTCCAGGGCGATTTGGCCGCTGTCCACGTCGTAGAACCGCATGAGCAGATTGATGAGGGTGGTCTTCCCGCAGCCGGTGGCGCCCACGATGGCCACAGTCTTTCCCTCCGGGGCGAAGAAGTCGATGCCGTGCAGGATCTCCTGGCCCGGGTCGTAGGAGAAGCGAACAGCCTCGGCTTCCACCTGGCCCCGTACCTGCTCGATGGGCCGGGCGTCCGGGGCGTCGGCGGGCTCCGGCGCTTCGTCGATCAGGCGGAACACCCGCTCGGCCGCCGCCAGGGCGGACTGCAGGTCCGAGATGATGTTGGCGAACTCGTTGATGGGGCCGGAGAATTTCCGGGAGTAGAGCACGAAGGAGGAGATGTTCCCCAGGGTCACCCGTCCGCCCATGTACAGCAGGATCCCGAAGAAGGAGATCAGGGCCAGGGACAGGTTGTTGATGCAGTTGACGATGGGGCCGTTGATGCAGGCGAACCGGTCCGCCGCATAGAAGGCGTCCACCGCTTCGTCGTTCTTTTCGTCGAATCTGTCCGTGAAGGCCTGCTCCCGGCCGTAGGCCCGGATGGTCTTGAGCCCGGCGGTGATCTCCTCGATGAAGCCGTTCATGCTGCCCAGCTTGACGGATCGGTTCCGATACAGGGACCGGGCCCGCTTGGCCCGATACCGGGTGATGATCAGGGAGAGGGGGATGGTCACGGTGAACACCAGCACCAGGATGGGCGTGATGGACAGCATCATCAAAAACGCCCCCACCACCGTGACCAAACTGGAGGACATCTGCACGAGATCGTGGGTCAAGGAGGTGTTGATGGTGTCGATGTCGTAGCTGATGCGGCTGATCACGTCCCCCGGCTGGTGCTGGTCGAAGTAGCCGGTCTCGACCCCAATGCCGTAGCGAACTCCTCGGCCTTTGCGAAGGATCTGCTTCATGAGCGTCGTCTTGCCAATGCCGTTTTCACCGACGAGGAACGATTCAAGAAAGCCGA
>CADCNE010000077.1 GCA_902802805.1 uncultured Eubacteriales bacterium
CAGCATGCCGTCGTACATGACACGCACTTCCACGCCTTCCTTTGCCTTATCCGCAAGCAGTTTCAGGATATGTCCCCACATCCAGCCTTCCGATATAATGAAATATTCCATGAAGATATAGTTCTCAGCCTTTTTGATCTCCTCCATCATGGCTTCGAACTTCTCTTCCCCCAGCTTAAAGTAGGTGACCTTTGTTCTGTCATAAACCGGGAAGCATCCGCTCCTGTTCGTCGAAAAAAGAAGGCCAAGGACGATAAGGAACGATAGGAGGTGTGCGGTTGAAGTATTATAGCGTAACACTCACCAAGGAACAGAAGGATATCGTGATCAATGCCCTGTCCCGCCTGCGATACATTCTTCCCGAGGATGCCCTGTATCGCGGCAAGGTCGTGGCAGTGCTGAAGCACTTTGAGAAGCTCCGCCCCTACAAAGTGAGAACGGTCCGCTGATCGTATGACAGGCAATCGGAACAATACCAAACAGGAGGACCTGCTGCTCTTTGCGGTCCTCCTGTTGCCTGTGATCTGGTTCGCGCTGCTGTTGGCCCCCTGCCTGGGCGGGAGCCTGGTGGATGTGTTCTCCCGGCTGACGGAACGGATACAGACCCCGTGGCAGATCGAATGGTGCGCAAACACACCCAAGAGCATATTGCTGTGTCTGGCGCTCTACGGCTTCGGCGGGCTGGTCTATTTCGGGACGCGACCGAATCTGCGCCAGGGCGAGGAGCATGGCTCCGCTAAATGGGGCGACCCCAAGCAGCTGAACGGGCAGCTGGCACAGAAACAGAGCTTTCCGTTGACCCGGCATGTGCGGATCGGCATGGATACCCATAGGCACCGAAGGAATCTGAACATCCTGACCCTGGGCGGCAGCGGCGCGGGCAAGACCCGGTCCTTGGCGCTGCCGGGAATCATGGAGTGTAATTGCAGCTATGTAGTGACTGACCCGAAGGGCGAGATCCTGGCCGCGGTCGGTCACCTGCTGCTGGAGAAAGGGTACTCGGTCAAGGCTTTCAACTTGGTCGATTTCGCCCGATCGGACGGTTACAATTCCTTCCGCTATATCCGGGACGATAAGGACGTGCTGAAGCTGATCACCAACCTGATCCGCAACACCACGCCGAAGAACGCTGCGAGCAGCGACCCGTTTTGGGAGAAGGCTGAGACCGCGCTGCTGGAGGCTATGATGTTCTATCTTCTCTACGAAGCACCGGAGGAGGAGCAGAATTTCGGAATGATCATGAAGATGCTGTCCTACGCGGATGTGCGGGAAGATAAAGAGACCTATGCCTCTGCCCTGGACCTGCTGTTCCAACAGCTGGGCATGAATCAGCCCAATCATATCGCCGTCAAGCAGTACAGGATCTACAAACAGGCGGCGGGCAAGACCGCCAAGAGCATCAACATCTCCCTGGCGGTCCGACTTGCTGCGTTCAATATGGACCAGATCTGCTCGATCACCGACCACGACGATATGGACATCAGCGACATCGGAAAGATAAAGACGGCCATTTTTGCCGTCATCCCCGACAACGACACGTCGCTGTCATACCTCGTGGGAATGCTCTACACCCAGATCATCCAGGAGCTCTACTATCAGGCCGACCATGTGTACCACGGACGGCTGCCGATCCATGTGCGGATGATGTTGGACGAGTTCGCCAATGTTTCTTTGCCGGAGGAGTTCGACAAGTCTCTGGCCACCATGCGCTCCCGGGAGATCAGCGCCACGATCATCGTCCAGAACCTGGCCCAGCTCAAAGGACTGTATAAGGAGCACGGCTGGGAGACCATCACCGGCAACTGCGATACGCTCCTGTACCTGGGCGGCAACGAGCAGAGTACCCACGAATACATCTCCAAGCTCCTGGGCAAGGAGACCATCGATACCCGCACCCACGGGCAGACCAAGGGCAAAAGCGGCAGCTACTCCACCAATATGCAGACTGCGGGCCGGGAGCTCATGACGCCGGACGAAGTGCGTCTGCTGGACAACAGCAAGGCCCTGCTGTTTATTCGCGGCTTTCCTGCGGTGATGGACGATAAGTACGACCTGAACCGGCATCCAAACATACGCATGACGGTGAACGGCGGCTACCCGCCCTATATCCACAAATCGAAAGCTTATCCCTATATCCCGTTTGTCAAAGCCTTCGACTTTGATAACGCTGAACAATACATCCTGCTAGATGAAAACGAATTGGAGGAAAAAACTGAATGAAGCAAAACAAAACCATCCGTACCCTGTTCACCGTCTTCTGTATCCTGGTGCTGGTGTTCGCCTTTGCGACCACCGCCTTTGCGGACGGCGACCCCATCGCGGTTGTGAACAAGCTCAGTGACTTCATCTTCGGCCTGATCCGGGCCGTGGGCATCATCCTGCTGGGCTTCGGCGTGTTGCAGCTGGGTCTGAGCCTGAAGTCCCACGACCCTTCCCAGCGGGCCAACGGCATGATGACCATTGCCGGCGGCATCGTCATCACCTTCACCAAAGAGATCCTGAGCCTGATTACCGGCTGAGAACGGACAAGGACAATCGAAGGGGGCAGACCATGCGCCTGCCCCCGTTAGGAGGTGAACCATGGGAACCAATTGGGTACTTGAAAACCTACTGAAAGCCCTTGCCACCTGGACGGAGAAAATGCAGGAGATATGGACGCTGCTGACGACCTCCCCCCAGGAGTTTCGCGGCGGCACCATCTGGAGCATCATCTCAAACATCCACGGCGGCATGAAGTCCATTGCATACGCGCTGCTTGTCCTGTTCTTCGTGATCGGCGTGGCGCGGACCACGACTAACTTCTCCGAGCTGAAACGCCCGGAGCAGGCCTTGAAGCTTTTTCTTCGCTTTGCCATAGCGAAAGGCGCTGTGACCTACAGCATGGACATCCTGCTGGCAATCTTCTCCATAGCCCAGGGGATCATATCCAAGATCGCCGGGAACGTGGGGAACGTGCTGACCCAGGGCGTCACGTTGCCAGATGTGATCCAACAGAAGATTCTGGAGTGCGGCTTCTTCGATTCCATACCGCTGTGGATCGTGGCCATGATCAGCTCTCTGCTGGTGTGGGTTCTGTCCTTCGTCATGATCCTGACCGTGTACAGCCGGTTCTTCCAGTTGTACATGTACACGGCGCTGGCCCCGATCCCCCTGGCGACTTTCGCCGGGGAGGGGACCTCCCGTGTGGGCTGGCAGTACCTGAAAAGCTATGCAGGCGTCTGCTTGCAGGGCGCGATCATCGTGATCGCCTGCATCATCTATTCGGCGTTTGCGGCGTCGCCGCCGCAGATCGCGGACGCTAACGCTTCCGCCGTGCAGATGGTATGGAGCTATATGGGAGAGCTGATCTTCAATCTGTTGGTGCTGGTCGGCGCGGTGAAGATGAGTGAGCGCGTCGTCAAGGAGATGATCGGATTCTAAAAAAGATCGCCTCATCGGGCGATCTGTTGCTGTTTCAACTTTCGGATGGCGGCGGCGATCTCCATTCGCTCGACCCGCCTTTGGACGGTCCGGTCATACACGGCCTGCCCGAGGGCGATCAGCCAAAGGAGGACGTTGAATCCAATCAGACCGTAGAAGATACCGTTGGAGAGGACGGGATGGGCGGTAGACCAGCCGGGGACCCACACGATAACCAGGGAATACAACACCGGCAGCCCCAACCCGATCAGCTTCGGAAGATTCAAAACGATCCCAAACAGGAACCCGGCGATACAGCCGATCAGCAACCACTTCATATCTATCACCATCCCTTCGACTACAGTATATCGAAGAATACGGGTATCGTTGAGGATGTCGATTCGATTTAAGACGGCAGATCGCCGTCTTTTTCTATATTCAAATTTTGAAAAAAGGAGGTTTTCCAATGGAAACCTACGTTGTCAAGGAGATCCGAGAATACGAAGAGTCCATTCTCATGGGCCTCAACAAACGGCAGCTCCTTTGCTCCGCACTGGCCATTGTGTCGGCGGTGGGCATCTACTTCGGCCTTCGACGGTTCGTAGGCGTGGAGGTGATCGGATGGCTGTGCATCCTGGTGGCCATCCCCTTCGCTTTAGCGGGTTTTGTCCGCTTTCAGGGAATGACGGCGGAGAGATTCCTGGTGCAGTTCATTCGCTCGGAGTTCCTCATGCCCAGGCACCTGGTCTGTCATTCCTACAACCTATACGCCGAAGTGCTGAAAACGAACCCCAAGTATAAGGAGGTACTGAAGGTTGATTAAGACCCTGCAAACCATAGAAAAGCGGGACCGGGAGCCCTACAAGGTGCCTCGGTCCGTACAACACGCCATCCCTATCCAGCGGATTTGGGATAACGGTATCTTCCAGATCGGGAAGGAGAAGTATTCCAAGACCTATCAGCTTACGGATGTAAACTACGCTGTAGCGTCCTTGGACGCCAAGCAGCGTATGAACAAATCCTATCAGGAGCTTCTGAACAGTCAGGAGCCGGGGACCACCACCAAGATCACCGTTTTCAACCGGACTCAGCCCAAGCGGACGATCCGGGACAACCTGATCCCCCTGCGAGGAGACGACTTGGACCCGCTAATCCAGGGCCGAAACGACATCCTCTTGGCCGACGCCAAGGTTGGAAATCGGATCACCCATTCCATCTACGCCACCGTGTCCTCCTTCCACGACAAGCACGACGATGTGGCCCGGTACTATACCACCATCGCCACCAATCTCCAGTCGGGTCTGGATGCGCTCAACGCCAAGTGCGTGGATCTGGACGCCAGCGAACGGCTGCGTGTATTCTATGATTTCTTCCATCCCGGCGAAGAGGAACACTTTCATTTCAATATGAAGACCCTCATGCGCCGGGGTCATTCCTTTCTGGATGTTATCGCGCCGCCGTTCCTCTCCTACAAGCCGGACTACATCCGGATCGGAAAACGATACGGACGGGTGCTGTACCTCAAGGACTATCCCACCATCCTGAAGGATTCCATGATCGGGGAGATGTGCAACATGGGCCGCAACCTCATGCTGTCCATCGACCTGGTCTCCATCCCCACCAGCGAAGCGGTAAAGGAGGTCAACAACATCCTGCTGGGCATCGCCACCAACGCCGCGAAGTGGACCCAGAAGCAGAATCAGAACCTGAACTGGTCCGCCACGCTTCCCTACGACATCCAGCAACAGCAGCAGACCACAGAGGAGCTGCTACAAAAGCTGACCCAGGATAACCAGCAGCTGAAGTTCGTGACTGTGACCCTGATCCACCTGGCCGACAGCAAGAAGCAGTTGGACGGGGACACCGCCACGCTGATCTCCACGGGCCGAAAATACAGCTGCGAGTTCGAGGTGCTGAAATACCGGCAGCGTGAAGGCATGGACACGGCGCTGCCCTATGGTCTCAGAAGGATCGACGCCCTTAGGACCATGACCACAGAAAATGCGGCCACCCTCATGCCCTTCCGGGCACAGAGCATAGAGCATACCAGAGGCAACTACTGCGGCAGGAACAAGATCACCGGGAACCTGATCTTCATCGACCGGGGCAAGCTCCAGAACGGCAACAGCCTGGTCCTGGGCATCTCCGGTTCCGGCAAGTCGGTATTCGCAAAGACAGAGATGTTCCAGCTGGCCGCCCGCGGTGACTGCGATGTGATTATCATCGACCCCGAGCGGGAGTATTCGCCCCTGGTGCGATCCCTTCATGGGGAGGTCATCACCATCTCCGCCAACTCTCCCAACCATATCAACGCTCTGGACATGGGCGCGGAATACGCCCGTGCCAAGGACGCCTGCAAGGAGAAAGCGGACTTCGTGACCTCCTTCTGTGAGATGATGATCGGTTCCATCACGGCGGAGGAGAAGTCTATCATCTCCCGCGCCATCACCATGGTGTTCTCGGACTACATCAACAAAGGCTCCAGAGGCCCGGCTCCCACCCTAAAGGACTTCTATTGGTGCCTGCGGGAACAGCCGGAGCAGGACGCCCAGGACCTGGCCTTGAAGATCGAGCTGTATACGGAGGGTCTCTTGGACATCTTCGCCCAGCCCACCAACGTGAACACCAACAATTCCCTGATCTGCTACGATATCCGGGACCTGGGCAGCTCCCTGAAGGCGGTGGGCATGTTGGTGATCCTGGATTCCATCTACAACCGCATTCTGAAGAACGCGGCGAAGAAAAGGTTTACCTATGTGTTCATCGACGAGTTCTATCTGCTGCTCATGGGCGAACACAGCTCCGAGTTCCTGTTCACCCAGTGGAAGCGAGCCAGGAAATACTACGCCTGCTACACGGGTATCACCCAGGATGTGGATGACATGCTCCAGAGCCACCGGGCCCAGACCATGCTGGCCAACTCCGAGCTGCTGGTCCTGTTCAATCAGTCGGCCTATGCCCGGAACACCCTGTCTCATCTTCTGAGCATAACCCCGGAGCAGCTGTCCTCTGTGGCCAACGCGCCCACGGGCAACGGCCTGATCCTCTGCGGTGGGAACATCATCCCCTTTGTGAACCGTATCCCCTCGGACAACCCGCTGTATCCGCTGGTCACCACCAAGACTATGATCTCGAGCCCAACCGAAGGGCAAAGCATAGAGGAGTGATGAACCATGGAAGATAAGAAGCCCTCTGCAAGAAAAGCAGAACCAAAGCAAGCAGATCAGCGCAGGAAACAGGCTTTTTCAAAGCAGCTTCAGCCCCAGCGTATTGGACAGGAGGTGAAGCAAGCAACCCCTGCGAGCCTTCCCGTTGATTCCTGGAGAGCAAATGCTCCGGAAGAATGTTGGGAGAAACCGATTCTAACCCAAGGCCAGGTGCATCCGACAAATCTTCCCGTGACATCCCATTTATCCTCCGATGGTGCCGCTTCCAATGCTCCCCGCATGGACAGTACCCATGAAACGGCATCTGCGCGGGAAATGCCGCGGCAGCAGGTGATCCGACAGCATCGGGAGCAGTTTCGTGTGGAAGGTAGAGACAACCGCGCGCCAGACGCTGGCTTTACACAGACGAGGG
>CADCNE010000078.1 GCA_902802805.1 uncultured Eubacteriales bacterium
TATACAAGCAGGTGCAGCCCTCCGTGACCATGGGTCTCGATCAACATGCCAGGGAACTACTTGCCGCCGGTCGGGACATCATCAACCTGACGGCGGGGCAGGTGGACCTGCCCATACCCCAGGCGGGGAAGAAAGCCGTTAGGGAGGCTCTGGCCTCTGACCGGACCGGATATGTACCCGCGACTGGCTCGGCAGACGTCAAGGCAGCGGTGCGAGCTCGCATGGGCTGGCAGGAGGGGGAAGTGCTGATCTCCGCCGGTGCTAAACCTCTGCTGAACGCCGCCGTGGTCTGTCTTTGCGGCCCGGGGGATCAGGTGATCCTGCCCGCACCCTGCTACACCAGCTACCCTGAGATGATCCGGTTGGCAGGCGGGGAGCCGGTCATTGTCTTTGGGGACCCGGATCATGATTTCATCGTGTCCGGGGAAACCATCGAACGGCACATCACGGACCGGACCAAGGCCATATTGCTAAACAACCCGGTGAACCCCACGGGGGCGATGTACGGCCCCGACGAGCTGCGTGAGATAGTAAATGTATGTTTAGTCCATGACCTTTATCTTATCGCGGACGAGGTCTACAGTTCGTTCATCTATGAGGAAGAATTCGTCAGCTTATATGATTTTCCCGCCGCCCGTGGCCGTCTGATCCTGATCAACAGCACCTCCAAGACCTACGCCATGGCTGGGCTTCGCCTGGGCTACGCAGTGGCGCCTGCCCCCGTCGCCAAGGCCATGGGGGCCTACCTCAGCCATGCCCTGGGCTGTCCCTGCTCCCTGTCGGAGCGGGCGGCGCTGGCGGTCCTCGCCATGGAAGATGGCTATGAGCAAGCCAACCGAGCCATCTTCCGGGACAGGCGGAACAGGCTAGTAAAAAACTTATCTGATATCGACGGACTCGAAATAAAAAAGAACGCCGGAGCGTTCTATCTGTGGATCAATATAGCAAAATGGGACGACGACGTAGCCTTTTGCCAAAAACTCCTCGGCCAGGAGGGCGTGGCCCTGACTCCCGGCAGCGCGTTCTGCTGCCCGGGCTATGTGAAGGATATGTCCATCTTGCTGGAAGCGGCGGAACGAATTAAGCGATTCGTTCGCTCGAACTACAACAATTCCTCCGGCGTCAACCGCTGAATATCTGAAAGACTTTTTTCGGCGGTCAGGACCGAGATCACATAGCCATTTCGTTCCGTTGTATAGAAATAATATGATCTTCCTTCCCATTTATAGGGGACCGTGGTGTCGATCTCCTTCAGCGGCAGGCTGAACCCCAGGCCCGTCAGCTTCATGGCACATTCCTTTCGGGTGAAAACCGTCAGTGGGTCCATCCCAGTTTCCTGCGGCAGGCAGACCCGTTTTCGCACGGCTTCGGTCACATGTCGGTCCCTGGGTTCCATATCTACGCCGATGGGCTGGTCGCTGACCCCCAAAAGAACATGCTCACCGCTGTGCGACAGGCTGAACTCCGGTTTTCCAGAGGCTAAAAAAGGCTTTCCCTGAGGACCGGCAATTAGATCCTCATCCTTATGAACGTCCAAAATAGAGGCCAGCTGCAGCCCCGCTCCCAGCGTCAACTTTGAGCCAGACCGGGCGCAGGCCGCCCGCCGCTGTTCCGGAAGCAATGGCAGAATGGCGTCAGCATATTGCAGGATGTTGTGGCAGGAGAGCAGATACAGTTTCATAAAAAAATAATACCAAAGAACGCGCCGGAAAGCAAGGAGGGGGAACCGGCGCGTTCGCTATGATGGCCGCCCTGCTGCTCCTCATGGGCGAGGAGTCTGGCGGAGAACTGGTAGGCTGCCTGTTTTCCAACAGTACGTACGTGTCGGGGGCAAGGCAGGAGCCCGATCAACCTATTCATGGCTAATGGTGTGCGGTGAGCTTGCCTCCTTTCCTTTCGGGATGGCTACAGTATAGGGGACAAATGGGGCGGGAGTTTGTGCAAACTGCAACACAAACGCATTTTCTATGTTAACATCTCGTGAACGCGGATTGGCTTTTTGGCGCATTTGTGATAGGATGGGGCCATGAAACGGAATGCGCTGATCTTCATATCCATTTTACTGATCCTCTTCGGCTGTCAGGGCGCAAAGAAAGATTCGGACGCACCTGCGGACGTACAGGTGGAGATCGTCCCATTGACGGCGACGCCCGCGGTTCAGGAAACGCCTCAGCCTTCTCCGTCGGATCAGACCCTGTTCGTTCCCGCCGTCACGGAGACGCCCACGGCGGAGCCTGCCAAGACGCCTGCCCCCGAACCCACAATCGAGCCTACGGACACGCCTGAACCTGTGGAACGGTACGTTGCGGGAGATGGAGTGGAGACCGTGGCCTGGATGTCCGACACCCAGCATTACGCCAACTATGCGAAAAACGGCCTTTCTCCCGACATCTATCCCGCCATGACCGGTTTTCTGCGGGACAAGGCGGACAAGATGCACCTCGTTTACGTGGTCCATACGGGCGACCTGGTCCATGTGAACGACAACGAGGAGAACTGGAAGGTGGCCCGGGCGGCTCAGGACCTGCTTGGTGACATCCCCAACGGCGTCCTCGCCGGCAACCACGACATGGACCCTGATAAGGGCGGATACAAGTTTTATAGTAAGTATTTCGGTGAGAAGCAGTATGACCAGCAGGCATGCTACGGCGAAAGCTTCGAGAACAATCGGGGCCATTACGATCTGGTCACCATCTGCGAAAGAAACTACATCTTCGTCTACATGAGCCATGCCCCGGACAAGAAGGCCATCCGGTTCATGGTCCAGAGCTTCCAGAAGTACCCGGACCGGGTGGGCATCCTGTGTCTCCACGACTTCATCACCACGGAGGGGACGTTATCGGACGCCGGGAACCAGCTTCGGACCGAGGTGGTCGCCAAGTGTCCCAACGTGTATATGGTCCTCTGCGGCCATCGGTACGGCCTCTACACCCTGGAGGACGCCTTCGACGACGACGGGGACGGGGTGAAGGAGCGCACGGTCTACGAGATCATGATGAACTATCAGGCGGCGGGGAAGGAGGGCGGCGGCGGCTACCTCAGGCTCATGCAGTTTGACGAGGATAGGCAGGAGATCCGCTGTGTGAACTACTCGCCCTATCTCGACGATTACGACTGGCTGGACGATCCCGCCCATAACGAAAAGCGGTACGAGATGGACGAGAAGAGCGAATCCTTTACAATAAAAATGCCTTGGGCATGATATGAAAAGAGGATGGCATCAGTTGCCATCCTCCAGTTTTTCCACGTTCTTCAATCTACTTTGTATCTGCCGTGTCCGCACGCCCACCAGCTGATCGAGATCTCCGGACACCTGCTGCAGGTGTTTCTGCGAGGCTTCCAGCACCTCGCCGAACTTGTCGAATTCGCCGCGGACGGAGCGCAGGATCTCCCATACCTCGCTGGACCGCTTTTCGATGGCCAGGGTCCTAAAGCCCATCTGCAGGCTGTTCAGCAGGGCGGCCATGGTGGACGGTCCCGCCAGGTTCACCTTATACCGCTTCTGCAGCTCCTCCACCATGCCCCGGTTCACCGCCTCGGCGTAGAGCCCCTCGAAGGGCAGAAAGATGATGGCGAAGTCCGTGGTGGCGGGGGGTGCGATATACTTGCCGGAAACGTCCTTCGCTTCCTGCTTCAATCGGGTGGTCAACGCTGCGGCCGCGGCGGCGATGGCGTTCGGATCGCCCGCATCGTAGGCGTCCATGAGGGCGGCGTAGGTGTCTCCGGGGAACTTGGCGTCGATGGGCAGATACACCGGTGTCTCGCCGGTGCCGGGGAGCTTCACGGCGTATTCCACCCGTTCGGTGCTCCCGGGGCGGGTGGCCACGTTGGTATCGTATTGCTCAGGGGAAAGTATCTCTTCGAGGATCGCGCCCAGCTGTATCTCGCCCAGGATCCCTCTGGTCTTCACATTGGACAGGACCTTCTTAAGGTCGGTTACCCCTGCGGCCACCTGCTGCATCTCGCCAAGGCCCTTATAGACGGCTTCCAGCTGCTTACTGACCATCTCGAAGCTCTTGCTGATCCGATTCTCCAGGGTGGATTGGAGCTTCTCGCCGACCACTTCCCGGATCTCCAGAAGCTCCTTGCTGTTATTCTCCTGTAAGGCAGCAAGGCGCTTATCGAGGGTGGTGCATATGCCGTCCAGCCGCTCCACACTGGCTTTTTCGAAGGAGGCCAGCCGTTCCTGATTCGCTCTTTCAAAGGCGTCCATCCGCAATTCCACAGCCTGCTGGAAGCTTTGCTGATTGTCGTTCTGCTGCCGGGCGAATCGGTCTTGACCCTTGTCCATGAGCTGCCCGTAGCTGGTGAGGGAGGAATGGATCGCATCGTTCAGCTCCCTGCGCTGATCGGACAGCTTGTCCAGGATGTCTTCATACCGGTCCTCCTGACGCAGCTGGATCACCAGGATCAACAGCACGATGAGCGTCACGACAGCTACGGCGGAAAGGATCAGAATAGCCAGCTCCATACAGATGCCTCCAAAAATCGGGGTATAATCAATATATCATAAATAGCAGGCAGCGCACAATCGTTTATGTGCTCTGGGGGAAACAGATGCAGATCACGTCATGGACATCCCGCTCCTTGCTGGGGGAGTTGATGACCGTGTCGAGCCACGACATGTGGGCCGTAGCGCCGCCGTCCAGATTGTAGGCACGAACGCAGCCCAGGGTGTACATGAGCTCGCTCAGCTCCTTCATGTCGAGACCGCCGGAGTACTTGCCCTGCCGTCCATCCACCACCACAAAGCAATAGTGCCCCGGCTCATAGTATCCGATGACGGCGCGGGGGTTCCTGCCATAGACGCCGGTGTTGAATTTTGTCTTCGGCTGGCCGTCGTGGTCCAGCAGCTCCGGCCCAAAGTGCCAGCTTTGCCAGGGGGAGCGGCTCATGATCTCCTCTAAGGAAAGGGAGCCGGGCACATAGGTCTCCATGACGCCGTCCTGGTACAGGACGCAGAGATCCGAAGTGTACTTTACCTTTCGAAAAACCTCTCCGTTGCGAATGATCAGGCCGTTTTGGTGCCATCGGGCAAAATCACCGGAAATGGCCACGATGCAGTTGTTTTTTCGAGCGATCCTCTCTATGGACGTGGTCCCGCCGGCGTTATAGGTGCCTTTGGCAAAAGCGGTGGTCAGGGAGGAGACGTCCTGGACCAGCACGTCTGCTATATAAAAGGTCACAGGCTTTCCATAGGACAGCTCATCCCGATACATATCCCAGCTGACGGAGATGGTCCTGTCGGAATAGGAATGGTCGGTCAACACCGCCTCGTCCGAGAAGCGCCAGGCGTATTTTCCGCCCAACAGCCCGCCGGGCGTCGGAGAAGCTGTCTGCGCGGCCATGGGCTCGAGAGTCGGCCCGGTCGTGGAAAGATAGGGAGAAGGCAGGGAAGGGGCGGGCGTCTCGGAATACCTGGAAAGATATGCTCGCTCATGGACCATGGCAGGGACGGGCGTCGGCTCTATGGCAACCTGCTGCTGAGGTCGCCAGTACCGCAGCAAAAACAATGCACATCCGGCAAATATGGCAAACAGAACGAGCAGAAGGAGGAGCGGTCTGCGATCGCTCGAATGAGTTTCTTTTTCCCTCATGACCCGCCTCCTTTGCTGTGTTCGATTTCATAGTATAGCATGTTCCCGCAAAAAATGTGCGCATCTCGTGAAAATTGACAAAATAATAACATCCTGCCGTACCCCTTTACAGGTGGCAGGGCAACGAGTATACTGTATCAATCAAGGGAAAGGAACGTCGATATGAAACGGGTGTTGGGCAGCATTCGGCGGGCGGATGAACGATATCATCTGTTCGAGGATGGAGACAGGGTATGCATTGGCGTATCCGGGGGTAAGGATTCCCTGCTGCTCATGGAGGCGTTGAAACTATACCAGCGGTTCTCCAAGA
This sequence comes from uncultured Eubacteriales bacterium, assembly GCA_902802805.1. Classification (GTDB taxonomy): domain Bacteria; phylum Bacillota; class Clostridia; order Christensenellales; family CAG-138; genus RUG472. Next base: position 5,908 of record CADCNE010000078.1, read on the forward strand.
CCCGGTTCGATGTATGCGCCGTGTCCCTGGACCTGGGCATTGTGGAACAGGACTGGTCCGCGGTCACAGCGTTTGCGGAACGGATCGGCATCGACTACTCTCTTATCAAAACAGACATCGGGGACGTGGTCTTCAACATCCGGCAGGAGAAGAGCCCCTGCGCCCTGTGCGCCAAGCTTCGTCGTGGGGCTCTGAACAATGCCGCCCGGGACCGGGGCTGCAACAAGGTGGCTTTGGGACACAACCGGGAGGATGTGATCGAGACCTTATTCATGAGCCTTCTCTATGAGGGCCGCGTGAATACCTTTGCCCCTGTGACCTATCTTTCCCGTTCCGATGTGACCGTGATCCGGCCGCTGGTGTTCCTTCCCGAGAAGCATGCTCTGTCCGTAGCGAGGCAGCGGGAGTATCCCGTGCAGAAGGCCAACTGTCCGGCGGCGGGACACACCAAGCGGGAGGAAGCCAAGGATCTTATCAAGTATCTCTCTACCTTTGTCCCCGACGTGGAGGAGAAGCTGATACACGCCATCGCCAACACGGAGAAGTACGGCTTGTGGGATCGGATGCGGCTCCGGTACGATCATCCCCTGTTCACAGGACCGGTGACGGAGAAGAATGTCCCGGCCAACAGGGATGATAACGAGCAATAAAAAAGGGACCCCCTCTTGAAAGGAGGGGGTCCTGTTAGTATCACTGTTCGGGCTTAATTGGCACTTCTTCTTCTGCCTTGATGAATTGGGCGGACATATATCCTTTCACATCATCGGTCCCGGCGACCAGCACATAGTAGTAATCGCCTTCCTGATAGTAGATGTAGACCAGCTTTCCTTCATAATACTGGCCGAGGGATTTGTTGGTCACGCCGGGCCCCTCCCTGAGGGCCAGGTTGCTGGAGGTGATGGTGCCCCGAACGGTGCCCTCCGGCTGATCGCTGCCGGTGGACGTTTCGCCCAGAGCGGAAAGGAGCTTAATGAACCGTTTGTCGATGTAGCCGTACTTCTTGGTCTCATTCACCAGCAGGAAATAGAAATCTCCATCCTCGGCATACACGGTCACCTTGGTGCCGCTCTTAAGACCCGTGGCTACCTTGGTGGTGCTGGTGCTGGGGCCCTGGCGCATGTTCACGCCGCTCTTGATGAGCTTGCCCTCGGCCGCGCCGGCGATCATCTCCGCCGTGGGCTCGAGAAGAGCGTTGGGATCGTCGGAAAGGACCACGGTGGGTTCCGGCGTGTCGGTGGCGCTGGGATCGGGTGTCTCAGGCGCAGGCGTTTCCACTTCGGGAGTCTCCTCAGCCTCAGGAGTCGCCGTGGGCGTTGACGTGGGAGAAGGATAATAGACGGAAGCCTCAGGAGAGGCAGAGGCTTCGGCGACCTTGCTGCCTGCGCAGGCGCCGAACCCCTTTGTGAAGAAGGCAACGATGATGAGCGCCAGGAGAAGGACCCCGGCTGCGGCCAAAACGAGATATCCCTCTCGCGTGATGATCAGCTTTTTACGCTTAGCCATAGACGTTCCTCTTTCTGTATTCAATAATATCCAAATATAGTATACTCCACTATTAGACATTTTGAAAGCCCCAAATATGTCAAACTTAATGATTTATTTTGGATAAGGGTTGTATTTTCCGTCTAATTCAACTGGTTAGCATTTGCTAATCTATTGGCAAGACGAATTACTTGTGATAAAATACGTTCGTAGCAATGTGCCTTTTCAAAAAGGCAGTTGTCCTATGTCATTTGGTAGATCCGAAACAATAAGAACAAGGAGGATGTGTATGACTAGTACGAAGACCACGATCCCATTCACTGGCACGGCCGAGCAGAAAGCGGAGCTGGAAAAAGTCATTGCGGATCACAAGGGTAAGGAAGGCGCTCTGATGCCCGTGATGCAGAAGGCGCAGGATATCTATGGGTATCTGCCCATAGAGGTCCAAACGATGATCGCTGAGGGGCTTGGCGTTTCCCTCGAGCAGGTCTATGGGGTTTCCACCTTCTACGCCTGGTTCAGCCTGGAACCCAAGGGCAAGCACCTCATCCGCGTATGTCTCGGTACGGCCTGCTACGTGAAGGGCTCCCAGGACATCCTGGATGAACTGACCAAGCTTTTGCCGACGGCATGTTCACCCTGGAAGCCGCACGCTGCCTTGGCTGCTGCGGTCTCGCTCCGGTCATGATGATCGACGATCAGGTGTATGGCCGTCTCGTTCCCGCCGATGTGAAGGGCATCATCGACAAGATCCGCGCAGAGTAACATCCCTATGAGATTAGAAGAAGTCGCCCGCCTGGTCGGTGCAAAGGTATATACGGGAGAGGAGTTGCTGGATCTGGATATCGATTCCGCCTTCGCCAGCGACATGATGAGCGACGTCCTCGCCTATGCGGAGGATCAGGCGCTGCTCCTCACGGGTCTCAACAACCCCCAGGCCGTACGCACCGCGCTGATGCTGGACATGAGCTGCATCCTCTTCGTCCGGGGCAAGGAGCCCGCGGAGGAAGTGGTGTCGCTTGCGAAACTAAGCCACATCGCCGTACTGTCCACCGCGCTTACCATGTATGAAGCCAGCGGGAGACTGTATGCGGCAGGATTGCACAGGTGATCCCATGAGCGCTGAACCGTTGCACGTGCATTATACCGTAGACGGCGGGAACTTCACCTCCGCTGGTGAAGCGTCCGTCAAGGTGAAGCGTCTTTTGCGACAGCTGGGCTGCTCCCCGGAAACGATCCGTCGGGTCTCCATCGCCATGTACGAGGGAGAGATCAACATGGTCATCCACGCCAACGGCGGCGACGCCGATATCTATGTGGACGACAGCACCATTCGGATCGTTCTCAAGGACACCGGCCCCGGCATCAAGGATGTGGAACAGGCCATGCAGGAAGGGTATTCCACCGCGCCGGACAATATCCGCGCCCTGGGATTCGGCGCCGGCATGGGCTTGCCCAACATGAAGCGGTACTCCGACACCTTTGGCATCGACAGCGTCGTAGGCCAGGGGACGACCATCGAGCTGGGATTTGAGAACAGGTAATACGGGAAGGGAAAGCATGGAATACAAGCACTCCGTTTCACTGGATCTGGATAAATGCAAGGGCTGCACCCACTGCCTGAGGCGCTGCCCTACGGAAGCTATCCGTATCCGTGACGGTCATGCCGTGATCAATGCCATCCAGTGCATCGACTGCGGTGAGTGCATCCGTGTCTGCCCCTACAAGGCCAAGCGGGCCATCTGCGACAGCCTGGAGGATCTGGACCGTTCCAAGTACCTGATCGCCCTTCCGGCACCTTCGCTCTTCGGTCAGTTCATCAACGTGACGGATGTGGACTACGTGCTCCAGGGCCTTCTCGACATGGGCTTCAACGACGTGTTCGAGGTGTCCCGCTGCGCGGAGATCATCACGGAATACACCCGGCGCTACATGAAGCGTCAGGACGTGCCCCGTCCCGCCATCAGCTCCGCCTGCCCGGTGGTGGTGCGCCTCATCACCATCCGCTTCCCGTCCCTCATCGACCATATCGTGCCCCTGATGCCTCCCATCGAGCTCGCCGGGCGCATGGCCAAGGAGGAGGCGCTGAAAAAACATCCGGAACTGAAGCCTGAGGATATCCGGACCGTGTTCATCAGTCCCTGCCCGGCCAAGTTCAGCTGGGTCAAGAACGGGGACAAGGAGGACGAAGTTCCCTGCGTAGACTACGTGGTAGCCATCAGCGAGGTATACTTCAAGCTCCTCAACGCCATGAAGCCCAAGGAGTCGCCCAAGATCACCAGCGAGACCGGCATGATCGGCCTTGGCTGGGCGTCTTCCGGCGGCGAGGGTTCCGCGCTGATGAACGACAGATACCTGGCGGCCGACGGCATCGAAAACGTGATCCGTGTGCTGGACAGCATCGAGATGGGCAGTTTCCCCAGCGTGGAGTTCTGCGAGCTGGATGCCTGCAGCGGCGGCTGCGTGGGCGGTGTGCTGACGGTGGAGAATCCCTACATCGCACAGGTCCGCCTGCAGACTCTGCGGCGGTATATGCCCGTGAGCCTCAATCACGTGCCTCGCCAGATCGGGGATGTGGACGTGCCGGAGGATATCCTGACCGTGAAGCCGGCCACCTTCTCCAACGTCTCCGCCCTGAATGTGAGCCGGTTCGAGTCCATTCGCATGATGGCGGACATCGAGAACATCAATGAGAGCCTGCCGGCCCTGGACTGCGGTTCCTGCGGCGCGCCTTCCTGCCGCGCCTTTGCGGAGGATGTGGTGAAGGGGGACGCCAAGCTCGACGAATGTATCGTACACATGCGGGAGCATCTGAAGAATCTGATGAGCGAAATGGAGAAGAAGTCATGACCGTGTTTGAGATCAGAGACGCGCTGGGGCTCGTTCCCCTTCACGAGGCCGAGGATCGGCCGGTCACCGGCGGCTACGCGGGCGACCTGCTGAGCTGGGTCATGGGCAACGCCCAGAGCGGCGACTGCTGGATCACCATCATGTCCAACCGGAACGTGCCGGCGGTCTGCACCCTGACGGATGTAGCCATGGTCGTCTTCGCCGAGGACGTGGATCCGGACGAAGCGGCTTTGGAAGCGGCGGTGAAAAACGACCTCAACTTCTATCGGTCCCCACTGTCGGTGTTCGAACTGTGCGCCAAGGTAGCCGCTTTGCTCGCATGAACGCCTTTGCCGTGGATCTTCACATCCATTCCTGCCTGTCTCCCTGCGGAGAGGACGATATGACGCCCTGCAACATCGCCGGGCTGGGGTTTCTGAATGGGCTGAAGATCATGGCGCTGACGGATCACAACACGGCGAAGAACTGTCCCGCCTTCTTTGCGGCCTGCCGGGAATACGGCATCGTGCCCGTTCCGGGCATGGAGCTGACCACGGCGGAGGACGTCCACATGGTGTGCCTGTTCCCCGAGCTTGAAACGGCCCTTGCCTTCGACAAGCTGGTGGAGGAGCGACGGATGAAGATCCGCAACAAGCCCGCCATCTTCGGCGAGCAGGTGATCATGGGGGAAGGAGATACGCCCATCGGCAACGATCCCTGGTTCCTGCCGGCGGCCACCTCCCTTTCCATCGAGGAAGGGGCGGAACTGGTCCGGTCCATGGGCGGTGTGTGCTATCCGGCTCACATCGACCGTGAAGCGAACGGGCTCCTGGCCATGCTGGGCTTCTTTCCGGAAAAGCCTGTGTTCACCCTGGCTGAGGTCCATGACGAGGACAAGCGGGATCTGGCAGTAGGACGGAAGATTCTGGTCTCCTCGGACGCCCACCGGCTTTGGGAGATCAGCGACGGCAGCTTCTGCGTGCACCTGGATGTGGAACCGGAGGCGGGGGAGGAGGCCATTCGCAAAGCCCTCTTTGCCATGCTGGAGAAAAGATCATGAAGGAACTGTCTCTGAACATTTTGGACATCGTGCAGAACTCCGTCGTCGCGGAAGCGAGCCTCATTCAGGTACTGATCGCGGAAACGGACGAAACACTGCGCATCACCATCGAGGATAACGGCCGCGGCATGTCGCCGGACTTCCTCGCCACGGTGATGGATCCCTTCTCAACCACCCGCAAGACCCGGAAGGTGGGCATGGGGATCCCGCTGTTCAAGCTGGCGGCAGAGCAGACAGGCGGCGAGCTCACCCTCTCCTCCAAAACGAGGGAGATGAGCCCGGAGGATCACGGAACGGTCATTTCGGCATTCTTCTATAAGAATCACATGGATTTCACGCCCCTGGGGGACGTGGTATCCACCCTGATCAGTCTCATCCAGGGCTGCCCCGATGTGGATTTCCTCTTTGAGCACGAACTGCCCAACGGGGAAACGGTGCATCTGGACACGCGGGAGATGAGGGAAGCCCTGGGGGACGAGATCCCTCTCAACAGCTTTGAGGTCCTGGAATGGGCCAGAGAAAGCCTGAACGAACAATATGGTTTTTAAGCGAAAGCTTACTACATAACCAAAAACTACGAAAGGAAAACAACTATGAAAAGTCTTGAGGAACTTGCAGCGATTCGGAACAAAATGAAGAATAAGGTCGCTCTCCGCGAGAACAGCGGCGACATTCGCATCGTCGTCGGCATGGCGACCTGCGGCATCGCCGCCGGTGCTCGCCCCGTGCTCAACGCCTTTGTGGAGGAAGTCAGCAAGCAGCACGCTGACAACGCTTCCGTGACCCAGACCGGCTGCATCGGCATGTGCCGGCTCGAGCCCATCGTGGAGGTCTTCGAGGGCGACAAGGAGCGGGTCACCTACGTGAAGGTGAAGCCTGCCATGGTCCCCCGGATCGTCAAGGAGCACATTCTTGGCGGGAAGCCCATCACGGAATACACCATCGGTGCCGCAGAATAAAAACGGAGGATATAGAGAATGATTCGTACGCATGTAATGATCTGTGGCGGCACGGGCTGTACCTCTTCTGACAGCCCCAAGATCGCCGAAGCCATGGAGAATGAGATCGTCAAGCTGGGCCTTCAGGATGAAGTCAAGGTCGTGCGCACCGGCTGCTTCGGCCTCTGCGAAATGGGCCCCGTCATGATCATCTATCCCGATGGCACCTTCTATTCCCGCGTGAAGGTCTCCGACGTTCCCGAGATCGCTTCCGAGCACCTCCTGAAGGGCCGTATCGTGGATCGTCTGGTCCACCGGGACGCCGACAAGGAGAACATCGAGCTGCCCACGCTGAAGGACATCGAGTTCTACAAGCCCCAGCTCCGTGTGGCGCTCCGCAACTGCGGCGTCATCAACCCGGAGGACATCGAGGAGTACATCGCCATGGACGGCTACGCCGCTCTGGGCAAGGTCCTCACCGAGATGACCCGTGAGCAGGTCATCGAAGAGATGATCAAGTCGGGCCTCCGCGGCCGCGGCGGCGCCGGTTTTCCCACCGGCCTCAAGTGGAAGTTCGCCGCCGTCAACCAGACCCCCCACAAGTACGTGGTCTGTAACGCCGACGAGGGCGACCCCGGCGCGTTCATGGATCGTTCCGTCCTTGAGGGCGACCCCCACGCCATCCTGGAAGCCATGTGCATCGCGGGCTATGCCATCAACGCCAACCAGGGCTACATCTACGTCCGTGCTGAGTACCCCATCGCCGTACACCGTCTGCAGATCGCCATCAAGCAGGCCCGTGAGTACGGCCTGCTGGGCAAGGACATCTTCGGCACCGGCTTCGATTTCGACATCGACGTGCGTCTGGGCGCCGGCGCCTTCGTGTGCGGCGAAGAGACGGCGCTGTTGACCTCCATCGAGGGCAACCGCGGCGAGCCCAAGACCAAGCCGCCGTTCCCCGCCAACAAGGGCCTCTTTGGTCAGCCCACCATCATCAATAACGTGGAGACGCTGGCCAATATCCCCCAGATCATCCTCAAGGGCGCCGAGTGGTTCGCTTCCATGGGCACCGAGGGCAGCAAGGGCACCAAGGTCTTCGCTCTGGGCGGCAAGATCAACAACACCGGTCTCGTGGAAGTGCCTCTGGGCACCACCCTCCGTCAGATCATCTATGATATCGGCGGCGGCATCCCCAACGGCCGTGAGTTCAAGGCTGTGCAGACCGGTGGTCCTTCCGGCGGCTGTATCCCCGCCAAGTTCCTGGATCTGCCCATCGACTACGAGAACCTCAAGAGCATCGGCGCCATGATGGGTTCCGGCGGTATGATCGTCCTCGACGACTCCACCTGCATGGTGGACGTGGCCCGGTTCTATCTGGACTTCACCGTGGATGAGAGCTGCGGCAAGTGCGTGCCCTGCCGTATCGGCACCCGCCGCTTGCTGGAGATGCTGGACAAGATCACCAGCGGCAACGGCACTCTTGAAGACCTCGACAAGATGGAGGAGCTCTGCAAGTACATCCAGGCCAACGCCCTCTGCGCTCTTGGACAGACGGCCCCCAACCCCGTGCTCTCCACGCTGAAGTTCTTCCGCGACGAGTACGAGGCCCACGTGGTCGAGAAGCGCTGCCCCGCCGGCGTGTGCAAGAAGCTCCTGCGCTATGAGATCGATCCCGAGAAGTGCCGCGGCTGCACGGCCTGTGCCCGCAAGTGCCCCGTCAACGCCATCTCCGGCACCGTGAAGCAGCCCCACGTCATCGATCAAACGAAGTGCATCAAGTGCGGTTCCTGTATGGAGACCTGCCGCTTCGGTGCCATCAGCAAGAAATAAGGAGGAAATCCATGAGTACTGTTCATGTCAAGATCAACGGGATCGAAGTCGAGGTCCCTTCCGATTACACTGTTCTGATGGCGGCGGAGAAGGCCGGGGTCCATATCCCCACTCTCTGCTACCTGAAGGATGTTAACGCCATCGGCGCCTGCCGTATGTGCGTGGTCGAGGTGAAGGGCGCCCGCTCCAACCCCGTGGCCTGCCTCCAGCAGGTGGCCGAGGGGATGGAGGTCCAGACCAACACCCCCGCCCTCCGCGCTTCCCGCAAGATGACCCTGGAGCTCATGCTCTCCAACCACCGGATGGACTGCCTTGGCTGCATCCGTTCCACCAACTGCGAGCTGCAGACCCTGGCCCAGGAATACGGCGCCGATCCCGACAAGTTCCGTCCCGCCGAGCCCATGGTGCCGGATCTCGATGAGTCCGCCATCCACCTGGTCCGCGACAACAGCAAGTGCATCCTGTGCCGCCGCTGCATCGCCGTCTGCAAGAACGTCCAGCACGCTCACGTCATCGGCGCCAGCA
>CADCNE010000079.1 GCA_902802805.1 uncultured Eubacteriales bacterium
TCCGCGGGTGATGGCGTCGCTCCCCCGCCGAAGGCCCACCAGCGTTCGCACCGCGTCCCGCATGACCAGGTCCTCCCGGCCCCAGGGATAGGGCCGCCGGTTGAAGGGGTCGCCGCCGCCGAAGAGGCCCACCTCGTCCCCGTAGTAGATGCAGGGCACCCCGGGCAGCATCAGCTGCAGGGCGGTGCCGGCCAGGAACAGGCGCTTAGCCCGGGCCAGGGTGGGGCCGTCGGGATGGAAGGCCGCCTGCTCCGCCCGGGTGGCGGAGGTCCTGTCCGGTCCCCCGGCGAGATAGGTGATGGCCCGGGTCTCGTCGTGGGAGGAAAGAAGGTTCAGACACGCGTCCCGAAAGGGCTTCGGGTAGTTCTCAAAGAGGGTCCAAAGCCGCCGCTCGAGATCGAAGGCGCTCTCCTCCCCCCTCAAAAAGCGGAGTACGCCCGTGCGCAGGGGGTAGTTCATGGCGGAATCCAGCTCGAAGCCGTCCACATACCCCCGACGGCCTTCGGGGCCCTGCTTGTTGGAGCAGTCGTCCCAGACCTCGCCGATAAGCACGTTCCGGGGGTCCTCGCTTTTTACGCGGCTCCGCACGTCCCGGATGAAGCAGTCCGGCAGCTCGTCCGCCACGTCCAGCCGCCAGCCGGAGGCCCCGGCCTGGAGCCACTTATGGACCACGCCGTCCGGTCCGTTGATGAACTCGCCGTAGCTGGGCTCCTTCTCCTCCACGTTGGGCAGGGTGTCGAAGCCCCACCAGCACTCATACCGCTCCGGCCAGCGGGAGAAGCGGTACCAGGAGAAGTAGGGAGAATCGGTATGATGGTAGGCCCCGTTGCCGTACCGGTTGCGCTTGTCGAAGTAGCGGCTGTCCGCGCCGGTATGGGAGAAGACGCCGTCCAGGACGATGCGGATGCCCCGCTCCTTCGCCTCCGCACAGAGGGCCTTGAAGTCCTCCTCCGTGCCCAGCAGGGGGTCGATGCGCTTATAGTCCGCCGTGTTGTAGCGGTGGTTGCTGTCGGCCTCGAAGATGGGGTTCAAGTAGATGCAGGTGATCCCCAGCTCCTCAAGATAGGGGAGCTTCTCCCGGATGCCGTTGAGGTCGCCCCCATAGTAGTCGTCGGGCGCGTAAGTCCGGCTGCCGCCGTGAGGGCCGTAGAGGGGCTCCTCCGCCCATTCTTTATGCAGATACACCTTCCGCCCCATGCGCTGATGGTAGGCACACCCGGCGGCCATGGGCGCGTGTTCGCTGCGGCAGAAGCGGTCCGGGAATATCTGATAAGCCACGGACTCACGGAACCAGGCAGGGGTCTCGAAGGCTCCGTCATAGACGGTGATCTGCCAGAGCTGGCCCCGATCCTCCATGAGCTCCCCCCGGCCGGAGCCGCCGCAATAGTACCAGTCACGTCCATCCTGGCGGATGAGGAAGCCGTAGAACATGAGCCCCGGCTCCTCCATGGCCCGAAACCGCACCATGTACCGCTCCCCCACGGGCCACATGGGCAGCAGCCGCTCCCCGGCCCGATCCCGGAGGAGCAGGAAGACCTCGCCGTAGATATCGGCGGCCTGGGCGGAGATCTCCACCTGGGCGTCGGTCTTCACCGCGCCCTGGGGGCGGCGGCAGGTTATGTCCAATGAATCGTGCTGGAAATACATGATTTTATTATACACGTTCGATCCCTTTATTCAAGCCGGAAACCGCCAAATGTTTCACCTTTTTCACAAGTTTCCCCTCCGAAAAAAATGCTTTATCCCCATTCTTTTCTTTGACGCGCGAGCAGAATAATGGTATACTGATGAGTATGACGAAGGAACGCATGACACAATTCCTCATAAAGTTCGCCTACGCGGCGGTGATCCTGGGGCTCATTTTTGCGGGGTTCAAGTATGTGCTGCCCCTTTTGATGCCCTTTTTGCTGGCGTTCGTCTTCTCCGTGCTCCTGCGCACCCCCGCCGCTTTCCTCTCCCGCAAGCTGAAGATCAGCCAGCGGCTGGTGTCCGCCATTCTGGTGACCCTGCTCTTCATCCTCCTCGCGGTGCTGGCCCTCCTTTTGGGCTCGGAGCTGTTGACCTTCGCCCGGACCTCCGTGTCCTGGTTCAACACGGTCATCGTGCCCGCGGTGGAGAGCCTGACAGAGGCGGCCTCCAAGTGGACCAAGCGCCTCGATCCCAACGTGGTCTCAGCCCTCGACGGCATCGTGGAAAGCGTCCTGCTGTCCCTGCGCACGAAGATCGCGGAGATCTCCACCCGGTTGGTCACGGCCATCATGTCCAGCGTACCTTCCAGCTTCCTGAACGTGATCTTCATGATCATCGCCACCTATTTCATCTCATTGGATTTCGGTCTCCTTCGCTGGGCGGTGGCCCGGCGCATCCGGGAGGAGGACTATAAGAAGATCATAGCGAGCCTCGACTACTGCAAGACCACCGCGGGGCGGCTCCTCCGATCCTACGTGCTCATCATGTTCATCACCTTCGTGGAGCAGGCCATCGGCCTCACCATTCTGGGGGTGGAATACTCCGTCCTCATCGCCATGGCCATCGCCGTCTTCGACATCCTGCCCGTGGTGGGCAGCGGCACCATCATGCTGCCCTGGGCCGTGGTCTCTCTGGTCACGGGGGACATGAAGCGGGGCGTGGGCCTGTTGATCCTCTACGTCATCATCACCATCATCCGCCAGATCATCGAACCCAGGATCGTGGGGGACCATGTGGGCCTCCATCCCCTGCTGACCCTGGTGTGCATGTTCGTGGGCCTTCGCGTCTTCGGCGGCATGGGCCTGCTGGGCCTGCCCATCCTGTGCGCGGTGCTGGTGGGCCTTGAACGGGACGGGGTCATCACCCTTTTCCCCGAGCGGGATATCCCCCTGCCCGAGGACGCCAAACGGAAAAAGCGGCTCACCTTCTTCGAGAAAAAGCAAAAAAAGTTGTAAAAAAGGGCATCTTTTCAATAAGAAGTTACATTTTGTCCGAATCTGGGTGGTATACTGCCTCCATACGAAAGGGGTACGCCCTGATTTAGTGAGGTAAGACTATGATCAAGATCCTTGTGGTGGACGACGAGCTGCCCATCGCCAATTTGATACGCATGAACCTGGCCCGCCAGGGCTATTCCGTGACCTGCGCCTACGACGGTCAGGAGGCCGCGGACCTGCTGGAAAACAACACCTTCGATCTGGTGCTCCTCGACATCATGCTGCCCAAGTTCGACGGCTACGACCTCCTTTCCTTCATCCGCCCCCTGGGCATCCCCGTGATCTTCCTCACGGCCAAGGCGGACGTGATGGACCGGGTGAAGGGGCTGAAGCTGGGGGCCGAGGACTACATCGTGAAGCCCTTCGAGATCGTGGAGCTGCTGGCCCGGATCGAGGTGGTCCTGCGGCGCTACAACAAGGGCCAGGGCGTATTGCAGCTCCTGGATGTGACCATCGACCCGGAGGCCCGGGAGGTGTACCAGAACGGCCAGCGGGTGGACCTGACCCGCAAGGAGTTCGACCTGCTGCTCATCTTCTGCCAGAACCCCAACACGGCCCTGTTTCGGGAGACCCTCTTCGAACGCATCTGGGAGACGGACTACATCGGCGAGAGCAGGACCCTCGATTCCCACGTCCAGCGGCTTCGGCGCAAGCTCAACTGGGGGGATCGGATCAGGACCGTCCACAAGATCGGCTACCGATTGGAGATCCCCGAGGAGGAACTGCGTCCCGGGGAGTGACGCCCCGCTTAGGAGGGAAAACAAGTGAGATTCGCCTTGAAGATCAGCGTATGCACCGTCCTCATCGTGGCGGTGCTGTTTGCTGCCTTCGGCCACGCCCTCATCGCCCGCAGCTTCTCCTCCGCCCTGTCCTTCCGGGTCCGGGAGGCTGAGGCGGCCTACTCTGGGCTCGCTTCCTCGTTGGAGGCGGAGATCAACGTGCTGAACGTCTACTACCAGAGCACCGGCCCCCGGATGCTCCGGGAGGTGCTGGATAGGTCCCTCAGGGCCGCCAACCTCTCTGACGCCGTCTGCGCCCTCTACGACGAGAATAGGAGCCTCCTGGTAGCTAACGACGACGGCTTCTCCGAGCAGCTCAGCTACTCGGCCCTGACGGAACGGCGGTTCGTCTACACCCTTATCCACGACGGGGACAGTTCCCTGCTGGACACGGCGGGCTGCGTGCCCATCGGCACGGACCGATACTACCTTAATGTCCGCTTTCCCGCGGACGACCTCTTTGACGTGCGCCGCAGCGAAGTGCGGGCCTTCGTGTCATTGCACCTGGTCACCGTGGCCGTGTGCATCGGGGCCATGCTCCTCATCTCCTACTTCGTATCCCGGCCCGTCCGCACCCTCACGAAGGCCACCCAGCTCATCGAGGAGGGGCAGTACGACGTGCGGGCGGACGTGAAGTCCCTGGATGAGATCGGCGACCTGGCCCTCAGCTTCAACGCCATGGCGGAATCCATCGAGCAGAAGGTCAGCACCCTGGAGGGCTACGCCAAGCAGCAGAAGGACTTCGTGGCCAACTTCTCCCACGAGCTCAAGACCCCCATGACCTCCATCATCGGCTACGCGGACATGCTGCGTTCGGCGGAGCTGGACGAGGAGGACGCCTTCATGGCATCCAACTTCATCTTCTCCGAGGGGAAGCGGCTGGAAGCCCTGAGTTTGAAGCTCATGGACCTGGTGGTCCTCGACAAGGACGAATTCGAGCTCGTTCGGGGCTACGCCCGCCGGGTCCTGGGCCACGTGATGGCCGTGGTGACCCCCATGCTGGAGCAGCACGGGCTCACCCTGAAGACCGATATCGAGCAGCATCAGATCCTGTACGAGAAGGACCTGCTGCTGACCCTCATCACCAACCTGATCGACAACGCCCGCAAGGCATCGGAGCCGGGCAAGACCATCGAGCTTTCCGGCCGCAAGCAGGAGGGCCGGTATCGGATCACCGTGACGGACCACGGCATCGGCATCCCCCAGGAGGAGCTCAAGCGGATCACGGAGGCCTTCTTCATGGTGGACAAATCCCGGTCCCGGGCCCAGCACGGAGCGGGGCTGGGCCTCGCCATCGGGAACAAGATCGCCCAGCTCCACGGCAGCGAACTGCATTTTGAGAGCCAGGTGGGCGTGGGCACCACCGTCTGGTTCGACCTGCCCCTGCCCGGGGACAAGCGTGGAAAGGAGGCCGCAGATGAGGATGCTGACCCGCAGGAATAAGACCACCCTCTTCTACACCCTCCTCTGCGTGGGTACGGCCGCCGCCGCTTTTTTGTGCGTGCTCATCAGCAGCCTGCTCCTCAAGACCGAGGAAAATCGCCTCTACGATCGACCGGCCTATGAACCCTTCACGCTGGAGAGCGGCACCGCCGTGGGCGCGCCCCTGTCCCTCGCCACCCGGATCGAGCTGTTCAACGCCGTGGGCACCGAGGGCCGCCAACGGAACCCCCTGCCCGACGAGCTGACGGAATCGGAGGCCATCGCTGACCTTCTCGCCGCCTGGAACCAGCTGTACGCGGACATGATGACCCAGGCCGGATCCGATCCGGAGCTGTCCGCCGCCGTCGCCGGCAGCGGCGATGCGCGTACCTCCGCCTCCCTGCGGGACTACCTGACCGACGACGGCAGCCGCTACTCCCTCTGGTGCGCCCAGGCCTGGCTGGATCTCTCCACCGGGGACGCCTTCTCCCTGACCGTGTATCTGGACAGCCGGACGGGCCAGCCCCTCATGGAATCCGCCGTCCTCTACCCCCAGGACGCCCCGCGGCTGGGCCTTCAGGACATGGCGGCTCGGCTTGGTCTCACCTGCGACCTGTCCGCCCTGACCGTAGAACCGGATGGAGACGGGCAGAAGGTCACCGTGCCCCTCTCCGGGGGCTTTGCCCTCACGAAGACCATATCCTCCGACGGCGGCCGCTTCACCATCCGGGTCATATCCCAGGGGTGAAACTCTCTTTTTGTGTTCCCGGTCCCGGTCAGGGTCAGTCCTGTCCCCTACTGACTGACTGTGACCGTAGGGAACGTCCATTGTAAGTTCTCTATTATAACTAAGCCCTTCACCGGTTGAAGTACCCCCCTGCACGAGATGAAGGAGGGGTACTTCATTTCGTGAGGGAACAAAAAGAAGGGTGTAGCGGTTCGTGGCCCAGCGGGTCTTGCCGGACCGGGTGGGCAAGGTGGCGGCGGCGACGGAAATAAAGCCCGCCCCCGCCAGCTCCCGGATGGCCTTCCGGGCGGTGTTGGGGCAGCAGCCGCACATCCTGGCGATGGTGGGCACGGAGGGGAAGCTGACGCCCTGCCTGTCGCTTACCCGGGAAAGGTACACCAGGACCAGCTTGGCCCGGAGGCTGATCCTCGCCTCGAACAGGTCCGCCCGCACATAGAAGGTCTTTCGCTTGGCCATGTCCCGGCCCTCCTTTCCGGAAAAGTCTTTTTCCTCTGCCTACATTCTACACCCTCCTCCGGCCCTTGGTTTACGATAATTCGTTCATGTTTATACGGCGAAACGGACAAACTCATCCTATACGGTAATTTGTCCTTCGTCCCTCCTTGTCATCCTGAGTGAGGCCCTTCCCTCCCCGGTGTCATCCTGAGCGGAGCCGGAGGCGGAATCGAAGGATCTCTGAACGGTGCTGGTGGAAATGATCTGCTTTTACGCGTATAAGCTTTTGTGTTCAGAGATCCTTCGCTTCGCTCAGGATGACAAAAAGGAGGCAGGATGACGCGAAGGAGTCGGGCCATTTGCAAAAAATAATATACGATCCCCCTTGACAGCGCACACAAATCGTAGTATAAACATACTAAACCGATAGGAAATTAAACGGAGAGCTCACATGAGAAAGGCGACCTTCAACTGTATCTGTTGTTGTACCGTGGTTCACGGCCGCCTTGTCATGCCCATGTAGAGTTCCCGG
>CADCNE010000080.1 GCA_902802805.1 uncultured Eubacteriales bacterium
CCAGATCCAGCCCAGCGGACGCGCGATGTAGTCCATGATCACGGTGTCCACCTCGAACATGCTCCGGTTGAAGCCTTCCAGCGGGTCGTGGCCGGAGAGCTCGCCGACCATGCGCGAGGTCGTCCACGGACCAAGCCCCTCCGCGAGGCTTTCGGCGTTTTCGCCCTCTTGGAACTGGAGCGGCAGCACGCCCATGCCGATGAAATTCCCGGAGTTGCTGGTGAGGAGGGCGTCGTACTCCTCCTTTGTATAGTACTCGGCGTAGTCGTCCCCAATGTAGGAGGACAGACCCTTGATGGCGCCGGTGACCATGTTGTCCTGGGTGTCCCCATCGTAGAAATAGTAGTTATCCTTGATGAGCTCGACGGCTTCCGCCACAGGCTGCAGCTCCGAGAACCGGTGGACATAGTAGAGGGAGGTGATGAGCGAAGCAAAAACAGCCGCCAGCAAAGCGCACAGCACACACAGCCATACGCTGATCCGACGGCTCTTTTTGGGGGTCACTCCCTCAAGATAGGGTCCATAGAAAAACTGGGTATCGTCCATGAATGAAACGGGTCACTCCATAATGTAAGCCTGCATGAAGTCCGGCAGGATCTCCGCACCCTTGCTGACAGAGAGGATGATGTGGAGCTTGTGCTGGTCCGCCATGGTCTGAAGCTGCGCAAAGAAGCCCTGGAGCTCCCCAAGATCAGCCTTGATGACGTTCTCGAACCGATCCACGAACACGTACTCCAAGTCGAAATCCGACGCGCACAGGCCGCACAGGAAGCCCAGGAACATATCGGGGTCGTTGAGAGCATAATCCGTCACGTTTATGAAACGGATGCTGTACCCCAGGTCGTACATGTAGCTGTTGTCGTCGTCGATGAACACCATGCTTCCCTTTGCCTGGTCGGAGATGCCGTTGGCCAGGGAGATGATCCTCTTGGTCTTGCCGGTACCCTTTTCTCCACAGATGATCTCGATCAATTCATACGCCTCCTTCGGTGGTATAGTAGTATTGTACGCTGATTCGGCTTAATTTGCAAGCGGGGAAACGGTTTCTTCCGAAAACTGTCTATTTTGCCGATCTCTTCTGCTCGTGGTAGCTTTGCTCCGTGTTCACCTGCCACAGGGCGGACTTATCGCCGCCGCCGTTTTCCAGAATGTCCACGGCTGCAAAAGCGGTGGCCATGGAGTGGTCCATGTTGTTGTAGCGGTGCTGTCCGTTGCGGCCGATGCAGTAGAGATTGGAGAACCCGTCCAGGAAGCGGACGATGCCGTCCATGTGGGCATATCCATCGAAGTAGGCGGGATAGGCCTTCTTCACCCGTTCGGCGTGTGCGTCGAGAACATCGGTCCCGCGGGCGATGCCGATCTCTTCGATCTCCCGCTTGCCCATGTCGATGAGCTCCGCATCGGTCTTTTGCCAGAGCTCGTCCCCCTCGTCGCAGAAGTATTCGAGTCCCATCCAAACGGTTCCCTCCGGGTCCTTGACCATGTAGGGAGACCAGTTGTTGAAGATCTGGACCCGGCCCAGTTTCACGCCCTTATCCTGGACGTAGATCCAGCAATCGGGGACCCGGTCGTGGACGGTCCTGCGCCTGGTATCGTTCCGTATGAGCAGATCCTTCACCAGCAGGCCCACGGTGATGAAATCGCGGTAAGGCAAGGTCCGGGCGGCAGAGCGCACCTCATCAGGTATCTCCGTCCCGCAGAGACCATCTATGAGCTCGCGCACGGGCATGGAGGAAAACACGGCGTCGGCAGCGAGGCGCTGCTCCGCCCCCGCCTCCTGATAGCGGACGGCCAGTACCCGGCCCGTCTCCGTCTCAAGAGCGGTCACGGGGCAGTTCATTTTGATCTTTCCGCCCAGGTCCCTGACCCGGTCCGCCGCCAGTTCCCACAGCTGTCCGGGACCATATTTGGGATAATAAAAGCGCTCGATGAGAGAGGTCTCCACCTCCCCTTTCGTATGGAACACCTTGCGCAGGACGTCCTTCAGGATGGTGCGGATGGACAGGCCCTTCACCCGCTGAGCGCCCCAGTCCGCGGAGATCTTCGACGGGTGGCGGCCCCACACCTTCTCCGTGTAGCTCTCGAAGAACATGGAGTACAGCACCCGACCGAAGCGGTTGATGTAGAAGTTCTCGAGAGAGGTCTCGGGCAGCTTATGGACGCAGGAATAGAGATAGCTGAATCCTGCCCGCAGCGTGGTCGCAAGGCCCATATTGCGGATGGTGGACCACTTCATGGAGATGGGGTAGTCGAAGAAATGGCGCTGGAAATAGATGCGGCTCACCCGGTCGCGGAGGAGCATGACCCGGTCCGTCTCTTCCGGGTCCGGGCCGCCGGGGGCATAGTCCTTTTCAGCGTGCAGCAGCTTATCGTCCCAGGCAGGCGCGCCCTGCAGGGGCATCAGCTCCGCCCACCAGGCGTTCACCCGCTCATCCTTGCTGAAGAAACGGTGGCCGCCGATGTCCATGCGGTTGCCCCCATAGCGAACGGTCTGGGAGATGCCGCCGATGCGGTCGGTGGCTTCCAAAACGGTGACGGTATATCCCTTTTTCAGCAACTCTATGGCGGCGGTGAGACCCGCTGGGCCGGCTCCGATGATGACGATCTGTTTCGCTTCCATATCGGTATCATACCCATAAACAAACGGACCGTCAAGGGACGCTCTGTTTCTTTACCGTTCGTTTGCTTTCTTGTCGAATTATGGCTTTTCCAGTGACGCAAGCTGCTCTTTCAGCATAGTCTCTTGCTCCATTCGGGAGGAGGATATGAACTCTAAGGTCAGGTATTCTGGATCGATCCAGCGGATGAACTCTCGGACGCCCGGACAGGTGAAGGGCCGATGCTGATCGCAGGTGAAGGCGTGGGTATAGACCTGCTCCATGCGCTTTATGGGGTCGATGAAAAGGATGGGCGGATGGGCGGCCACGGCGGCCATATACGCCCCTGTCAGGGACTGATGCAGATGGATTCCGCGGATGGTCTTTCTGACCTCCTCCCCCTGCTCCTCGACGCGGCGGTACAGATATTTCAGCGCTTCCTCCTGGGTGCGCAGGGAAAGGTCCGTATGCATGAGATGCCCCGTGTCCAGCAGGATGCCCTTGTTCCGGTAGTGGACGCCTGAGAGCAGCCGGCGAGTGACTTCCGGCTCCGTGAGCGTCAGACCAGGATGCCACAGGTTTTCCAAAAGCAGGATCAGGTCCCCGTCCGGCTCGGGAAAGAGGCGGTTCAACAGGTCGATGGAAGCCTCCACGATCTCCTGGCTGGTATGACGATATTTCAGCGTAAACAGCTCCTCATCGGCACAGTCTGATACGTGGAAGACCACATACTCAGCTCCCTCGGCCCTGGCAAGGGCGATGTCCCGACGGTAGGCTTCTATCAGCGCGTCGGGCGTGTCCCCGCCGTACAGGGCGCGTATTGTTTCCGGCCCGTCCAGGTTCCGTTCACAGGCAGCGAGATCGCCGGTATAGAAATCATACCAATAGGGAAAGAAGATCAGGTGGACGCCCACGATCTTTTCCCGGGGCACGATGCCCCGGACATCCGGGCCGCAGTGCATCAGCTCCACCCCATCGAATCCGGAAAGGGCGGATATCAGGTCGTCTCTGTCCCGATAGCGGTCCAGGTCGTCGCTGTATGTGGTCAGGTTGAAGGTGCGCTTCATGAACCCACGTGCGGCAAGTGGCGGATTTGGTGAAGCTCCAGACCATCGGGACCCATGACCACCTGGCCGCAGTAGCCCTGGCAGTTATCGAGGGGCCAGTCATAGAAGGGAGCCTGGGGCCGGCCGAAGCGATAGAGCACTGTCATGATGACCCCACCGTGGACCACGAGATAGAGGCTCTCCTTCCCCGCCGCCAGGGCCTTTTCCACCGCATCGAAGTCGTCAGGCTCCATGCACTGGGTTTTCTCCACCCAATATCGGAAATCGGCATCGTTCTCCATCTCCTGGGCGGAGCGGCCTTCAAAGTCACCGAAATCCATCTCCCGGAAACTATCACATACCCGCTGTTTGGCGTTGGGGAACAGGATGGCCGCCGTCATCTGGGTCCGCTTTAGCGGCGACACCAGCACCTCCCCCACCGTGAGATCGCTGCCGGTCATCCTTGCCGTTTCCATGCCCAGCTCGCTCAAGGGCTCGTCCGTAATGCCCAGATATCTATGGGCGGCGTTGCCCGGGGTCTGGCCGTGACGAAACAGATATACCTTCATAAGTTACTCTCCCTTTATGACGATGGGGATGCCCGCCACCATGCGGACCACCTTGTCCGCTTTGGCGGCCAGCTGCACGCACAGGCGGCCCGTGGCTTCCCGGGCCCTACGTTGCTCGTAGTGCATCGGAATGACGCCGGAGCCCACCTCTGAGCATGCTACTGCCTTCTTTTGGAGGAGTGCGGGCAGCAGATCGTCTGCGTGCTCCGGGTCAGCGGCCACCAGCTTCTCGAGGCCGTACAGGACCTTTTTGTCGTCCAGCACGCCGTCGGCAATGTCCTCAGGCAAATAGCCAAGGGAAGCAAGAAAGGTTCGCTTTCCTGAGGCCGCGCCTCCGATTATGAGCATCATAGGGCAAGTATCCTTTCTGTCAACACCAGCAGGGCCAGCATCACCAGCTCCGCCGCTTGCAGCTGGAACCCGGCGATGTCCCCGGACATGCCTTCAAACTCCTTCATGGCCATGCGCCGCACCAACAGCAGCGCGAGGACCGCGGCAAGTGTCATGACCAGGCCTGCCAGGGGCCATGCAAGGATCAACAACATCGCGGACAGGACCACCCAGCCCACGGCCAGCAAGCCGACGCTTTTATCCGTGGCCTGGTGGAAGAAGTTCAGGGTCCCCTCCCCCGGCCGCACGGGCAGCAGAGTGCCGGATACGGCGGAAAGGCTCCGGCTCATGACATGTATGAGGGCAAGCAACAGGACCGTCCTGTTCGTCAGGGGCAGCTGGGCGCAGAGGCCGAAATACGCTAACAGGTACGCCCCCAGGCCGATGCTGGCGAAGGCGCCCGCATGGGGATCCTTCAGGATGGCCCGCTTTTTCTCCGGGGCGGCGTGGCTCTTAAGAGCGTCCACCGTGTCCATGAAGCCGTCCAGGTGGATGCCGCCGGTCAGCAGTATGGGTATCAGGGTGAAACCCACGGCGGACAAAATGGTCCCCAGGGACAGCCATGTGCAGATCTGTAACCACAGCCATTCCACGACTCCGATCACCGCGCCGATGAGGGGCATGGCCACCAGCATGTATCGGATCTTCTCCTTCTCCCAGGGTACCTGAGGCGCAGGCAGGGCGGAGAACATAGAGAAGGCCGCAAAGAGGGAGTAGATGAAGTTCACGCCTGTCCTCCTTTCAAGCAGAGGGGGATGCCCGCCACCAGCTCATAGACCCGATCCGCCATCTGCGCCACTCGAGCGTTGATGGCCCCCAGGGCGCGGATGTATTGGCGAGTCTCGTCCGAATAGCTTTCGTTGTCACTGCCCACGTCGTTGGTGATGACGATGAGGGTGTCCGTCTGCCGTTGCAGATTCTTCACCCCGGCCACCACCTTTTCCACCGGATCTGTGGGATCATCGGGCTGTATATACATCTCATTGGCGGTGAGGTTGCATAAACACTCCAGAAGGGCCGTGCCACCGGTTTCAGGCAGTTCCAACGTATCCACGCCAGTATACTGCTCGATGGTCAAAAAGCCCTTGTCCTTCCGTAGCTCCCGATGTCGGGCGATCTTTTTTAGACACTCGTCGTCATAGGGCTGCATGGCGGCGATGTAATAGAGAGGTTTTGGCCCCAGCACCGCCAGTTTTTCCCCGTATGAGCTTTTGCCGCAGGCGGAGCCGCCGGTGAGCAGAATCAGCATTCCTTCCCTCCCTGGGGCGTGTAGGCGTCGATGCCCACGTCATGGAAGGTAGTGCCCCCATATACAGCCAGCGCCATGTCCAGTAGCGGCAGCAGGCACACCCCGCCCGTGCCCTCGCCAAGGCGCATATTGGCATAAAGTATTGGATATTTATTCAGTACGGTCAGCACTCGTTTGGCTGCCGGCTCCTCGGAGCAATGGCTGCTCAGCATGGCGATGCTGACGCCGGGACAGAGTTTTTCTGCCATCAGGGCCGCCACGGCGCTGATGAATCCGTCGATGACCACCGGCACCCCATAGATAGCGCCTCCGATGAACAGCCCCGCCATGCCGCAGATATCGAGGCCTCCCAGCTTGCTGAGCACGTCCAGCGGGTCCTTTGGGTCTGGGCGGTTGACGGTCATGGCCCGCTCGATGGCCCATATTTTCCGGTTTAGACCCGCGTCGCTGAGCCCGGCTCCCCGGCCCGTGACGGTCTCCGCCGGCAGGTTCAGCATGGCTGCCGTCAAGGCGCTGGACGTGGTGGTGTTGCCGATGCCCATCTCCCCGGAGACAAGTAGCCGATAGCCCTGATCCTTCAATTCTTTCACCAGATCGACGCCCACGGAAACCGCCTGCAGCGCCTGTTCGCGGGTCATGGCGGGACGGCGGGCCATGTCCTGGGTGCCGTCCATGACGTGTCGATCCAGGACTCCCTCCACCCGACGGACCATGCCCATATCCACGGGGATCACGTCCGCATGAGCGACCTTGGCCATCCTGCAGACGGAGGATTCCATGTTCGCCATCTCCTCCGCCATTCGGGCGGTAACCTCCTGGCCGGTCTGGGTGACGCCTTCGGCTACCACACCGTTGTCCGCGCAGCAGACCACCACCGCCCGCCGGGAAATATCTACCTGCGGGTCGCCGGTCAGGGCGGCTATGTCCATGACCAGCTTCTCGAGAGCCCCCAGGCTCCCCAGAGGCTTGGCGATGCTGTCCCACTGGCGCTTGGCTGCGGCCCGGGCCGCCTCGTCAGGCTGTTTCAGGCTGGCTTGCCATTGTGTCAACAGCTCTTCCATGGCTGCGCCTCCTTCCATTGATCCAGCATGCGGAGCATCCAGGCCCGCACATCCATGCGGTAGACCCGGTTCAAAGTTTCATCGGAGAACACGACATCCATCAGGCCGTCCGCCACCACCTGCCCACGATCCAACAGAATTGCGCGGGTGCCGTAGGCACGGGCCAAGGAGAGATCGTGGACCACGGAGATCACGGCCCGGTCCTTTTGTCTCAGCCATTCCTGTATGAGCTCGAACACCTGCTTCTGGTACACCAGGTCCAGATGGTTCGTGGGCTCATCGAGGAGCAACAGCCGCGGGTCCTGGCAGAAGGTCTGGGCGAGAAAGGTCCTTTGGAGCTCTCCACCCGAGAGTGTCAGCACGCTCTGGCGCCGCTGCTCCCACATCCCCGTCTGCTCCAACGCCTGCCGCACGGCGTCCTCCTCCCCGCTGTGCCGGGAGAAGATGGTGGGCGCGTAGGCGTATCGACCCAGGCGGACCACCTCCTCCACGGAGAACGAGTAGCCTACGAAGTGGCTCTGCGCCAATACGCCGATCCCCCTCGCCAGCTCGTGAGGTTTCATGGAGCGGGTGTTGCGCCCCTCGAAGATCACGTCGCCTTTTGCGGGCACACCGCCGGTGATGGCGTTGATCAGGGTGGACTTCCCCGCCCCGTTGGGGCCCACGATCATAAGCCACTCCCCCGGCTCCAGAGAGAAGGAAACGTCTTTGAGTATTGTCAGGTCCCCGTAGGCGACGGACAGGTTTTCCACCTTCAGCATAGGCTCACCGTCCCTTCCGGCTTGAACCGTAGATGTACACGAAGGCCACCGCGCCGATGATGGAGGTGACCACGCCGATGGGCAGCTCCTTGGGGTTCAGGAGCGTCCGGGCGATCAGGTCCGACAGCATCAGGAAGATCCCCCCGCCAAAGAGGGACGCGGGCAGCAGCCGCTTGTGGTTGGGCCCCACCAGGAGCCGGACCATGTGGGGCGTCACCAGGCCCACGAAGCCGATGGTGCCGCCGATGGACACTGAGACGCCGATGAGGCCGGAGACGGCGATGAGGATGACCAGCTTCACCCGGCGCACGTTCACCCCCACGTGTCTGGCGTTCTCCTCCCCCACTGCAAAGGCGTTGAGCTCCCGGGCGTGGAGCAGGATCACCCCGCCGAAGGCTATCAGGGCACAGAGGAGCACCAGCACATTGGTGTAGCTGGACCCCTGGAGGCTCCCCATGGTCCAGAAGGTGATGCTGTGGAGCTTCTCACCCGAAAAGGTGATGATGATGCTCATGACGCTGGAGGCGAACATGGAGAAGATGACGCCGATGAGGATGATGGTATTGGTGGACAGGGAGAAATCCAGCCGGTAGGCGAGGCCCAGAATGATAAGCAGAGAACAAAAAGCGAACACCATGGCCATGACCATGGTGCCCGCAAAGGGCAGGTTCGGTATGGTGATCCCGAAGGCGATGGCGATGACCGCCCCCAGCGACGCGCCGGAGGACACGCCCAGGGTGGACCCATCTGCCAATGGGTTCTTCAACAGCCCCTGCATGGCCCCGCCGCAGAGGGACAGGCTGGCCCCCACCAGCATGACGGCCAGCACTCGCGGAAGGCGGGACGTGAGCAGGATGGCGGGCGCGGTGCCGGCAGGCTGCGGAAGACCCCAGATGCCGTTCCAGATCACCGTGGCAGTGGTCCGCAGGGGGATCCTCACGCTGCCGACGCAGACAGAGAGGAGCAGCGTCAACACCGCTGCCGCAGCAAAGAGCAGATATTCCCATCCGCGAAAACGCTCGCTGCTCCTCACGTTCATGTGGTTCGCTTAGGCGGCAGGCGCCAGCTCCTCGGCGGCCAGGCTCTCCACCACGAAGTCAAAGAGCATCTGTGCGCCTTCGGCAAGCCGCGGGGCGGGACGAGAGAGCTCGTTGTTCACCAGGTTGAGGATGTCCCCGTTCTTCACGGCGGTGACGTTCTCCCAACCGGCGCGGCCCATGATCTCCTCCTCGGGGGTGGGGCCCTCGCCGTAGTACATGGTGATGGTCAGGATGAAGTCGGGGTTGCGCTCCAGGACCTGCTCCTCGGAGATGGCAGCCCAGCTGTCCGAAATGTCGTCAAAGCAGTTCCTGAGGCCCATCATCTCGGCGATCTCGCTCATGAAGCTGCTGGTGCCGGCGGTCCAGAGGCCCCACTGGAGGGGGCTGACCTCGAAGTAGATGGTCTTGGTGCCGTCCAGCTTGTTGGCCTGGATCTCCTCGAAGACGGCCTTCATGCCGTCGATGACTTCGTTGGCCTCCTCGGTCTTGCCCAGGATCTCGCCGATCATGGAGATGGCGGTATAGGTGCCCTCGATGTCCTGGGCGTCGCTGACCACCACCTTGATGCCGGCGTTTTCGAGCTGCGCCACCTGCTCCTCGGTCTGGGCCATGGTGGACATAAAGAGTACCTCGGGCTCCAGGTCGATGATCTGCTCGATGTTGGTGTCATAACCGGACTGGACGGAGGGGATCTCGAAGACCTCGGCCGGATAGTCGCAGTATTCGCCTCGGCCCACCAGGATATCCCCCGCGCCGAGAGCGAAGATGATCTCACAGTCGGAGGCGGTCAGGGCCACCGCCCGCTCCACGGGCTTATCGAAGGTGATCTCCCGGCCCGACATGTCGGTGACGGTGAAGGAGGTGTCCTCTGCCGCGGCGAAGGCGGCGAAGGACAGGAGCATCATTGCGGCGACAAGGATCGCCAGGGTCTTGTTGAGTTTCATGTGTTTCCTTTCCCCTTTCATTTTCTTTGCTGAATAGGACAAGGAGCAGGAAAAGCGCTCCCCAGAATTGAGGAGCGCTAAAACATGCGGCAGAACCCGGTCCGCCGGTCCACTCAATCCCAGAAGTATACATGTTCAAACAGGTCTCCCGACTCGGTCTCCTCCTACTGGAGCCCCTTCCCATCCCCTGAGGAACAGTGGGTCTTTGCTCGTTCGTCCACCTTACGGTTACTGGGATAGCCCGGGATTCTCACCCGGTTCCCTCAGCCACAGGCCGCTGCATGATGCAGATAAGAACACGCTATTCAGCTTGTTATAGTATATCCTTGTTCTCACCGTTCGTCAAGATGGGATGAAACGAACAAAGGCCGCCGAAGCGGCCTTGTTCCATATAAAAATGGATTTATTTCCGGGCGATGACGGCCTTGGCCTGCTCCTCAATATGGGCGGCAGTGAGGCCGAAACGCTGCTGCAGGTAGCTCTGGGAGCCCACCTCGCCAAACTCGTCCTCCACGGCCACGCAGGCGGCGGGCACGGGACAGTTCTCCGCCAGGACCTCCAGCACCGCGGAATAGAGGCCGCCGTGCCGGTTGGCGTTCTCCGCCACTACCGCGGCGCCGGTCTTGATGGCCATGGCGGTCACGGTGTCGGTATCAAGGGGCTTGATGGAATAGCAGTCCACCACAGCCGCGGAGATGCCCTGCTGTTCCAGGGACGCGGCCGCCTGCAGGGCCTCATGGACCATGATGCCTGAAGCGAAGATGGTCACGTCCGTGCCGTCCCGGAGCACCGGGGCCACACCGATGGGCATCTCGGACCCGTCCTCATAGATGCGGGCCATGCTCTTGCGGCCCACCCGGATGTACTTGATGCCGGGCTGATCCACCGCCTGCTTCAACAGGCTCTTGAGGCAGGTGGGGTCCGAGGGTTCCAACACCGTGGAGCCGGGGATGACCCGATAGAGGGCCACGTCCTCAAAGGGCATGTGGGTGCCGCCGTTCATGGCCGCCGTGACGCCGGGATCCGTGCCGATCACCGTGATGTCGTTCTTGCCGTAACCGCCGGAGAGGAAGATCAACCCCGCCATGGCAAGGCCCGCGGCGACGCCGGCCATATTGGCTTCCGCGATGCCGCAGTCAATGGCCCGATCCTTGTGGGCTGCGCCGTATTTCAGGGTGCCGATGCAGCTCATCAGGTCCGCGTCGAGATAGATGACGTCAGGGTCGCTCTCCAGGATCTCGGGGATGGTGGCCCCCAGGACTTCCTTGCAGAGGCGCTTGTCCATTTCGCCGTTGTATACGATCTTCATAGTCTTAGCCCTCCAGCGCGGCGAGCTCAGCTTTGAGCTCAGCGGTCCACTTCTCGTACTTCTCGTCGTTCACAGGCATGCTGTGGTTCATGAGCGTGTTCTCCACCTCTTCGATGCCCGCGCCCTTCACCGTGTCGAGGACGATGGCGTAGGGCTTGTCGCCTCCCTGCCTCGTCCGCTCCAGCGCCGCCGCAATGGCTTCCACGTCCCTTCCGTTCACCTGAACGGCATCAAAGCCGAAGGCTTCCATCTTCTGTACGAAGTCGCCCATGGGAAGGATCTCGTCACAGATGCCGTCCAGCTGCTTCTTGTTCCAGTCGATGAGGACCACCAGGTTGCTGAGCTTGTGGGCCGCCGCGAAGGAGAACGCCTCCCAGCACTGGCCCTCGTCCATCTCGCCGTCGCCCACGATGAGGAACACCCGGTTCTTCCGGCCTTTGAGCCGATCGCCGAGGGCCAGTCCGCAGGCCTGGGACGTGCCCTGGCCCAGGGAACCCGTGGTGGCGTCGATGCCGGGGGTCTTGTTCCGGTCGCAATGGCTGGGGAGCCGGGTGCCGCCCTTGTTCAGGGTCTTCAGTTCCTCATAGGGGAAGTAGCCCTTGACAGCCAGGGTGCCGTAGACCCCGGGGCCGGCGTGGCCCTTGGAGCAGACCAGCTTGTCCCGGTCGGCCCAGGTGGGGTCCTCCACCCGAATGTTCATTTCACGCCCGTAGAGGACCGCCATCGCGTCCGCGATACTGAGCGCACCTCCGAGATGCCCCGAGCCCAGGGAGTGGATGGCGTCCAAAGTGGCCAGGCGGATGCGCAGCGCAAACGCCTTGAGCGCCTTTACTTCTTGTTGATCCATATACAGTCTCCTTTGTTCAATAGTCGAGCTTGTTTTATATTGTACCCTATTCCCGAGCCGGTGGCAATAGCTCAGCCGTTATTCTCCACGTCCCGCTGCTTTTCCATCAAGCGGCGG
>CADCNE010000081.1 GCA_902802805.1 uncultured Eubacteriales bacterium
ATCGACGACTATGCCCGGGAGGCCAAGGCGTCCTGGGGGAAGACCCAGGAATGGAAGGAATACGAGCAAAAATCCCAGGGCCGGACCCGGGAGGACGACGCTATAATCGCCCAGGGCATGATGGACATCTTCGCTGAATTCGGAACCATCCGGGACACGGACCCTGCGTCGGCGGAGGCCCAGGCGCTGGTGAACAAGCTCCAGAGCTATATCTCGGAGCATTTCTATACCTGCTCAAACGAGATATTGCTGAGCCTTTCCAAAATGTACGGCGGGGGCGGCAGCATGACGGAGAACATCGACAAAGTCGGCGGCCCCGGCACGGGCGAGTTTTCGGCAAGAGCTATTGCCATACACTGTAAGGCGTAGGCCCCGTTGCACAGTATTTGAAAAAGAGGTATACTGGTCCCATCAAGCACGAGGAGGGCCGGTATGCCTCTTTTATTGGTTCGCAACGACATCACGAAGATGACCGTGGACGCCATCGTCAACGCCGCCAACCCTTCGCTCCTGGGCGGCGGGGGCGTGGACGGGGCCATCCATCGCGCCGCGGGGCCGGAGCTCCTGGCCGAGTGCCGGACCCTGGGCGGCTGCCGCACGGGCGAAGCTCGGATCACCGGGGCCTATCGGCTGCACGCGAGATACGTCATCCACACCGTGGGCCCCATCTGGCGGGGCGGCGGCTGCGGGGAGGAGCACCTCCTCAGGTCCTGCTACCGCCATTCCCTGGAGCTGGCGGCGGACCACGGCTGCGAGACCGTGGCCTTTCCGTTGATCTCCAGCGGCGTCTACGGCTACCCCAAGGGGGACGCCTTCCGGGTGGCCACCGAGGCCATCGCCGCCTTTTTGGAGGACCACGACCTGACCGTCTACCTGGTCCTCTTCGACAGGGCTGCCTTCCTGCTGGGCGGAGAGCATGACGCAGTACAGAGCTTTATCGACGACGCCTACGCCGAAACGGAGCTGAAGAAGCCCTGGAACCTGTATTCCAACCGCTGGGCCCGGGAGCCCCGGGAGACCCTCGATGAGGACACGGGGGAGCTGTTCGCCCCCAGCGCCCTGGAGGATGCCTGCTATGCCGCAGGGGCCCCTGAGCCCGCGAAACGGCCCAAGACCGCTCCTAAATCGCAGGACCTGGAGACCATGCTGAAGGGGCTGGACGAGGGCTTTTCCCGGACCCTGCTTCGCCTCATCGACGAAAAGGGCATGACGGACGTACAATGCTACAAGCGGGCCAACATCAGCCGCAAGCTCTTCTCGAAGATCCGCTCCGATCCCCACTACAAGCCCTCCAAGACCACCGCCGTGGCTTTCGCCCTGGCCCTGGAGCTGACGCTGCCGGAGACCCAGTCCCTTCTCTCCCGGGCGGGCTTCACCCTGTCCCACAGCTATCTGGGGGACGTCATCATCGAATACTGCATCCGGGAGAAGCGATACAACGTTCTGGACGTGAACGAGCTTTTGTTCTCCTACGATCAGCCCCTTTTGGGCAGCTGATTTGTCGCCTGCCGGGCGACCAAATCCCCTTCGAGATATCCTATACTGTGGTCACAGGGTGAGAAACCCGGTGACCATTTTTGTTAAGGAGGAGAAAACGATGAAGAAGGGTTTGACGGAATTGGTGTTCATTCTGGACGAGAGCGGCAGCATGAGCGGCATGGAGGCGGACACCATCGGCGGCTTCAACAGCATGATCGAAAAGCAGCGCCGGGAGGCGGGGGAGGCCTATGTGTCCACGGTGGCCTTTTCGAATACCAGCCGGGTCATCCACGACCGGGTGGCCCTTGCTGAGGTGGAGCCCATGACCGCTCGGGACTATACCCCCGGCGGCTGCACGGCCCTGCTGGACGCCCTGGGCGGGGCCATCCACCATATCGGGAACGTCCACAAGTACGCCCGGGCGGAGGACGTGCCGGAGCACACCGTCTTCGTCATCACCACCGACGGCATGGAGAACGCCAGCCACTGGTACACCAGGGCCCAGGTGAAGGGGATGGTGGAGCATCAGAAGGAGAGGTACGGCTGGGAGTTCCTGTTCCTGGGCGCCAACATGGACGCCATCGCCGCCGCCGAGGGCATCGGCATCCACCGGGATCGAGCGGCGAAGTACGTCCAGGACACCGCGGGCATGGAGCTCAACTATCGGGTCCTCAGCGACACTATCTGCGCGGTGCGCCAGTCCCGCCCCCTGGCCGTCTCCTGGAAGTCCGAGATCGAGGCGGACGAGAAGAGGAGAGGAAAATAACAGTTTTTTCCAGCATAGCTACAGCGGTCCGGGACACACTATCCCTGTCGGCCAGGAGCCGAACACTATCGGGAGGTAAAGAGATGTCTTTCTTCGATGAGTTTGAACGTTCGTATTCCAATCAGAATAGCCAGAACAAGGACAGGAAGAACCGGAACGAGCGCAGGGAACAGGACCGACAGACGGAGACGGAGCAGAAGCAGCGTCGGGACAGGAACGACCCCTACTGCCAGTAAAACGGATCCGGAACAAAGAAGACGTTGCCTTACAGGAGCTTTTCAGCTGCCTGAGGCAACGCCTTGTTCTATACGGGGGAATGGGGTCAGCCGATCCAGCGCTTCATGGCCTGGTCGATGAGGTCTACGGCGTGAACGACGGGCGCGTCGTCACCCTCGGTGTAGGCCGCGAGAGGCGGACGGACACCGCCCAGGTCGATGCCCTCCCTGCGCCGCAGGACCTCCTTGATGGAGGCGTACATGTTGCATTTGGTGGCGCAGAGGGCGTAGATGATGTTGTCCACGTCGTACTGGAGCTGCCGGGCCTCTACGAGCTTCCCGGCGTGGAACAGCTCCCACAGCTTCACGAACAGCTCCGGCATGACGCCGTAGGTGCCGCCGATGCCGCCGTCCGCTCCCATCATGAGGCCGGAGATGAACTGCTCGTCGGGGCCGTTGAACACCACGAAGGGCCGGCCGCCCCGGGTGCCCTCATCCTTGAACATCTGGATGTCCTGGACGGGCATGGAGGAGTTCTTGACGCCCACCACGTTGGGGTTCTTCAGCATCTCCTTCAGCAGGGGGATGGTCAAGGCCACGCCCGCCAGCTGCGGGATGTTGTAGATGATGAAGTCGGTGTTCGGCGCGGCGTCGCTGATGTCGTTCCAGTATTTGGCGATGGCGTGGTCCGGGAGCCTGAAGTAAATGGGCGGGATGGACGCGATGGCGTCCACGCCCAAGCTCTCGGCATGGCGGGCCAGGTCCCGGCTGTCCCGGGTGTTGTTGCAGGCCACGTGGGCGATGACGGTGAGCCTGCCCCGGGCCGCCTCCATGACGTTCTCCAGCAGGAGCTTCCTTTCGGCCACGCCCTGGTAGATGCACTCGCCGGAGGAGCCGCCCACATAGACGCCCTTGACGCCCTTCTGCACGAAATACTCCGTCAGCTGGCGGACCGCCGCGGGGCTGATCTCGCCGTTCCTGTCATAGCAGGCGTAAAACGCGGGGATCACGCCCTGATACTTCTGAATGTCCTTCATTTCAATCTCCTTATTCATTATTCATAGACCAAGACCTTAAACACCACTTTGGAGACCGTCTCGGGCTTATCCACCGCGATCTTGATCCGGTGGGCGTCCTCCGGGAACACCACCAGGAAGGAACCGGGCCTTAGGATCAGGCTCTGCTCGGCCTGGCCCCGGTAGGCGTAGAAGTCGTCCTTGTGCTCAAAGAGATCGAGGCCCGCGGGGGAGGCAAGCTCCACCCGCTCCTCGCCTTCCACCATCAGGTGCACGTCGAGATACCGCTTGTGGGCCTCGAAGAAGGTCTCTTCAAGGGGCAATGTCTCGTAGGTGAACCGGGTCACGTAGAGGGCGTCGCCTTCCAGCTTTTGGGTCTCGGGACCCACGGTGGTGAGGAACCCCTCATTGAGCCGGTCCAGCACGGTGTCGAGCCGGGGATGGATGCCCCGATAGGCGTTGGCCGCTGTCAGCTTGTCCAGGATCATAGCCTTTATCCCTTCACCGCGCCCATGGTGATGCCCTTGGTGAAGTACTTCTGGAACAGCAGGAACACGATGATGATGGGCACGGCAGCCAGGGCGGCGCCCGCCATGATGAGACCGAAGTCCGTGGAGTTCTCCGCCTGCATGGTGGCGATGCCCAGGGAGATGGTCAGCTTGCTGCTGCTGGTCAGCATGATGAGCTGCATGAAGTAGTCGTTCCAGGAGTTGATGAAGGTGAAGATCGCGAGGGCGCCTATGCCCGGCTTGATCATGGGCACGACCACGCTGGTGAAGGTCCGAAGCTCGCTGGCGCCGTCGATGCGGGCCGCCTCCAGCATCTCCCCGGGGATGCCCTCGGAGATCTGCTTCATAAGGAACACGCCGAAGGGCCAGCCCACGGTGGGCAGGATCACCGCCCAGATGTTGTCATACAGCCCCAGATAGCTGATCTCCCGCACCAGGGGCACCAGGATGACCTGCTTGGGCAGGGCCATGGCCGCCACGATCAGGCTGAAGAGGAGGGTCCGCCCGATGAACCGCTTCTTGGCGAGAGCGTATCCGGCCATAGCGGCGGTGGCGCAGGTGATGATCATGGCCATGACCGCCATGAACACCGTGTTGATCATCCAGCGCACAGCCGCCGGGACCGTGACGCCGATATTCCCCACCAGGGGCGCCGTGCGGCGGGAGAACAGCTCCTGGATGTTCCGCATGGTGAAGACCTTGGGCCACCACTGGGGCGTGGGCGAGTTGATGGCGGCGGGGGGCTTGAACATGCCCGTGATGATCCAGTACAGGGGGAAGATGAACAGGAATGCCAGGATAATCAGCATCACAAAGGAGAAGATCTTGTAGGCGATGCTGCTGCCGTTGTCTTTGCTCATATCCTCACCCCCTTATTTCTCCCGCGCAAGGCGGAACTGGATGGCGCTCAATATGCCGATGAAGATGGCCAGGATCACGCCCATGGCGTTGCCGTAGCCGAAGCGGTATAGCTTGAACGCGGTGTAGTAGATGTAGTACATCACCGTCTCCGTGGAGTAGTTGGGCCCGCCGCTGGTGAGCAGCTGGATGAGGGCGAAGCACTGGAAGGAGTTGATGGTGGTGATGACCAGGATGTACAGGGTGGTGGGCATGATCTGGGGCCACTTGATCCGCCAGAACACCTGCAGGTTGTTGGCGCCGTCCACCTCGGAGGCCTCCACCAGGGAGTTGTCCACGTTAGAGAGGGCGGACACGTACAGCACGATGGGCTGGCCCACGGAGGTGGTGAGCAGGATCAGGATGATGCACCACAGGGCATACTTGGGATCGCCCAGCCAGTTGATGTTCTTGCTGATGACGCCCGTGTTCTTGAGCACGTAGTTGAAGATGCCGTAGTAGTTGTTGTACATCCACTTCCACACCACCGTGACGGCCACGGAGCCCGTGACCACCGGCAGATAGAACACGATCCGGAAGAAGCTGAGCAGACCCTCCCGCATCTTATAGATGGCGGAGGCCACCCACAGGGAGAAGATGCAGGTGAAGGGGACGCTGACCACCACGATGATAAAGGTGTTCTTCAGGGCCTTGATAAAGACCGGGTCCTTCCACAGCTCGATGTAGTTGTCGAACCAGATGAATTTGTCCGGGGTGTTCACGTTCATGTTGGCGTCGAA
Organism: uncultured Eubacteriales bacterium; assembly: GCA_902802805.1. Taxonomy (GTDB): domain Bacteria; phylum Bacillota; class Clostridia; order Christensenellales; family CAG-138; genus RUG472. Next base: position 5,623 of record CADCNE010000081.1, read on the forward strand.
AAAGCTGGTGACGACGCACATGACCATGGGGACCACCACGAACCCGATGAAGAAGATCAGACTGGGAAGCAGAAACATATAGCCGGCTACGGTCTCTCTGCGCCGTAACTGGGGGCTCATTGTCTGCGGCACGATGGTTTACCTCGCTTTCCGTAGGATTCATGCAATACGCCCCATTCCCGCATCGCGCGGGAATGGGGCGCGAACCCATTCACAGGGATTTCCCTCCCTCACAGGGAGGATCGGGATCGGTGCTTATTTAGCGCCGGCGTTGGCCTGAGCGCAGTAGTCGGCGACCGCCGCGGTGATGGCCGCTTCGGAACCGTCGCTGGCGCCGACCTGCTGGAGCATGTTCCACCAGGCGGTACGGGCAGGAGCCCAGCCCTTGGTGACCTGGTAGTAGTCGCCCAGGTAAGGCATCAGCTTGGTGTACTCAGCCATGATCTCGTTGCCGGCCCAGATATCCAGGGCTTCGCCATTCACGGCGGAACGGGCGGCGAAGTAGTTGGAAGCGCGCACGGCGTCGGCGGTATGCTCGCTGTCGGCCATGAACAGGATGAACTTCTTGGCGGCTTCGATCTTGGCGGCGTCGCCGTTATCGAAGATACCGAAGCCCCAGATGCCGCCCTGGAGTTTCGCGTTGCCATCCTCGGAGGGGAAGGCCATGAAGGCGATCTCCTCGCCAAGGGCGTTCTTGCCGGCGCCGGTGCCGGCGGAGTTGGGATTGAGCTGCTGGGCAATGTTCCAGCAGAAGGCCATCTTGAAGATGCCGTTGTAGAAGTTGGCGATCTCTTCGCCGCCGTTGATGGCGGGATCGAAGGCGATGCCGTCCTGGTCATAGAGGGCCTTGAGGGCCTTGATGTTCAGAGGATCGTCCCAGGTGTAGGCGGTGTGGTCGGCAGTGGTGAAGGTGCCGCCGTAGAGGTTGTTGATCAGAGCGCGGGTGCCCTGGTCGCCGCCCTGGCCGCTGCAGTAAACGGCAGCCACGGGACCGTTCTTCGCGGCATAGAGCGCGTTGACAGCCTTGATGAAGCCTTCGGTCGTCCAGGTGTGGGTGTCGCGGTCGAGAACGTCGGCGACGCCGGCGGCCTCAAAGCGGGTCAGGTTGACCGCCATGCAGTGGGCGATCATGCACACGGGGTACTCGAAAACCTTGCCGTCGGTGTAGGTGCAGGAAGCCTGCAGCGACTCAAAGATCTCG
>CADCNE010000082.1 GCA_902802805.1 uncultured Eubacteriales bacterium
CCAGCGACCGCTGCACCGCGGCCTCGTCCATGATCTGGGCTTTGAACTCCATGGGCATCCTTTCCAGCGGTTCTCGGGCTATAGCCTGATAGGTTATACAAAAAGCCCGCCGGTGATCCGGCAGGCTTAGCATCCATCCTCTGCGCTCGTTTCGTGCGCCTCGATTTGCTGACCTTACCGGCATCTCTGTACCGCTTAAAAATCATTGGGGTAATATTAGCATGGGTTTTCGGATTTGTAAAGGGGGTTTTTGCATTTTTCGACCATATATTTTGTGGTGCCCCTCCCCCGTCGCCACTACGTATGCCCTTCAGCTGCCGTAGCCGTAGACTTTGAGGAAGTACCGGTAGAAGGGCATGAGGTCCGCGAGGTGATCGCACACCAGGCCCACGAAGTCGTGGGAGAAGAGCTTTTCGTTAAAGGGCTCCTTATGGCTCACCCACAGGTATCTCTTGTTGTACCAGGGGCCCAGCTCGTCGTCCGCGTGGCCCTTTTTGCGCTTGAACTCGGGGCCGTTGAGGGTGAAGTAGTCCTGTTTGTTGAACCGGCGGACCAGCTTGAGGAAGGTCTCGGGGTCGTCGTCCATACTCTTGCGGAAGCCCGCCATGCCCGGGGCGTCCCGCCAATAATCGCCGCCGATCTCCCAGGAGAGGGCCGAGAGGCCGAAGAACAGGGTGCCGCCTCCCTCCATGCTCCGGGAGGGCTTGATGGAGAACCACAGCTCCTCCTTGTAGGGCCCCCGGCCGAAGAGGCGGCGGGCGTCCCGGTAGATGCGGGAGATATGGAGCTCGAAGGGGTCGTCGGGGAAGCGGCGGACCATCTCGGCCATGACCTCACGGGCGAGCTCGTCCATGGGCTTCTTGAGGCTCCGCTCGTAGCTCTCCCGATGGCGCTCGAACCAGGGCCGATCGTTGTTCAAGGCGAGGTTCATCATGAACTCGCTGGTCTCTCTGGAAAATCCGGTAAACATGGGGGCCGTCCCTCCCTTTCCTCTGTTGTGCCATTGTAGCCTGTTTCCTTCAAAACTGTCAAGGGCGGACCATATTGAAAAAAACTGGTGGAAAAAGTGGAAAACCCTCTTGCAATTTTCACGGTATACCGTCATAATAAAACATATTTTTATTGAGGAGGAGATCAGCATGGCAGAGGTGAGCAAAGGATTCGCGCCCCTCGAGGAGCGCATCCGCAAGGAGGGCCGGGTCCTGCCCGGGAACATCATCAAGATCGACGGGTTTCTCAACCATCGGGTGGACATGCAGCTCATGCACGAGCTCTCCCACGAGTTCATCCGCCGCTTCGACACCTCCGGCGTGACGCTGGTCATGACCGTGGAAGCCAGCGGCATCGCCCTCGCCTCCGCCGTGGCGGCGGACCTGGGGGTGCCCCTGCTCTACGCCAAGAAGGCCAAGTCCGACAATATCGAGGGCGGCCTCTTCCAGAGCGAGATCATGTCCTATACCTATAAGAAGAAGGTGACGCTGCTGGTGTCCAAGCAGTGGATCAGCGAGAAGGACAAGGTCCTGGTCATCGACGACTTCCTGGCCATGGGCGAAGCGCTCCGGGGCGTGTGCGAGATCATCAAGCAGGCCGGAGCGGAGCTGGTGGGCATCGGCGCGGCCGTGGAGAAGGGCTTCCAGCCCGGCGGGCAGAAGCTTCGTGACGCGGGCTACCACGTGGAGTCCCTGGCCATCATCGAGAGCGCGGACCCAGTGGAAGGGATCGTGTTCAGGGGAGAGTAAATCTTTATTCTGCGACTTTTTCTTTTCGGTGAAAAGAAAAAGTCGCCCAAAAAGAAAAGCTTAAGAATATAGCAAGGGATCGTACGAAGAATACGATCCCTTTTTGAGTTTCTCTTTTTGCGCCGCTTTTTCTCTTTTTCGAAAGAGAAAAAGCGGCAAAGAAAGTGGAAATCAACTTAGCTCAAACATGCCCGTATGGAGCTGATAGTACCTGCCCTTTTGTTCCAACAGCGCCTTATGGTCGCCGCGCTCGATGATCTCGCCGTGCTCCAGGACCATGATGGCGTTGGCGTTGCGGACGGTGGAGAGCCGGTGCGCGATGACGAACACGGTCCGCCCCTTCATGAGCTCGTCCATGCCCCGCTCGATATGGGCCTCGGTGCGAGTATCGATGGAGCTGGTGGCTTCGTCCAGGATCAGCACCGGCGGGTCGGCCACCGCCGCCCGGGCGATGGCGATGAGCTGCCGCTGGCCCTGGGAGAGGTTCGCGCCGTCGGCGGTGAGGATGGTCTGGTACCCCTCGGGCAGGTGGGAGATGAAGAAGTGGGCGTTGCTGCGCTTGGCGGCTGCGACGCACTCCTCGTCCGTGGCGTCCAGACGCCCGTAGCGGATGTTTTCCATGACCGTGCCGGTAAAGAGGTGCGTGTCCTGGAGCACCATGCCCAGGGACCGGCGAAGGTCGTCCTTTTGGATGTCCTTCACGTTGATGCCGTCGTAGGTGATGGCGCCGGTCTGCACGTCGTAGAACCGGTTGATGAGGTTGGTGATGGTGGTCTTCCCCGCGCCGGTGGAGCCCACGAACGCGATCTTCTGGCCAGGCTTGGCGTACAGGCTCAGGTCCTTCAGCACGTCCACCTTCCCGTCATAGGAGAAGGTCACGTGGTCGAAGCGCACATCGCCCCGCAGGGGGATCCGCTCGTCGTCCCGGACCCAGGCCCACTGGTCCTTGCCCACCTTCTCCAGGGTGTACTTCCCTTCGTCCACCTCCACGGGGGTGTCCATGAGATCGAAGATACGCTCCGCGCCGGCCAGGGCGTTCAGGATGCCCGTGATCTGCTGGGAAATCATGTTGATGGGCCGGGCGATCTGCTTGCTGTATTGGAGGTAGGCGGCCAGGGTGCCGATGTCCATGAGCCCCTTGATGATAAGGGTGGTGCCGGACATGGCGCTGACGGCGAAGAGGATGTAGCTGGTGTTGCCCATGATGGGCATGAGGATCATGCCGTAGGAGTTGGCCTTGGCAGCGGCTTCCTTGAGGTTTTTCGCCAGCTGCCCGAACTCGGACTTGACCTTCCCCTCATGGCAGAACACCTTCACCTCCCGCTGGCCCTCGAAGTGCTCCTCCACGTACCCGCTGGCGGCGGCGATGGCGGCCTGGCGGGCCCGGAAGTACTTGGCGCTGAGGCGAGTCAGGCGGCCCACCAGCATGGTCATGACGAACAGGATGCCAAGGACCAGAAGCGTCAGCTTCCAGTTCATGAGGAGCATGGCCACCAGGATGCCCAGGATGGTCACGGAGCTGCTGATCATGTTGGGCAGAGCCATGCTCATCATCTCCCGCAGGGTATCGGTGTCGTTGGTGAACCGGGACATGATCTCGCCGTGGGTGCGGCTGTCGAAATACTTGAGGGGGAGCTTTTCCAGGTGCTCGTACATCTCGCAGCGGATCTGGTATAGGACCCCGGTGTTGACCCGAAGGAGGAGCCGGTTGGTGCCGTAGTTGGCCGCTACGCCCGCCACGTACACCGCCGCCAGCAGCAGGATGGTGCGGATGATGGGGCCGAAGTCTCGGCTGCCGGTCTCGAACATTTCTGCGGCAATGTTGAAGATGGGCTTTAGAAGATACGTGCCCAGCACGCCGGTAAGGCTGTTGACGAGAAGGAACAGGCCGGCCAGGATCAGCTTCCCGAGATGGGGCCGGAGGTAACCGAAGAGCCGGGCGAAGGTCTTGCCCACGTTTTGGGGTTTTGCAAAGCCTTTTGCCATATTACGCTACCTCCTTTCTCATCTGGGATTCGTATACTTCCTGATAGATCTTGTTCCGCGCCAGCAGCTCCTCGTGGGTACCTACGTCGTTGATGCGGCCTTCGTCCAGGACCACGATGCGGTCAGCGTCCATGACGGAGTTGAGCCGCTGGGCGATGATGATCTTGGTGGTATCGGGGCAGACGGTGCGGAAGGCCTCCCGGATGGCCTGATCCGTGGCGGTGTCCACGGCGCTGGTAGAGTCGTCCATGATGAGGATCCGGGGGCTCTTCAGCAGGGCCCGGGCGATGCACAGCCGCTGCTTCTGGCCGCCGGACACGTTGACGCCGCCCTGGCCGAGGTCCGTGTCGTAGCCCTGTGGGAAGGACAGGATGAAATCATGGGCGCAGGCCGTTTTGCAGGCAGACTCGATCATTTCGTCCGTGGCGTTAGGGTCGCCCCACTTCAGGTTCTCCCGGATGGTGCCGGAGAACAGCACGTTCTTCTGGAGCACCATGCCGATGGCGCCCCGAAGCGTGTCGGTGGAATATTCCTTCACGTTGACGCCGCCCACCTTTACCGCGCCGGAGGTGGCCTCATAGAGCCGGGGGATCAGCTGTACCAAACTGGTCTTGCCGCTGCCGGAGCCGCCGATGACGCCGATGACCTCGCCGCTCTTAATGTGCAGGTCGATGTCCGTCAGAGTGGGGTTCTCGTTGCTGCCGGTGTATGAGAAGTCCACGTGCTCAAAGTCGATGGACCCGTCCTTCACCTCAATGATGGAGGACCGGTTCTCGTCGATGTCGGGGACCTCGTCCAGGACCTCCACAAGGCGCTTTGCCGACGCGGAGGACATGATGAGGGTGATGAAGTACATGCTGAGCATCATGAGCGACATGAGGATGGAGCTGATGTAGGAGATGAAGCTGATGAGCTCCCCGGAGGTCAGCCGACCCGTGGCGATATGGGTACCGCCGATGCCCACCACCGCCAGTACGCAGGCGTACATGGTGAGGGTCATGAGAGGCCCGTTGAGGATCAGCAGCTTTTCCGCGGAGAACTGGGCGTCCCGCACGTCCCCGGCGCTCTTCTTGAACTTTTTGGTCTCATAGTCCCCTCGGACGAAGGCCTTCACCACCCGGATGGCGATCAGGTTCTCCTGGGCGGAGGCGTTCATGTCGTCATATCGATGGAGCATGATCATGAACCGGGGATGGGCCCGGGTGGCGATGAGGTACAGACACCCCGCCAGCACCGGGATGGCGCAGAGGAGCACCAGCGACAGCCGTCCCGAGATGCGGATGGCCATGAAGGTGGCCAGGACGAGCTGGGCCGGGGAGCGCATAGCCAGGCGGATGGTCATCTGGAAGGCCTGCTGGATGTTGGTGATATCGTTGGTCATGCGAGTGATCAGGGACGGAGTAGTGAACCGATCCGTGTTCCGGAAGGAGAAATCCTCCACTGCCCCAAAGACCGCGTTCTGCAGGTTCATGGCAAAGCCCGTGGAGGACCGGGCGCCGAAGATGACGCCCAGCATGCCCAGGGTCATGGCGCCGATTGTCAGGAGGATCATGACGCCGCCCATGCGGTACACGTATCCCGTGTCCCCCAGGCTGATGCCGTTGTCGATGAGCAGGGCCATATATTTGGGGATCAGCACCTCGAAGATGACCTCACCGATCATGCACACGATGGTGAGGATGGCCGGGTACCTGTACTTGCCCACGAAGGCCAAAAGTCGTTTGATGGTATACTTCATTTCTTCTCCTTCCGCTTATCCGCTTCCATGAGGGAGCCGAAGACCTGTCGGGGTTCCACGCCCCGGCCGCCCAGGTTGTCCAGCATCCGGTCCAGGACCCGGGAGAACACTTCCCGGTCCGTCTCGCCGATGCCCTCGAAGGTCCGCTCGTCGACTCGTTCCAGCATGGCCCGCTTCTCCCGGGTCAGCTCCTCCCCCTCCGCCGTAACAAACAGCTGGTTCTTCCGCCGATTCACCGGGTCCACGCGCCGCTCCAACAGCCCCTCCTGTTCGAGGCGCTTGCAGCTGGTGGCCACGGAGGCCGCCGAGATATAGAGGTAGGCGGCCACCTCCCCCTGGGTGCAGCCGGGATGCTCCAGCACGTAGGACATGAGGGCCAGGGGGATCACCTTCTGGTTCAGCCGCTCCCGCTCCCGGTTCAGGGCCGTGCGCCGGAGGGCGTGCACCAGGACCATCTTCTTGGACAGCTCCTCGATCTGCATATCCGTTCCCTTTCTGCATAAAATTAAATAGTTAACTGTTAGCCGGTTAACTATTATATACTTAACTGTTCATTTGTCAATGGGGGATTACAAAAAAACAGCGGGATGGGCAAGCCCGTCCCCTACGGCACGATGAAGCGGGTCAACCGTTGTAGAGGACGGGCTTGCCCGTCCCGCTCATTCATCCAAAAGGTCGTGCAGGATGCGCCTGCGGTCGGAGAGGAACAGGCTCATGATCTGGTAGCTGTCCGTGTCCTCGTAGGCAATGGGATGGATGGGGCCGTTGTCAAAGGAGAGGATGGCGGCGTCAGGGAGACCCAGCAGAATGGGCGAATGGGTGACGATGAAGAACTGGGCCCCGGCCCGGGCGCAGGTATGTATTTCGTGGAGGAGGGTCAGCTGCCGCTGGGGGGACAAGTCGGGCTCGTCCAGTAGATACACCCCGCCGCCCTGGAAGTTGTTCTGGACCGTGGCTAAAAAGCTCTCCCCGTGGGACTTTTCGTGGAGGCGCTGGGGTTGGCCGCCGTTGCGGCTATATTCCGCCTCCGCCGTGGCCACGTTGTAGAAGCTTTCAGCCCGCAAAAAGTACCCCCATCGGGGCTTCTTCGGACCCTTGATGAGGCGCATGCACTGGTTGAGCTCAGAATGGGAATCGAAGGTGGAGAACGAATAATGCTTGGTGCCGCCCTCGGGATTGAAACCACAGTTGATGGCCATGGCCTCCAACAGCGTGGACTTTCCGCTGCCGTTTTCCCCCACGAAGCATGTGACGGGCTTATCGAAGTCCACCCACTCCACCCCGGCAATGGCTGGGATGGTCCACAGGTAGCTGCTCCGGTCGATGGCGTCCCAGTCCATGCAGGCGGCGCGGAGAAAGAGGTCAGACGCCATGGCGATCCTCCTTGACAAACCGGATGAACCGCTCCTCCACCGCTTCCACCGGGGTCCCGAACAGCCTGCTCAGGGTTTCCAACAGCGGCGCGTCGGAGGCATATACCTCCGCAAAGAAGCGCTCCCTGCCCAGCTCTCCTATCAAAAAGCCCACGAACGCGCCAGCGATGGGATAGGTGATCTCGCTGGGGTGGGCGTAGAACCGTTCCTCCGACAGGAGCTCCCGGACGGGGACATAGGCTCCGTTCTGTAAAAACTCGCACACCCAATCCTCGTTAGGCTTGCCCCAAAAGGAGCCGTCCGCATACATGGCCAGCCCCTCGCTGAGGAGCTCCGATCTAGGCAGGCAGAGCTGATAGGAAAAGAGATGGGCCACCTCATGACAGCCCACGGCTTTGGCCTCGTCACAATAGGCCCCCAGTACATAGTTGGGGCCGATGGACAGGCCGTTGGTGGGACAGGGCTCCATGCCGAACAGCTCGCTCAGGGCCTGCCCGTTGTCCTCGGGGGAATCGGTCAGCAGATACTCGATCCTCTGGGGCAACTCAAAGCCGAACAGGTCCGCGAGCTTTGCATAGGCCCGCTCCTGTTCCGCAGCGATGGCCTCTATCTCCCGCTCCGCCAGGGACCCGGCAGCATAGCGGAACACATAATGCCCGGTCTCCCGGCACCGGTCCAGCCGGTCCAGGGCCTTCGATTCCACCTCCACCAGCGTATCCGGTCCATCTGCCCAGATGTGCAGCTTCATGACCCCTCCTGCCCCAAATTCTTCTTCACCTTCCAGAGCCTGTCCTCGGCGATGAGGACCTTGACCCGGGTGCCGGTGGCCTCGTGGGATTCCTCGAGGATGTTCCCCGCGGCGCGAAGGGCCTGCATGGCGTCGTACTTCTCGTAGGGAATAAACAGTTCTATGAGCCGCTGGCCTCGGTTCAGGGTCTCCTCTGCCTTGGTGAGCAAGTCCTCGAGGCCCTGGCCTGTCAGGGCGGAGATATGGACGAAGGTGCCCCTATGAGCGGGCAGGGCCCCCTCCTTATCCACCTTGTTGTACACGTCGATGCGGGGGGTGTTCCCCGCGCCCAGGGAGGTGAGGACCTCGTCCACCACCTGCATCTGGACCTCGTAGTGGGGACAGCTGCTGTCGATGACGTGGAGGATCAGGTCCGCGTCCCGGACCTCCTCCAAGGTGGAGCGGAAGGCCTCGATGAGGTCCGTGGGGAGCTTGTTGATGAAGCCCACGGTGTCGGAGAGGATACAGGCCGTGCCCTGAGGCAGGGTGATCTGGCGGACCACCGGGTCCAGGGTAGCGAAGAGCTTGTCCTCCGCGAGGACGGAGGCGTTGGTGAGCGCGTTCAACAGGGTGCTCTTCCCCGCGTTCGTGTATCCGACAAGTGCGATAAGGGGCACGCCGGTCTTCTTCCGGGCGGTGCGGCGGAGGGACCGCTGGCCCTCCACCTCCTTCAATTCTTCCTTTAACTCATAGATCCGGCGGCGGATGCGGCGGCGATCGATCTCAAGCTTCTTTTCACCGGGACCTCTGGCGCCAACGCCCGCGCCCTGGCGGGAGAGGGCGAGGCCCGTGCCGAGGAGCCGTGGGAGCCTATATTGGAGCTGGGCCAGCTCCACCTGCAGCCGCCCCTCGCGGCTGGTGGCCCGGGTGGCGAAGATGTCCAGTATGAGCATAGTCCGGTCGATGACCGGGGTGCAGAGGATGTCCTCCAGGTTCCGGATCTGGATGGCGGAGAGCTCGTCGTCGAAGATGAACAGGTCCGCCTCGGTGGCGCTCGATAGGAGCCTCAGTTCGTCCGCCTTTCCGGAGCCGATGTAGGTGGCGCTGTCGATGGACCGCTTCTTCTGGCTCTCCCTGCGGATGACCTCTACCCCGGCTGTCTTCGCCAGCTCCTCCAATTCACCGAGGGTGTCGTAGCCCTCGTTGTTTTCGATGCCCACCAGGATGGCCCGTTCGGGCTTGGCGGCGGCCACGTCCACGGCGGGGGCCTTCAAGCGTTGGTCCGCTTCCAAAATGGCGTCCAGGAGACCCCGCTGAGGGAGTCGGTCGTAGCGGAGGGGGCCGTAGATCAGGGGCTTTCGCTCCTCGTCCACCACTTCGCCCACGAAGGCGGCGTAGAAGCTGGTGGGCTGTCCCTCCTTCACGCCGATGGCGCACATGGCGTCGAGGCGCATGGCGTTGAGAGTCCCCAGATCCACGTCGGAGAGGTATCCGCTGCCGTTGGGGTGGGTATGGATGCAGCGGACGCCGCAGAGCCGGTCGATGTTGCGCACGAGACGCATCTCGGGCATGGACACGGTACGGTCGTCCCCCACGGACACGTCCTTGATGAGGCCCGCCCGGGAGATGTACACGCTGATCTCTCGATTGATCCGGCCCGTGAAGGCGCACATGGCCTCGAGGAGCTCCCTCGAGGCGAAGGTGCCCGCGGGCTGATCCATGTCGTACAGGGTCTTCATTTCGTCCAACAGCACGTCGCGGATGCCGCTGATGTTTCCGTTGATCTTTTGTTCCATGGGGGAAAGTATATCATCCTTCCCGGCCGATGTAAAGGAAAGCGGTTGTATGTTCGCCAAAATCTGCTATAATGGAGGAGACAAATCTTGCGGAGGTGCACATGAAACAGGATATCCAGGCGTTGATGGACTTTTTGACCCGGTCCGTGTCCCCCTATCACGGGGTAACGGAGGTGCTGCGCATACTGAAGGACGAGGGCTTTGAGGAACTGCCCCTCACCGGCGACTGGGCACTGACGCCCGGCGGGAAATACCGCATCGACTGCCGGGGCACTATGGCCGTGGCCTTCACCGTTGGCGAGGCCTTTGCCCCCCAGGATGGTTTTAGGGTGGCGGCCAACCATATGGACTGGCCCTGCTTCTACATCAAGCCGGACCCGGAGCAGGTGACGGCGGGGTGCTTGAAGCTGAGCGTGGAGCCCTACGGCGGCCTCATCCACAGCACCTGGATGGACCGGCCTCTGTCCTCGGCGGGCCTGGTGACGCTGAAGGGCGAAACGGCCATGGAGCCGGAACGGCGGCTCTTCGACTTCGGGCGGCCCCTGTTTACCATCCCGAACCTGGCTATCCATATGAACCGGGAGGTCAACAAGGGCGTGGCGCTGGACCCCGCCAAGGACCTGCTGCCCCTCGCGGCCACCGTGGAAAAGGAGTTCAACAAGAACGGCTTCTTCCTGGGCAAGGTGGCCGAGGCCATGGGCGTGGCCGTGGAGGACATCCTCTCCTTCGACCTGGTGCTCTATAACGCCGAAGCACCCCAGCTGGTAGGCTTTGACGGGGAGCTTCTGTCCGCGCCGAGGCTCGACAACCTGACCTCCGCCTTCGCCTGCCTCGCCGGCATCACCGGCCCCCAACGGAAAGCGGGCGTGAACATCGCCGCCTTCTTCGACAACGAGGAGGTGGGCAGCCGCACCAAGACCGGCGCCGACAGCGACACGCTGAACTATATCACCGAAAAGATTGCCTACGCCCTGGGCCTCGATCGGGCCGGGTATCTGAACGCCCTGCTCTCCGGGTTCCTGCTGAGCTGTGACGTGGCCCACGCCCTGCACCCCAACAAGATGGAGATGTACGACAGCGGCGTGTGCTCCCTGCTCAACAAGGGCGTGACCATCAAGATGAACTACTCCCAGAAGTATGCCACGGACGCCGTGGGCGTTGGCATCGTGGAGGGCTTGTGCAAGGCGAAGGGCATCCCCCACCAGCGGTTCATGAACAAGGCTGGCAGCGCCGGCGGCGGCACCTTGGGCAAGTTCACGGCCACCAACCTTTCCATGCGGTCCGCGGACATCGGCGTGCCGATCCTCGCCATGCACTCCGCCCGGGAGCTCATGGGCGTCAGGGACCAGCAGGCCATCAACGACCTGGTGTCGGCGTTCTTTGCGGAGGCGTAAGGTATGGATCGGGAACGGGAGGAAAGATTCGTCCAGGCCCTGATCCGCCGCAGGTACGAGGTCGCCGTCTTCGACACGGGGGCCCAGGCCGCCGCCTATCTGGACGAGGCCATCGACGGGAAGACCGTGGGCTTCGGGGACTCGGAGACCATGCTGTCCATGGGGCTGTATGACAGGCTGTCGGCCCACAACCAATGCTTCGATCCCATGCACCAGCCCGAGGGGCGGACCTTTCGACAGGTAGCCCGGGACACCCTGCTCACCGACGTGTTCCTCACTTCACTCAACGCCATGAGTGAAACGGGGGAGCTGGTCAACATCGACGGCACGGGGAACCGGGTGGCCGGGTCGCTGTTCGGGCATGAGAAGGTCTACTTCGTGGTGAGCCTCAGTAAGCTCTGCCCCACCCTGGACGATGCCATATATCGGGCCCGGAACGTGGCCGCGCCACAGAACGCCGCCCGGCACGGGTTCTCTAACCCCTGCGCCATAAAGGGTGACAGGTGCTACGACTGCTCCGCTAAGGACCGCATCTGCAACGCTCTGGTGGTGCATTATCGGAAGATGCGTGGCATCGAGATGGAGGTCGTTCTGATACGGGAGACATTGGGGTTATAATTTCTCTACTATACCGCTTTTTCTCTTTGGACAAAGGAAAAAGCACGGAAAAAGAGAAACTTAAGAAGAAAAAGAAGGCTGTGCACAATGCATAGCCTTCTTCATTAAGTTCTATTAGCATTCATTCCGCCGGATAGGCGATCAGGGATGATGCTTCCAGTACGTTTTTTACATGGATGAGCTTCAGGCCGGGCAGGTCTGTCTTGGTACCTTCGGGCACGATGACGCTGGCGTAGCCGAGACGCAGGCACTCCTTCAGCCGGGCGGCCATCTGGCCCACGGGACGCACGTCGCCGGTGAGGCCCACCTCGCCGATGGCCGCGGTGTGAGGCGGCACGGGCTTATCGCAGCAGGCGGAGGCTACGCAGAGGATGGCGGCCAGGTCCGCCCCCCGATCCTGGAGCCGCAAGCTTCCCGCCACGGAGAGATAAGCGTCCTTGTCCGACAGCCGCAGCCCCGCTCTCCGCTCTAAGACAGCGAGGAGCATATTGAACCTTGGCACGTCCATGCCTACGGCGGTCCGGCGAGGGGAGCCATAGACCGAAGGGCAAAGGAGCGCCTGGACCTCGGCAAGCAGGGGCCGGGACCCCTCCAGCACACAGCCCACCGCGCAGCCCGGGGCCGTTCGGGCCGCGGACAGGAACAGGCCGCTGGGGTCTGGCACGGGCGACATGCCCTTGTCCGTCATCTCGAACACGCCCAGCTCGTTGGTGGAGCCGAACCGGTTCTTTTCCGACCGCAGGAGCCGGAGCCCCTCCTGCCGGTCCCCTTCAAAATACAGCACCGTGTCCACGATGTGCTCCAGGACCTTGGGGCCCGCGAGAGCCCCCTCCTTGGTCACGTGACCCACCAGGAACACGGGCACTCCCGTCTCTTTGGCGAAGCGGGTGAACTTGGCCGCCGAGCCCCGGATCTGAGTGACGCTGCCGGGGGACGAGGGGGCGTCCTCGGTGAACATGGTCTGGATGGAGTCCACGATGAGAAAGGCGGCCTTGCGCCCCTGGGCTTCCGCTAAGATGCTCTCCACGGAGTTCTCGCAGAGGAGCAGCACCTCGCCGCCGAGGCCCAACCGGTCCGCCCGGAGCCGGATCTGGTGACGGCTCTCCTCCCCGGAGGCGTAGAGCACGGGTCCCACCTTCGACAGGTGGTCGGCGCACTGCAGGAGCAGGGTCGATTTTCCGATGCCGGGGCTGCCGCCGATGAGGACGGTCATGCCCGAGGTGAGGCCGCCGCCCAGGACTCGATCGAGCTCGCCGATGCCCGTGGAGGTCCGGTTCCCCGCCTGGGCCGCCACCTCCTTGAGGGGTACGGCCTTCGATGGGGCGGCGGGAGCTTTCAGGCTCACCCGCTCCTCCTCCACGATGGTGTTCCAGCTGCCGCACTGGGGGCAGCGGCCCAGCCAGCGAGGGGTCTCGTAGCCGCACTCCCCGCAAACGAAAACGCTCTTTTGCTTCATGGCTCCTCCGTTTCAGCAAGGTCCGCTGAAAAATCGTTCAGATGCATATACTCGATGATGTCCCGATCCCGCCAGGTCACGTCCATCCAGATGGCGAAATCCTCGCCTGCCCCCAAGAACAGGGCGCTCTCGCTGGGCCGGGTAAGGCCGAAGGTGGACCCGTCGTCCAGGAAGTAGACGTAGGTGCGATCCAGCTCCCCGTAGACGATGGCCCCGTCCGCCAGAGCGAAGTCCGCCACGCCTTCCGCCACAGTGATCAGGTCCCCCGCCTCGTTCACGTA
>CADCNE010000083.1:0-7876 GCA_902802805.1 uncultured Eubacteriales bacterium
CTCGGTGTTGACGTACTGATCGGCACCGGCGGCTTTGAAGGCATCCAGGTTGATGGCCATGCAGTGGGCCGTCATGCAGAGGGGATACTCATAGGCGGTGGCGGCGTCGGCGAAGCAGGCGGAAAGGGCGGCCGCGTTGAGCTCAGCCTTGTCCTGATCGTCAAACAGATCCGCGATGTTCACCATGTAGCCGTTGGCGCCCCAGTTGGCGACAAGACGCTCGGGTCCTTCCATGATGAGATCGGGGGCGGCTTTGGCGGTGAGGGCGGTGTTGACCTTGTCGTCGCCGTCGGTGTAGGTCAGGTACTCCACCTTGACCTTGATGCCGGTCTCGGCGGTGAAGGCATCGGTGAGCGCCTTGACGGTCTCTTCGTTGCCCCAGTTGCCGATGGGGTAGGTCCAAAGGGTGATCTCTTCGGCGTCGGCAGAGGCGGGTTTGGCAAAGCTGACCAAACCGATGACCAGCAGCAGCGCCAGGGCGATGGACAATACTTTCTTCATGTTTTCCCTCCTGATGATATGATGTGCGCACCGTCCTCCGCAAAAACGGAGATCGGACTCGTACAGGAAGCTTTGCTCCCATACATAAATAATACATAATTATGCTTGTGCTTGTCAATACGCGGCCCTCGCCAAATGGGTCAAAATTATGAGTGAAAAACATCCGCGGCGGGGAACGAAACGCTTGACAGGGACGGCGCGAGCCGATACAATCAAACACGAAAATCGAACATTATATTATTGGGGAGGATCCTTCATGAAGCGACACATTCTTTGCCTGGGCGATTCCAATACCCATGGATACTGCGCCGATCCCAAAGACACCGCCGACGGCACCGACCGCTACAATGAGGACGAGCGCTGGACCTGCCGGCTCCAAAAGGCCCTGGGGGAAAAATATCTGGTCATTGAGGAGGGCTTGAGCGGCCGCACCACGGTCTTCGTGGACGCCCTTCATGAGAGCATGGACGCCGTGAGCGTGGCCTATCCCGTGCTCATGGCCCATGAGCCGGTGGACCTGCTCATCATCATGCTGGGCACCAACGACGTGAAGGAGCGATTCGGCGTGGGCGCGCCGGGCATCGCGGTGGGCATGGAGCGGCTCATCAAGAAGTGCAAGAGCGTGGAGTGCTGGGGCAAACACGCGCCCAACATCCTGATCGTCTGCCCGCCGCCCATCGAAGAACCCTTCTTGGATATCGTGATGGGCAACGGCTGCGTGGAGAAGTCCGAAGCCCTGGCCCAGTACCTGGCCCCCGTGGCGGAGCGCAACGGCTGCCACTTCTTCGACGCCAGGGGGTGCGAGTTCAACAACGTGGACCATATGCACCTGTCCCGCCGGGGCCACGCCCAGCTGGCGGAGAAGCTGGCGGCGCTGGTGCCCACGCTGGTGTGACCCAAAAATGATCGACAGCCGCCCCGGAGGGCGGCTGTTTTCGTTTTGGCTTTTTTTATTCCTCCACCGGCGTTTCGCTGGTCAAATTCATCTTCTCGATCTCCGGCTCGGTGAGATATTTGGGGAAGATGCGCTCCATGAATAGGCTCTCAAGGAGGACCCACAGCGTGGGGGCGAAGAACACCGGCCACCACTTTTCGATGAGGGAAACGAAGGTCTCCACCGTCAGCAGCACCACAATGACCGTGCTGGGCAGGTGCCGGAAGGTGAGCATGGCCGCCGTTTTCAGGCTGTGCCCGAGAGGCGCGTCGAACCGGCCCAGCAGGGGGAACAGCCAGCACAGGATGCCCAGGGGCACCACCAGGGCGATGTCGTAGGCCACGAACATGACCGCCCCGAATTCGCTCCCCCAGTTTTCCTTCATGACGCCGTAGCCGAAGATCAGCAGAAGCATCACCGGCACCGTGATCAGCGTAGCCTTGATCCCCTGCTTCAGATTCCCCCGAAAGGCCCGCCAGAAGATGGCGAAGGTGTTCTTCTCCTTCTGGCGGAAGCACTTGACCACCGTGTAATAGAGGGCCGAGGTGGCGGGGCCGAAGGTGAGGATGGGGATGCAGAGAAACCCCCACGCCAGGCTGAGGCCCACCAGGTCCACGCCCCGGGCCAGGAAGGACCACCATAGATTGTCCGGGTCGAAGACCCGGCGGAACCGGGATTCCATGGAGGCTTATTTCCAGCCCTGCTTCGCTTCCACTTCATCCATGAGCTTGTCCACAATGATGAGGCTGCGGGGCACGTGGAAGGGACCCTTGAAGGTGCTGCCTTTGCAGGGAGGCTCCGTGGGCTGGCCGTCTCGCCGGAGGTAGCCGTACCACTCCCCGTAGGCGGGGTCCGCGAAGTGCTTCTCGCAGTAGTCCAGTGTCCGGTAGAACCAGTCGAGATAATATTGATCCCCGGTGTCCCGGTAGAACATCATGGACGCGATCAGGATCTCGTTGTGGGGCCACCAGAGCGTCATATCGGGCTCGTAGGCTTCCGGGGGCTTGCCCATGCAGTCGATGAAGTAGAGGAGTCCTTCATACTTCTCGTCCCAGCCCGCGGCGATGGCGTTGCGGAAGATCTTCTGGGCGGTCTCGTGGAGGGCTTTATCCCCGGTGGCGTTGGCCTGCTCCGCCAGGAACCAGCTGCCTTCGATGTCGTGGCCCGGGTTCACGACCCGGCCCGCGGTGGTGTCCGTCTGCAGCTCCCCGTCGGGACCCACGGTCTCCAGGACGCACTTTAATTCCGGCTTATAGTGGTAGCGGATGATCTCGTCCACGCAGGCCCTGGCCCGTTCGTCGTACAGGGCGGCGTTCTCCGGGTCGCACCGGCGCATGACGGCGGTCACGTTGAGGTAGATCATGGGATCGCCGAAGGCCCGGCCCCGCCGGGTCTCGGGCACGGTCTTGGGGCCCAGGCCTGTGGGGTCCTTTATAAGGCCGTGGCGGAGGGCGTAGGTCAGCTCATAGGTGCGCCGGGCCCGTTCGATGTATTTCTTTTCCCCGGTGTTGGCGTAGAGCTCCGCATTGGCCATGGTGTAAAAGTCCTCAGAGAAGCAGTAGCGGCGCTGCCGGAGGGGCTTGCCGTCGCCGGTGACGGTGAAGTAGAGCCGGTCCCCGGCCTCATGGTTCACGCAGTGGTCCTCCAGGAACGCAACGCAGCTTTTGGACGCCTCCAGCCACTCCGGCCGGACGCCGTAGTTGGTGCAGAGGAAGGCGTAGATCCAGCCGCAGCGGCCCTGCATCCACACGCTCTTGTCGGTGGAGAAGATCTCGCCCTTCCTGTCGAGGCAGGTGTAGACGCCTCCGTGCTCCCTGTCGAGGCCGTGGCGGAGCCAGAAATCCGCGCTGCCCTTCAGCTCGTCCCTGACCCACTGGTGCGCCCGTTGAAACTTCTCTTTATCCATATTGCCCCCGTCCTTTCCTTGCTTTCAATCCATTGTATCATAGGCCCATTTTTTCTGCAAGACACCTTGCCAAAAGGGGCGTTTTTCGATATGATGAAAAAAAACGGGAGGCGTTCACCATGGACCTGTACGGCATCCGGATACCCATGACCAATCACCCCAGGCTGGACCCCGGCTTCATCCCCCTGGGCCTCTACAACAAAGCCTTTTTGGCCACGGCGAAGAAGCCCCTGGGCCTCGCCGTGGAGCGATCCGACGGCCAGATCGCCCGGGTGGACACCTTCGTCCACGGCACCGCGGAATACGCCGCGGCGGACCGGTACTACCTCGATCGGCTGGTGAAGACCCTGCTGTGGATGAAGGGGGGCTTCAAGGTCTACGTGTCCGGCGACCGGGATATGTATGAGTATTTGAAAGGGGCCTTTGCGGATAAGGGCAGCCGGGACTTCGACTTCCACTTCATGGCCGACGTCTTCGAGCACCCCTTCGAGGTGGTGTATACCGACAGTCTCCCGGCGGAAAAGGATGCGCCCCAGGCCATCGGCGGGCACCTGGACGGGTGCCGGATCGGCTTCGATGCCGGCGGCAGCGATCGCAAGGTCAGCGCCGTGATCGACGGGGAGAGCGTCTACGACGAGGAGGTGGTCTGGTTCCCCAAGACCAACTCCGATCCCCAGTACCACTACGACGGCATCGTGGCCGCCCTGAAGAGCGCGGCGGCGCACCTGCCCCGGGTGGACGCCGTGGGCGTGTCCAGCGCGGGCATATTCATCAATAACCGGACCATGCGGGCGTCCCTGTTCCTGCAGATACCGGATACATTCAGCGAGCAGGTGAAGAACATCTACATCCGGGCCATCACGGACACCTTCGGGGACGTCCCCTTCGAGGTGGCCAACGACGGCGACGTGTCGGCCCTGGCCGGCATGATCAGCCTGGGCGAGCCCAACGTTTTGGGCATCGCCATGGGCACCAGCGAGGCCGTGGGCTTCGTGGACGAGGAGGGCCGGATCACCGGCTGGCTCAACGAGCTCGCCTTCGTGCCCGTGGACGCGGCCCCCGACGCCATGGCGGACGAGTGGAGCGGCGACATCGGCTGCGGCGTCAAATATTTCTCCCAGGATTCCGTCATCAAGCTGGCCCCCCGGGCGGGTATCGAGCTCGATCCCAAGCTGTCCCCCGCCGAAAAGCTGAAGGTGGTCCAAAAGCGCATGGAGGCGGACGATCCCGCGGCGGCATCGGTGTACGACAGCATCGGCGTGTACCTTGGACACACCCTGGCCTACTACTATGAGCTCTACGGCATGAAGCACGTGCTGCTCCTGGGCCGCGTCATGAGCGGCAAGGGCGGCGACCGGGTGCTGGCGGAGGCAAAGCGGGTCCTCAAAGAGGAGTATCCGGAGGTGGCGCAGAAGATCCTGCCCTCCCTGCCGGACGAGCGGTTCCGCCGGGTGGGCCAGTCCGCGGCGGCTGCCAGCCTCCCCGCCCTGAAGAAGTAAGGGAGCGCCTATGAAGATATCCAACGCGCAGGTATTCCTGGACGGAAAATTCGTTTCCGGCGGCGTCGCCTTCGGAAACACCATCGAGGACGCAGGCCCCCAGGTCACGGGCGGCATGGACGCTCAGGGCTGTTACCTCATCCCCGGCCTTATCGATATCCACACCCATGGGGCCATGAACGAGGACGCCAGCGACGGCAGGGGGGAGGGCCTCGTCAAGATGGCCCGCTACTACGCCGCGGGCGGCGTCACCTCCTGGTGCCCCACCACCATGACCCTGAAGGAGCCGGAGCTCATCGGGGCCATGCACGCCATCCGGGACTTCGTGCGTCCGGCGGACGGGGCGAAGGCCGTGGGCGTCCATCTCGAAGGTCCCTTCCTGAGCCTCAAGAAGTGCGGGGCCCAGAACCCCGACAATCTCCACGCCCCGGACGCGGACATGTTCCACCGGCTCAACGAGGCTTCGGGAGACCTGGTGCGGCTGGTCACCGTGGCCCCGGAGGAGCCCGGCGCTTTGCCCTTCATCCGGGAGGTGAGCAGGGAATGCACCGTGTCCCTGGGCCACACCACGGCGGACTACGACGCCGCCAGCCATGGCCGCTTATGAGGCCGGCGCGTCCCACGCCACCCATCTTTTCAACGCCATGCCCGCCCTCAACCACCGGGAGCCCGGGGTGGTGGCCGCGGCCTCCGACGCCGGGGCCACGGTGGAGCTCATCACCGACGGCTTCCACATCCATCCCTCTATCGTGCGCCTGGTCCATCGGCTGTTCGGGGAGAAGCTGGTGCTGATCTCCGACTCCCTGCGCTGCGCCGGCATGCCCGACGGGGAGTACGAGCTGGGGGGCCTGCCCATCACCCTGACGGGGGGCGTGGCCCGGCTTCGGGGCAGCAGCACCCTGGCGGGCAGCTCCATCCACCTGATGGACGGCCTTCGCCGGGCGGTCTCCTTCGGCGTGCCCCTGGAGGCGGCTGTCCTGGCCGCCACAGCCGTCCCGGCCAAAGTCATCCGCCGGGATGGCGAGATCGGCTCTCTGGCCCCCGGCCACGCCGCGGACTTCGTGCTGCTGGACGCTGATCTGAACGTCCGGGCCGTCCATATCGACGGGGCTCAGGTGCGCTGATAACTGAACGATCCAAAAACCAAACTGCCCTTTCGCAGAAGATGCGAAAGGGCAGTTTCTATTCGTGTTCAATCTATCAGCGGCCTTTGTATGCTGACGACCTCTCCGTCCCGGATGTACACCCGGGGCACCCGCGGTGTGACGAGGCAGGTGACCTCGTAGCCGATGGTCCCGATCTGGTCCGCCACGTCGTCCGCGGTGATCTCGTCGCTCCCGTCCCGGCCGAAGATGGTGACCACGTCGCCCAACGCCGCTTCCGGCACATGGGTCACGTCGATCATGAACTGGTCCATGCACACCCGGCCGATGATGGGGCACCGGACGCCCCGGACCAGCACCTGCCCCCGGTTGCTGAGGAGGCGGTTCACCCCGTCGGCGTACCCGGCGGAGACCGTGGCCACCCGGGTGCCGGGCTGGGCCACGTAGGTGCAGCCGTAGCTCACGGGGGTGGGCTCGGTGACGGTCTTCAAAAAGCTTATATGGGACCGCAGGGCCATGACGCCCCGGATGCCGCCGATGAGGCTCAGGTCCACCTCGTGGGAGGGTATGAGCCCGTAGAGGATGATCCCCTCCCGGACCATGTCGAACTTCTCCGGCATCTCGATGAGCCCCGCGCTGTTGTCCAGGTGCTTGAGCGGTATTTGGATGCCCCGCCGCTCCATGGCCTCCGTGAAGGCGATGAACCGCCGGGTCTGCTCGTTGGCGTAGCTCTTGTCGGCGTAGTCCGCCTTGGCGTAGTGGCTGAACACGCCCTTGAGCCGCCCGCCCGGGAACTTCGTCAGGGCTTCGATCTCGTCCAGGGACTCGTCCGTGCAGGCGAAGCCGATGCGGCCCATGCCCGTATCGAGGGCGATGTGGTAGGGAATGATCTTTCCATGGGCGGCCCCGTAATCGCACAGGGCTTTCCCGTAGGCGAAGGAGGGCACTGCCGCCTCGATGTCGTATCGGGCGATGGCCTCAAAGTCGGTCTCCGGCGTAGGCCCCAGCAGGAAGATGGGGGTCTCGATGCCCGCTCGTCTCAGCTCCACCGCCTCGTCCGTCATGGCCACGGCGAACCGGTCCGCCTTGCCCTCCAGCAGCTTCGCCGCCGCCACGGCCCCGTGACCGTAAGCGTTGGCCTTGATGACCGCGGCCAGGAGCACCTCATCCGGCAGGTGGTGCCGGGCCGCCATGAAGTTGTGGAGCATGGCGTCGAGGTCGATCTCGCACCAGGTCCTCAGGGAAGCGTCACAATGCATATCCATATCTTTCATCCTCTGTCCCGCGGTCAGGCCGCGGCTTTGTGTGTCCAAATCAGCTGCCGTAGAAGAAGTGGCGGATCCATTGGTAGGTCTCGCCCTCCCGCCAGCCCTCCTCGGTCTCGTCCCGGGTGGTGTAGTTGCAGACGCAGTTGGGCAGGGCGTCCACCACGGCCTGGTTCTGGGCCGAGGTGAGGTCGTTCATGGAGAACCAGAGGCGCTTGGCGTGGGTGAGGCTCAAAAGGGGCGTGATATCCTCGAGGTGGGTGTTGGCAATGTTGATATCCGTCAGGTTGTCGAGGCCCACCAGGGGGGACATGTCGGGGATCCGGTTCATGAACAGCTCCACATACCGCAGCTCCTTGAGCTCATGGAGGGGCGTGATGTCCGTGATCCAGTTGTCCGCCAGGATCAGCACCTGCAAGTGGGGCGTGTACTTGGGAAGGAGCGCCAGATCCGCATCGGTGAGGAAGTTGTGTCCGAGATCCAGGGCCACGAGATCGGTGCAGTATTTGAGGGGCTCCAGATCCCCTTCCTTCAGGCGGCGCGTCTTCCGGATCCGGTTGTTGTATTCCTCGGTATACTTGGAACTGGTGTACTTGCTGGGGTTTTTGGTGCTGAAAGCCTCCACGTCCGTGCGGAACTTATGGGGCCCGATCCGGATGTTCCAGACG
>CADCNE010000083.1:7930-14658 GCA_902802805.1 uncultured Eubacteriales bacterium
CCTGAGATAGGGGAGACGGACCAGCTCCGCCTTCACCTCGTCGGGGGAGGCAAAACGGGTATAGCTCACGTCCAGCTCCTCCAGGGTGCTCTCCCTGGTCTTTCCAAAGGCGGTGGTCTCATAGACGAACCAGGTCTCGGGATGCTCAGAGAGCAGCAGGGCCGCGGCGGTATCCACGTCCGCACTTTGAGCGAGGTACACCCGCTGCAGGGAGGCGAAGGGCCGCAGCAACGGTGGCAGCTCCTCGGCGGAGCAGGCGGCGTCCCTGAGATCCAGCTCCTCTACGTTGGTCTCCACGGTCCTTGTAAAGAGCTTCACCCGCTGCAGGAGCACCAGCTCGGGGCGGACGGCCAGGATCGCGTCAAGATCGGCAAGGGCCAGGCCAGTGCCGTGGAGGTCCACCTGCCGGAGTGCCGGCAGATAGGGAAGGGCCGCGATCAGTTCCGCCGCGTCCCGGATGCCGGAATCGCCGAGGGCGATGGTCTCCGCCTCCGGGTCGAAGCGGAGGCTGCCGACGGGCACGGTGTAGAGGACCTTCACCTGGGGACAGCGGGCGGAGAAGTCGATGGCGTCCGCCGGAGCTACCGGCGCCTGAGACAG
Organism: uncultured Eubacteriales bacterium; assembly: GCA_902802805.1. GTDB lineage: Bacteria > Bacillota > Clostridia > Christensenellales > CAG-138 > RUG472. The sequence goes on from CADCNE010000083.1 coordinate 8,531, forward strand.
ATCCAGGGTCACGAGGCGGGGGAAGGCGGGCAGCATCTTTTCGAGCAGCGCGAAGTCGGGGACTTCCGTCACGGTCAAAGCTTCGTCCTCCATGGTCAGGACCTGGTCTCCCACCGGCAGGGTGTAGGTGAGCGCCAGATCCGGCCGCTCCTGAGCGAGAGCCAGGAGGCAGTCGTAGGCGGTGCTGCCGGAGGCGTCCAGGGTAGCCAGCTCCTCAAAGTAGGGGAGCAGGGCCCCGTCGTCCTCAGAGAAGTTGGGCAGCGTCAGCTCTCGGCTGTCGCAGGGGAAGCGGCCGTCCGTCAGCGGCACGGACCAGAGGATGGCGCAGTCCGCCGGGACCGCCTGGCGGATGGCCTCGTACCGGGCGGCGTCCACCTGCTCGCAGGCGGAGATATCCAGGGTCTTCAGCACCGCATATCGAGTCAGTTCCGCCGGTTCAGGCAGATCGTCCGTGGTGAAGCTGAGCTCGTAGACGGCGGGCGTGGCCGTAGGCGTGGGCGTCGGGAAGAGGGTCTGTACGAAGCGGGGACGATCGGGCACCAGCAGCAGGGCGGCGCCCGCCAGAAGCAGCAAAGCGAGGACGATCAGCAGGACCCGCGCCCACCACTTTTTGAACGGGAGGAGGAGCGCCAGGCACAGCAGAGCGCCCAGCCCCAGAGCGGCCGGCAGCAGCCGGGCGACGGCGGCGGCTCTCTCCGGTGTGAAGAAGGGGGCGGGAGCCTCGGGGGTGGGCTGGGCCGTCTCGGTGGGCAGGGGCGTGGCCGTGGGCGTCGGCGTATCGGTGGGGGCCGGCGTGGGCGTATCGGTAGGCTCAGGCGTAGCCGTGGGCATCGGTGTAGGCGTATCCGTGGGCACGGGCGTCGGCGTGGGCGTGGGGGTAGGCTCAGGCGTGGGCGTGGCCAGGGAGTGGAGGACGGCGGGGTCGATATGCTCGAAGGGATCGTTGACCTCCGCCGTGTCCAGGCCCACCGTGGTGTAGGCGAGGCCAAAGTCGGACATGCTGTACACGCCCTCGTTGGTCACCGCGTGGCGGGAGGGCAGCTGGGACTTGTGGCACTGGAAGGCGGCCGCGGCGATCTCTACGGGCGTCAGGCCGCCGTAGGCGTCGATGGGTTTGGTGACGGGCAGGTGGATGGGGTTCTCGGCATACAGATGCAGGTACAGCTTCTTGATCTCCCAGGTGCCGTACAGCTCCGCCGAACCCGGGTCATAGGCAGGGTCAGCCGCCAGGGGCACGGCCTCCTGGACCGCATGGGCCAGGAGCTGATGCTGCCAGTGGCCGTACTCGCCGTTGAGATCGTGGGAAAAGACCACCTCGGGCTTATACTGCCGGAACAGGGCCACCAGATACTGGACCACGTCCTTTTGCTTGAAGGAGTTCTTATACTTTTCCCTGTACCGCTGAGGGACGTCCGGGAAGGTGCCCAGGATGGGCTGGTTCCGAAGGCCCATGATCCAGGCCCCGTTGCCGGCTTCGTCCTTGCGGACACGCTCCCGGGTGGCGGTGTAGGAGATGGTCCCTTCCCGGCCCTGGTCCACCCCGTAGAGGGGCACGATGGCGCCCATGAACAGCACGTCATCGTCGGGGTGCATGGCCACGATCAGATAGTCCAGCTTCTCAGGCACGGGAGCCCAGGGGTGATAGTCGGGGATGGCCCCCTCGCCGTAGGCATAGAAGGAGCAGAGAACGATTTGACTGTCCGGGAAAACGGTGACGGTCCGGGTCCCCTCCTCCAGGAACACGGCGTGGTTGACATAGTGGGGCCCGACCTCCTCCTTGAGCAGAGCGCCGGCTTCGTCGAACTGCTGGATGCGATAGGCCTCGGGATAGTCCTTGAAGGCCAGGTACACGGCCTTCACCGGCACGTCCTCCCTCCAGGTCAGGGACACCCGCTGCCCGGCCTCCAGCACCTGCGCGGTGAACAGCTCCGCGTCGGTGACCCGCCAGGTATAGGCCGTGGTCTTCAGGTCCGAGGTCACCTGGCAGCGGCCGGTCAGGTTCTGGGCGGCCGGCTCCGTTTCGATGGAATAGGTGCCGGGGTCCCCTTCGGCCGCGGCGGCCCCCAGGGGAACGCCCGTGAGCAGCAGGATCAGTATGAGCAAAAGGATGATCGTCGTCTTCTTCATAGCGTCTTCTTATCGACCCGGTGAAAGGGAGTGTGAGCCGTCAACTAGCCCGAGGCTGCGCGTCAATCGATCCAGGGCCCTGTCCTCCTCCGCGTGCTCGAGGGCCTTGGTGAGCCAGGAGGGGAAGTCCTCCGCGGGGATGTGGGACGTGCCCTGCCAGATCCGGTTCTTGGGGTTCAGCCGGCCCTGATTGGCGTAGACCGCGTCCATGTTGTAATGGATGCGCCCCTCGATGACCCGGAATTTCAGCAGCAGCAGGGACAGGTGGGGGGCCTCCATCTCGTAGAGGAGGAAAGCGTCCGTCTGGCCGTCCCTGTCCGTGTCCACCCGGTCCACCACCATCTCGTAGTGCTGGCGGATCTCGATGAAGTCGCCGCTGCGGAGCTGGTAATACTTGATCCGGTTGTCCCGGCTGCGCTTGACCTCGCCCAGCAGACCGATCTGCCAGCCGGTGGAAGCGTTGCTGATGTCCAGTCCCGCCTGCTTCAGCGCCCAGACGATGGAGCCCACGCACTGCATGCCGGTGTAGTAGTAGGTGCCGTTGCCGTCCTTGGTGGGGAACTTGAGCTTGGCGCCCCACTCCGGGTTGAAGCCCCACTGGTCCTTGTCCTGGTACTTGCCCTGTCCCTGATAGGGGATGGTGTAGCCCAGCTCCGCCATATGGGACACGGCGGAGACGGCGGAGGTCACGGCCCCCTCCCGGGTGTAGATGCCCGCCCGGGCTATGTCGGCGGCCACGGCCTCATTGAGGGCCATGACCGACGTGCCCGCCGCTTCGGTCATCTCCGTCAGCGGCGTGCGCAGCGCGGACAGCCCCTCGGCCTTGATGGGGTAGAGGAAGCCGGAATCCACGGTGACGGGATAGGGCTCGCTGACGCGGCCCTCTTCGTCCCGCAGGAAGATGAAGTAGTCCCCGTCGATCTTGAAGGTTCGGAAGGGGTCCCCGGTCACGGGCAGCCAATCCCGGGATTTTTCGCCGGGCGGGGTGTCAAGACAGGAGAAGCAATACTCCGTGGCGGTGGTCCCTTCCTGTAGCTCCGCGGTCACCACGGCCTTGTCGGCGTAGGCATAGGCGATGGCTGGCCCCTCCGTTTGAACGGCAGGGAAGGTGCCCGGGGCGTTGGGAGCGATGGAGAAGGCGGTGTCTTCGGACGCGGAGAGGACCAGATCCGCCTGGCCCTTCTGGATCAGTCTCAGGGTCTGTCCGTCGCAGACGTAGGGGATACGGGTCACGAGGCCGCTCTCAGCCGTCAGGGACAAAAGCCCGTCCGCCGCGGCATAGATGCCCGCAGCCTCCCCGTCCGGCAGGCTGGACCGATAGGTCCCGTCCCCCAGGAGCGTCAGGGAGAAACCGGTGCCGTCCAAAGACCAGGTCTGCGCCAGGGGATCGGGCACCGGCGTAGCCGTGGGCACGGGCGTGGGCGTCGGCGTAGGCGTCGGCGTAGGCGTCGGGGTGGGGGTAGGCGTGGGCGTCGGGGTGGGCGTCGGCTCGGGAGTGGGAGCTTCCGTAGCAAGGGGGCTGGGGGACGGCAGGGCCTCTTCCACGACGGAAGGGGAAGCCGCCCGGGGCGAACAGGCGGAAAGCCCCAGCAGCAAAACCAGGGCGAGCAAAATGCGTCTTGTTCTATGCGGATCGAAGGTCATGACCGTTCAACCTTTCAGCGCCCCGGCAGGCCGATCCTGCCAAGGGCATACTTTTCCATACACCTTATAACTATACTCCCGCGCCTCGTTTTTTGTCAAGAAAAGCAAAGCCGCCCCCAAAGGGAGCGGCTTTGAAAAAACACAGGTTTTACAGGCTCAGATCCGGGGTGTTGTCCTGCTGATAGGAGCACCAGTTGCCGTTTTCGATGAGCTCCTCCCGTCCGAGGAGCAGCAGCAGCGATTCGTCCTGTCCGCAGCGATCCAGCCGATCCACGATCCGCCCATAGAAGACGGCCATCTTTTCGTGGTCCTCCACGCTCCGGGAAAGGCTCAGCTTTCCGTAGTAGTTGGAGATGAACAACGTGGCGGCGGAGATGCTCCCCAGCACCAGCTTCAGGAGGGTCCGGTAGTTCTCCGCGCTCAGGATGGCGGGGAAGCGGGGCAAAACGCCGCCGAACAGCAGCTCGAAGATGAGGGCGGCCACATACAGCACGATGCTGACGAGCAGGGCGACGCCCACCACCCGGCCGCTGCCCCGGAGCTTCACCCGGGCCTTCTTCTGTGCGTTCTGGTGATAGATGAGCTGATTTTCAGCCCAGCAGGCGCGGATGTCGTGGCCCTGCCGCGGCGCCTCCCCCACGCCCAGAACGGTCATGGCCATGGCGATCCAGGGGGTCTCGGCCTGCTGGCTCCAGGGCAGCAGGGAGACAGCCTCCCGGCGTACCCCCGCGTAGCGCAGACAGGCCTGGGCCCGCAGGCTCTCGGCCAGCACCCGGTATTCGAGGTACCGCCGGTGGCAGCTGGACCGGCCCGCGTACCGCTGCAGGAAGAAGGCAAGGACCAGCGCCGCCCCGCATACCAGGATCATCCAGTGCAGGTTCGCCTCGTCGTACAGCAGGAAGGCGGCCGTGATCAGGGTGCTCACCACAGCGAGCAGCGCCAGGACCCGCCGATACACCCCGGCGTATTGGAGGCTCAGCTGATCCGCCCGCTGATAGACCCCCTCGAAGCGGTCCAGCAGGGGGTCCTCCTCCTGCCTCTGGGGCAGCAGGGGACCGGCGTCGTCGTCGGGACGGTGCGCCAGGGCGTTGAACTCCTCCGTCCGGTCCATGAGCGTCCGCCAGGTCTCGTCCTCTCCCAGAACATGGACGGTGCCCGCCGCTTCCCCGGTCCGTTCGCCCCGGGGGGTGAACAGGTGGATCACCGCGGTGGCGGAGAGGAGGGGAGCGCTGAGGACGGGGCGATAGCTGCGCTCCAGGGCGAAGGACACGGCCTCCGCCGTGCCGCAGGCCGCCGGGGTCCCGGGACCGCCGTCCCACAGGGCCAGGAGCACGTGACAGTGGGTGGCCACGTAGATCCCCTGCTGACGGTAATAAAAATCTCTGTCGGGGGCGTCCGGCACGGCCTCCGCGGCGGGGGCCACGAAGCGCTGTTCAGCCCGATCGTACAGGGAACGGAAGGTCTCCAGGGCCGGGCCCTGAAAGTCTTTTTCAAAGTCCGACCGCTCCATGGGCAGGGCGACGATGAGGGGGATGCCCATTTCGAGGGCCGCCCGGGCGCAGAGCTGGCTGGCCCCCTCGGCAAGGTCGGTGAGCATCACGAGGGGGCAGTGGGGGTACCGCTGCCCAAGTTCCGTCAATGCCCCTTTCACCCCGGCTGTGAGGGCGGGCACGTCCTGGGGCCGGATGGCCCTGTGGCCCGTGACCCCCACCGTCAGGGGGATGCGGTCAGTTCGCATACACCGCCATGCCTCCGCGTTCGGCCAGGGCGGGGATGTTGCGGATGGCGTCCCGGTCGTAATCCTTGATCTCCTCGGAGAGCTGGTCGTAGGGCACCAGGTAGGGGGAGGTCTTCTTTTCGGCGTTCCGCTCGCCCAGCTTCCAGCCCCGGCTCAGCCGCTCCCGCATCCAGTCCTCGTGCTCCAGCTCCGCCATGAACTCCACCAGCTCCGGGGGGAACTCCTTCACCGCGCCCTTGCCGCCCTTGGGCCCCAGGCGGTAGCCCACCTGCTCCAGCCGGTCGCAGATGTTCTGGGCCTGCCGGAGGTTGCTGTACTTAAGGTCGTCGGGCAGCTGGGAGAAGTCGGGGTAGTCGAGGGGCCGCTCCGGGTGGTCCAGGAGCTGCTTCTCGCAGTAGCGGGCGTGGATGGCGATGGCCAGGAGCTCGATGTCCTTTAAGAGCGGCCGCGCCGTCAGCGCCTTGAGCCAGATCTCCTTTCCATAATAGTAAAAATGGGGCTTCGGAATCCGGCGCTCATCCCCCGTCACGGGGTACTCCCGTCGAAAGGCCTCGATCTCTCCGATCAGGCGCTCGCTGATGCCCTCAGTGCGTAAAAATTCCAGCATATCCTGCATGTT
>CADCNE010000084.1 GCA_902802805.1 uncultured Eubacteriales bacterium
GGCGGCGGCCGATGACGCGGTCCGCATCGTGGGTCGATACAAGGTGGTCCCGAACGACAACGAGCGGAAGGACACCTACCCCTACGTGCTCCGTACGGAGAACTCTGCCTGGTATCTGGCCGCGGCGGATATCGATTTGATGGGGGAGGAGGCCTTTTACAAGGGCCTCGAGGATATTCTCTCATACGCGGAAGCGGACATGACCGACGCCCGCAAGGCCCTGACCGGCCGCATCTGGGAGGACGTGCCGCCCGTGGAGATCCGCACGGACTTCTGCGGCAAAGCTGAGATCTCCCAGGATGCGGGCGCCTACTACAACGGCCTCGCCAATATGATCAAGCTCTTTCACAGCTGGGACATGGCGAAGTTCTCCCTGCTCCATGAGTACGTGCACTATCTCACCATCCACTGCGCCGAGAAGAAGACCATGCACTACTTCTATATCGAGACCGTGGCGGAGTATGTGTCCAAGTTCGTCTGCGAGAATCGCATGATACGCAGTATCGATTTTAGCAACAGCGATCAGCCCGAACTGAACGCTCTCGCAGAGATATGGGACGACTTCGACCAGGCAAAATACCGTAATGCCTGCCTGTCCGAGAGCGACGCTTTCGCCCGGGGCCTGTACGACGAGCGGCCCTTTTCCTGCGTGGGCCAGTACACGACCGTTCGCAAGGCGGACAAGCGGCTACCCGATCATCTCCACGAGCTTTCCTACGCAGAAGCGGATTCCATGGCCCTGTACCTCATAGGGACAGGCGGGGAAGAAAAGTATCTGGACCACTGGGATGTCGTCGATGAAGATAAGCTGGCTGGTCTTTATGGATTCACCGTCGAAGAGCTGCTGGTTGCCTGGAGCGCCTGGAACGCGGAGCAATGCGAGAAGCTGGGCCTGCGGATGGAGCGGCCGCAAGGCTGAAACGAAGGGAAGTCTGCCCCGGGAGACCTGGGCTTTCTTTTTGCATAAAATGAGCTGAGATCATTGCATTATTCACGAAAATGGGCTATACTTGTCAAGAAATAAGCTCCGGCAAACCGGGGCCTTGACGAGGCATGGATATGACGTTAGATAAGCTTTCCGTCGGCAAATCCGCGGTGATCCGCACCGTGGGCGGGGAAGGGGCTCTCCGGCAGCACTTTCTGGACATGGGCATGATCCCCGGGGCAGAGGTCACGGTAGTGAAGCTGGCCCCCATGGGCGACCCCATGGAGCTCCAGGTCCACGGCTACGAGCTGACGCTCCGCCTTGCCGACGCCGCCCAGATCTCCATCGAGCCCATCGAGCAGCGCTCCAACCCCCACATCGGCATCTCCACCATCGAGCCCATCGAGCACCCTGGCCTGGGCGAGGACGGCAAGTACCACCGCAAGGGCGACGGCGACCCGCTCCCCGAGGGCACCACCCTTACCTTCGCTCTGGTGGGCAACCAGAACGCGGGGAAGACCACCCTGTTCAACCAGCTCACCGGCTCCAACCAGCACGTGGGCAACTTCCCGGGCGTCACCGTGGACCGGAAGGACGGCGTCATCAAGGGCCACCCCGAGACCCTCATCACCGACCTCCCCGGCATCTATTCCATGTCCCCCTATTCCAGCGAGGAGATCGTCTCCCGCAGCTTTGTCCTCGACCAGAAACCCACGGCCATCATAAACATCGTGGACGCCACGAACATCGAACGGAACCTCTATCTGACGGTCCAGCTCCTCGAAATGCACATGCCCATGGTGGTGGCTCTCAACATGATGGACGAGATGACGTCCAACGGCGGCTCCGTGGACGTGAACGGCATGGAAAAGCTCCTGGGCGTCCCGGTGGTGCCCATCTCCGCCGCCAAGAACCAGGGCATCGAGGAGCTGGTGAAGCACGCCCTGCACATCGCCCAGTATCAGGAGCGCCCCACCCGCCAGGATTTCTGCGACAAGCGGGACCACAACGGCGCCGTCCACCGGTGCCTACACGGCGTCATCCACCTCATCGAGGACCACGCCGAGCGGGCGGGCCTCCCGGTGCGCTTCGCCGCCAGCAAGGCGGTGGAGGGGGACCATCTGGTCCTGGACAAGCTGGATCTCGATGACAACGAGCGGGACATGCTGGAGCACATCATCGTCCAGATGGAGTCCGAGTGCGGCATGGATCGCAGCGCCGCCATGGCCGACATGCGCTTCGACTTCATCGAGAAGGTCTGCGAGGCCACGGTCATCCGCCCAAAAGAGAGCAAGGAGCGGGCCCGCAGTGAACGCATCGACCGCGTCCTCACCGGCAAGTATACGGCCATCCCCTGCTTTATTCTCATCATGGCCGCCGTGTTCTACCTCACCTTCAACGTCATCGGCGCCTTCTTCCAGGACCTGCTGGCCTCGGGCATCGACGCCCTCACCGCTCTGGTGGACAATGCCCTGACCTCCGCCGGCGTCAGCCCCACCATCCACAGCCTGATCATCAAAGGGATCTTCGAGGGCGTGGGCAGCGTGTTGAGCTTTTTGCCCATCATCGTCACCCTGTTCTTCTTCCTCTCCCTCATGGAGGACAGCGGCTACATCGCCCGCGTGGCCTTCTTCATGGACAAGCTGCTGCGGCGCATCGGCCTGTCCGGGCGCAGCATCGTGCCTGCTGACCCCCTTTATGAGCTGCACCGCCAAGCTCCCCATCTACGCCTTCTTCGTCAGCGCCTTCTTCCCGGGCAAGGGCGGCTTCATCATGACGGGCCTGTACCTCCTGGGCGTACTTATGGCGGTGCTCATCGCCTACCTCTATAAGGGCACCCTCTTCAAGGGCGAGGCGGCCCCCTTCGTCATGGAGCTTCCCAACTACCGGCTGCCCAGCCCCAAAAACGTCATCCGCCTCCTGTGGGAGAAGGCCAAGGACTTTCTGCAGCGGGCCTTCACTGTCATCCTCATCGCCACGGTGGTGGTCTGGTTCCTGCAGAGCTTCGATCTGCGGTTGAACCCCGTGGCCGATTCTCAGAACAGCATTCTGGCCCTCCTGGCGGGGTTCCTGGCGCCCCTGTTCCGGCCCCTGGGCCTGGGCGACTGGCGCATCTGCACCTCCTTCATCACCGGGTTCCTCGCAAAGGAGTCCGTGGTCTCCACGTTGGGCATCCTCTTCTCCGGCAACGTGGCTGTTGCTCTCACGCCCCTTGCCGCCGGGTGCCTGCTGGTCTTCTGCCTCCTCTACACCCCCTGCGTGGCCTCCGTGGCCGCCATCCGCCGGGAGCTGGGAGGCCGCTGGGCCGCCGCCGTGGTCCTCTGGCAATGCGTCCTCGCCTGGCTCGCCGCCCTGCTTCTGCATATCATCGGCTTGCTCCTGGGGGTAGCGTAGTATGTGGCTCGATATCCTTTTAGTAGTGCTGGTGACCGCCGCCCTCCTGGCGGCCGTCATCAAGCTCATCCGCGACCGTCGCCGGGGCAAATGCTCCTGCGGCTGCTCCGCTTGTGACCGCAGCTGCGGCCGCCGCCGGTAAGGACTTGTTTTTTCTTTGCCCCTTCGACTGAAGGGGCTTTTTTATATACTCATTCACAAAAATAATATACGATAAATGATGAATATAAAATGGACAAATTATGAACGGATGTGCTATACTACAAAATGTGATTATAGAGGGTAGTATACCTTGCGATATTTATGTAACTATCGGACCGAAGGATGACATTTCACGGGGCACGGACTATTCGCATTGGGTGCCGGATGCGTGCGGGTAAACTGTATATGCCGAAGATCGGCAAATATGATTTAGAAGCACTTGGGAGGACAAAATGAGCACAAAACGGTTTGTCGCACTGGTTATGGCATTGGCCATGCTGTTCACGCTGACGGCGCCCGCCTTCACGTTTGCGGAAGGCGAGTATGCGATCAACATTGATCCTGCTATTACTGGCGGTTCTGTGAAAACGGATCCGAAGGGTGAAGCAGAGGAGGGGACCAGCGTTTATCTGACGGCCATGCCGGATGCTGGCTATCATTTCGTCAGTTACAAGGTCACGGGCGACGCTGGTAAAGTGCCTGTGGAGCAGGATGAGCAGGGTAAATACTTTACCATGCCCGCCAGCGATGTAACGGTTTCCGCCACCTTCGAAGCGGATGCACCCGCGGAGGAGCCCGCTGAGGAGCCCGCAGAGGAGCCCTCGGAGGAGCCCTCGGAGGAGCCTGCCGAAGAGCCCGCTGAGGAGCCCGCGGAGGAGCCTGCTGAGGAGCCCGCCGAAGAGCCCATCGAGGAGCCCGCTGAGGAGCCCGCCGAAGAGCCCGTCGAGGAGCCCGCTGAGGAACCCGCGGAGGAGCCCTCGGAGGAGCCCGCTGAGGAGCCCGCTGAGGAGCCCTCGGAGGAGCCCGCTGAGGAGCCCTCGGAGGAGCCTGCGGAGGAACCCGCCGAGGAACCCGCAGAGGAGCCTGCCGAGGAGCCCGCGGAGGAGCCTGCTGAGGAGCCTGACGAGGAGCCGGAGGAGCCTGACGAGGAGCCGGAGGAGCCCGCTGAGAAACCCGCTGAGGAGCCTGCTGAGGAGCCCAAGAGCGAGGGACCTCAGGCCCAGGAGCCCGTTGAGACTCTTACCAGGAACATTAAGTCTATACAGACGACCAAAGGTGCCGAGGATGGCTCTGAGGTTCATACCCACAACTTGATACATGTTGAAGCTAAGGATCCTACTTGCACCGAGGCGGGCCATCCCGAGTATTGGTATTATGAAGATGAACCTAATACATATTATAAAAATGCGGAAGCCGATGGAGATTACGGTGAGAATGATTTGCTCATCGAAGCCCTCGGCCACGACATGACCGTCCATAAAGAAGCCCATGACGCCACCTGTACCAAGGATGGTAATGAAGCCTATTGGATCTGCAGTCGTTGCGGCAAGAGCTTTAAAGACGAAGCAGGCGAAACAGAATTTGAAGGTGAGCAAGCTTGGGTTACTCCCGCCAGCGGCCATGAACTGTCCCCCCATGAGGCCATTGAGGCTACCGACAGTGAGGCAGGCAATAGCGCTTACTGGTCTTGCGAAAAGTGTGGCAAGTTTTTCTCCGATGCCGAAGGTCAGCAGGAGATAGAGAAGAACAGTTGGGTCATCCCGGCTTTGGACCACACCCATAACTGGGGCGATTGGACCTACGACGACAATGGCGCGACCAGAACCTGCACATGCGGAGCTTCTCAGACTGCGGCATTGCCCTCTGCCTCTCGAGCATATAAGGAGACCCCGGATACTGTTGAATTTGGAGGGGAGCAAGTTCAGCTTGCCGAGGAAGCGACTTTTACCTTCGCCTCTGAGCTTACCGACGAACAGATTTCGGCTTTCAATCACTGGTATTGTGATTACATTGTTTATGCCGATCGAGACGTCGCTGCCAATACCATCGGCTTCAGCGGATTCTATGGAGCATATAACAATGGCGCTCCGATTACTTTTGTAAACGGTGAGGCCGTTCCTGCCAACACAGAGATTCAATTGGTTCATAGTCTGTTTGATTCGACGCTGAACCTGAATGATGTTAGGACTGTTGTCGGGGCCTTTACCTGTGGCGTCTTTGATGTGGATTATGCCAATGCCGGCATGACCCTCACGGTAGAGTTGCGCATCTGGAACCCGGATGATGCGGACCAGAAGTATTCTCTCTGCACCATGACCCACACTTTCGCTGATGCACCGGTCCCCCCAGCGGTCGTGATTGACAATTCCGGCACTACCACTATCATCACGGTGACTGACGAAACTGCCCCTCAGGCGGAAATCCCTGCAAGCACCTTCCAAAACAATAGACCAGCTGAGGTCATAATCAACGGCGCTACGGTGTCCTTTGACACCAACGCGGCATGTGCGATCAATACCAATGCGGGCGCGGATCCGGTCAGCATCAGTGTCACCATCGCGGATAACGGCGATAACGCCAAGACCATCTCCATCGACATGACGGCGAATGGTGCTCCTGTCTATGGCAGTAATGCTTCCGGGTATGCCACGGTCAGCATCCCCTGGGCCGGTGCAAGTGCGCCTCGTGTGTTCCTGAACGATAATGGCGACCTGACAGAAATCGCCGACGTAACACTGAGCGACGGCAAGGCCTCCTTCAAAGTGTCCCACTTCTCCGTATATGATGCGGTGGATCCTTCCTGCGTGGCCTCGTTTGTGGAAAGCGGTGTTACCAAGTACGCCACCACCCTTCAGGAAGCTATATCTGGTGCAGACGCCGGTTCCACCGTCACCCTGCTGGCTGACGACAGCGTGAGCTTCGCATCCAGCGGCATCGTCATCGACAAGGACCTGACCATTAACGGCAACGGCCACACGATCAAGGGCCAGTCTGAAGTGGGTCAGGCCAACGTGAGTTCTCCTGGTGATATAACCGTTTCCAACGTCCACGGCTTCTATATCAAGAGCGGCATCGTGACCATCAGCAATCTGACCATGACCGAGTTTGGCGATGAGGACTTTGTCAACAAGTTCGGTCTGGTGCCCGTGCTGACTGCCGCCAACTACACCAGCACTCTAACCCTGAACAATGTGAACTTTAACAAGTTCAACCGTCAGGCCGTTTGCATCCAAGGCGGCACCTTTGCTATCTCCGGCGGTACCTACACCGCCAACGCTACCAACAAGGGCATCGGTTTCGACCAGTTCCAGCAGCCCATCGAGATCCGCGGCGGCTCCGGTACCATTAGCGGTATCACGATCACCGGCGGCAATGCCAATCTGAGCTATTCCGGAGGCGCTATCGTCACCTGGGGCAATGGTCCTGTAACGATCACCAATGTGGCAATCAACGACTACAACGGCATCGGTATTTGGGCGGATGGCGCGAATGTGACCGTGACGGGCGCTGACACCTCCGTCACTGCCACCGATAAAGCCCTCTTTGCTGAGGACGGCTATACGCTGACCGTAACTGACGGTACTTTCAAAGGCACCATTGCGGCAGATAGCGCGAGCCATCTGTCCATTTCCGGCGGCACCTTCAACGTCGAAGTCCCCGAGCAGTACTGCGCCGAGGGCTTTACCCCCAAGGACAACGGCGATGGCACCTACACCGTCGAGGCCATCGAGGTCGCCCAGATCGGCGAGACCAAGTACGCCACCCTGGCGGCAGCCTTTGCTGATGTTCAGCCCAACGAAACGATCACCATACTGAAGGACTTTGACGAATCGGGGAACGGTCAGATCCTTCTTCCCTCTGCTGCCGGTACATATACCCTGGACCTAAACGACCAAACTGTCACGTTCAGCGGCTTCCAGGCTGAGGGTAACAATACAAGAACTCTCATAATTACAGACAAAACAGTGACAGATGAAAAACTGTCCCAGTATGACGGCAGACCCAATATGCCCGGCGGCACGTTGGACAGCACCGGACTACTTCTGACTACCGGTCACCAGATCAAAATTTGGTTGAAAAAAGGCAATATTCACTGTGCTGGTGGAAAGAGTGGCGGTAAAGGAAAAGGCGCAATAGGCGGATTAGATACTAATAATCCTCTTTCCCTTGTCGTAGAAAATGGTTCGTTCATCGTAGATGAGGGCAATGTGTTCCGCACAAGTGCTGGCGAAGTAGAAATCGAAAACGGCTATTTGCAGGCAGGTCTTGAGGTTATCCGAGAGGCATCAAAGACTACCATTTCCGATGGTATACTCAAAGGCAATGGAACAGTCGATAAAAATGGCAAAGGCACGGAAGAGCTCCATATGTATGCAGGAGGCCAACCAAACGGTATAGCTTTCAGTATTACCGGCGGCCAGTTTGCTCATATTGGTGTTGGTCCAGATGATGCTAACCCAAAGAACAATCTGAACACAGTTATCCTTGCGGTCAATAACGGTGGAGGAACAGGGCAAGTCAATGGTATAGCCTATGTGGCCGTACCGGTCGAAATAGATGGGGCCACCTGGTATAAGGTAGTGCCGGCGGTCGCATCGGTGACCCACAGCAACAAGACCACCAAGTATGCGACGCTGCAGGAGGCGGTAAACGCGGCAGCTAATGGCGACACGGTGACACTGTTGGCGAACATCGAACTGACAACGTATGCTTTTGTCCCGGCAGACAAGGATCTGACCATCGATCTCAATGGGAAAACCATCAACAGAGCAAACGGCACAGGCATCCTGGTGCTGGGCAAGCTGAACGTCACTGACAGCACCGAAAATGCGGGGACCATTTCTGCCAAATCGCAAGCCATCAACGTCCAGGGAAACGGTGAATTCACTCTGACCAAGGGCAGCTTGACTGGCAGCATCGGCCTCTGCCTGAGCGGCAGCGCAAAGGCGACTGTGGCAGCTACTGCCGGCGCGATCACTGGCTCTGCCTATGGCGCCTACGCGATAGACAATGCAAGTGCTGAGATAGATGGCGGCACGATCAACAGCCCCGAATATGGTCTCTATTTGGCAAGCAGCGCAGAAGTCACCGTTAATGGTGGTAGCATCACCGGCACCAACTGGGGCGCGGCCGTCATAGACACAGCGAAACTGTATGTTGAAGGCGGTGCCATCAGTGGTGACTATGCCATTTCCACCAACGGAAATCCTGGACAGAATGCAACCATTGAGGTGTCTGGCGGCACGGTCACCGGCGGAGCACTCGGTATCTACCAGCCATCGGGCAACGTGACGATCAGCGGCGGCAAGATCAGCGGTGCGACTGCGGTATATACCAAGTCTGGCAAGCTGAGCATCTCCGGTGGTGCGCTCCAGGCTACCGGTGAGGCTGTGCCTTACAACTACAACGGCAACGGCGGTAATCCCACCGGCGACGCGCTGGTGGTCGACAACTGCAACTACCCCAACGGTGTTACCCGTGTGACAATCACCGGTACTCCTACATTCACGACTGCACAGAATGGCGGCGTCGAAATTGGTGCCTACACCGGCAATGGCGAGGACGAGCTGGCTCCTGTTACTTCCCAGAGTTCAAACATCACGCTGATTGAAGGCCAGATATGGGTTGCGAAGGGTACCACACCAGAGACCTATGAGATCGCGCAGGCTAAGGTTGTGGTCTACGATTCGAACCACAACTATGCTGGCGGCTATATGACGCTGCAGGCGGCTCTAAACTCCATCAATGCGGCTGATTACACGGTGAAGCTGCTCGATGACACAACTGAAACTAACACATCGTATGTGGCCGTTTGGGAGGATGTCACCATCGACCTCAATGGTCATACCGTGACCATGAACAACACATACGGCCTGTACTTGTACAGTGGCAATGCAACTATCCAAGATACCTCTCAGAATGCCAACGGCAAGATAGTCTTCTTTGATTTTGCACTACAGATGATAGTACTA
>CADCNE010000085.1 GCA_902802805.1 uncultured Eubacteriales bacterium
AGGCTCATGCGGATCTCGTTTTCGATGCACCGGGAGGCGTAGTTCGACAGGCTCCCCTTGTCCGGGGAGAAGGTGTCCACCGCCTTGATGAGGCCGACGGCACCGATGGAGATGAGGTCGTCCAGCTCCCGCCGCCTGGTCAGCTTCCCCCGGGCGGCGTACTTGTTGGCGATATGGGCGCAGAGCCGAAGGTTGTGGAGGATGAGCCGGTCCCGGGCGTCCTCGCTGCCGGAGAGCAGCTCCGCCACCGCCTGCCGCTCCTCCACCGGGGCGAGGGGCTTCGGGAAGGACGCGCTGCGCACGTGCCCTACCAGGAACAGGCCTTTGAACAGTTCCAGCAAAAGCAACAGCATAGACCCACCTCCTTACGGGGGAGACTATGCTGCGGAGCGAGTGAATATGACAAAAAGCGGGAGCGTTCAGAGGTCCTTCGCTGACGCTCAGGATGACAAGTTTTTTCATTGTCGTCCCGGGGTGATGGCTGCGGGGAAGTGAGGCGGGATGGGTTCTCCCCTTTGGGGGGTTGGGGGCACCGTCATGGGCCGCAAGGCGCAATTCATGGAGCGAGGCCGGAGGACCTGCGAGAAATCATGGGCGACAGCCCAAATCATGATACGCAAGCATCAAATCATGGAATGAATTGGCGACGCCAAAGCCGACGTCGCCATGAATCGATCTTCGATCATGAATTGCACCCGGGGTGCATGAATTGCGGTCATGGATGACCGCATGATCCCTCTTACTCCCAGAACGGGGAGTACATGACCACGTTGCGGCGGTGCTCCTCGTAGGTGCGGGCGAAAACGAGCTGGTTGGTCTGCTTGGGATTCATGTTGCAGAAGTAGAGGTAGCCCTCGGCGAGATAGGCTTCGTCGGGATAGAGGGCCGCCTGGATGGCCGCCCGGCCCGGGTTGCAGATGGGGCCCACGGGCAGGCCCTTGTTCCGGTAGGTGTTGTAGGGGGACACGGTGGCGAGCTCGCTCTCCGTGAAGGTGTACTTCTTCACCCCCAGGGCGTAGGATAACGTGGCGCAGGATTCAAGGGCCATGCCCTGCCTGAGCCGGTTGTGGAACACCGCCGACACCCGGGCGAAGTCCTCCGCGGCGCCGGCCTCCCGCTCGATCATGGAGGCGAGGGTCATGACCTGGTCCGTGGTCAGGTCCAGCTCCTTGGCCCGCTGGGCGTCCTGCTCGGTAAAGACCACGGCGAACCGGTTCAGCATCTTCTTGAGGATGTCCGCGGCGGCGGCGTCCTCGTACACCTCGTAGGTGTCGGGGAACAGATACCCCTCCAGGGCGAAGCGCCGGTCGGAGACGTTGAGCAGGGGATCGAGATAGGATACCGACAGGAGCGTCCCGTCCTTGCAGAGGGCCAGGAACTCCTCCTGATCCTCCAGGATGCCCGCCTCGAAGAGGGCCTGGGCGATCTCACTGGCGGTGTACCCCTCGGGGATGGTGAAGCGGGTGACCCGCCGGGCTTCGTTCCCGGCGCAGAGGATATTCACGATCTCGGGGATGGTCATGTTCCGGGAGAGGACGTAGGTGCCCGCCTTCAGGGCGCTGGACCGGCCGGTGAAGTCCACGTAGACCTTGAAGGAAGCGGTGCTGACGATGAGGCCGGGCTCGTCCGCGCCCCGGGCGGTGTAGAGGATGGAGGCGATGCGGGAGGCGGAGGCGCCGTTGGGGATCACCACCTCGATGGGCGTGTTGTCGTCCGCGTCCACGGGGTAGACGAAGTGGCTCAGCACGTAGCGGACCGCGCCGGTCATGGCAAGGACCACCAGGACCACGCTAAGGAGCGTGGCCACCATGGGCCTGAGGATGCGCCATGCCTTTTCCCGACGGACTGCCGCCGGGTCCTTCCACTGGGTCATGCTATCTCTCCCATTCTGTAAAGTCGACGCCCACGCCCTTGGCGATGGTGTCGTAGGTGTTCGTCAGCAGCTTATTCAGGCTGTACTCCGCCAGCAGGTAGTCCGCGGCGTCCGGGGAAAACTGCAGAAACTCTGCCAGCTTCTTGAGCTCCTCTTCCTCCGCCCCGCCGTCGGCTCCGCTGAGCCTGCGGGCCTGGACGGTCATCTGGAGCTTGTGGAAGCGGCTCACGAGGGCCGCGGTCTGCCCGTCCGCCAGGACCTTCTCCCGGGCGGCGGTATAGGCTGCATACTCCCGGCTCTGCCGGATCTCGGCGGCCAGGTCTTTGGCCAAGGCGTCGATCATTGGCGCTCCCCCTCGATGAGGATGGGGATGATGAGGGGCGTCCGCTTGGTCTTGCTCTTGAAGAAGGACTTAAGATGGCTCTTGATGGCGGTCTTGATGTCGCTGTAGCTCGATTTATCCTCCGTCTCGAAGCGCCGGACCTCGGACGCGATGGCCTCAGTGGCCTCGCCCATGAGCTCCTCGGACTCCTTCATGTACACGAATCCCCGGGAGATGAGCTCCACCGGCGCGATCTCGCGGCCGGTCTCTTTATCCACGGTGATGACCGCCACCACCAGGCCCTGGCTCGAAAGGTCCCGCCGGTCGCGGATGACCGCGTCCTCGATGCTCCCGCTGCCGTCCACCATGACGGCCCCGGAGGGCACCTCCCCGGCCTTGGCCGCGCCCTGCTTCGTGAAGGTGACCACATCGCCGGTGTTCATGACGAAGATGTTCTCCTCGGGCACGCCCATGTCGAGAGCCAAACGGCCGTGGGTCATGAGGTGCCGGAACTCGCCGTGGGCGGGGATGAAGTATTTGGGCTTGGCGATGTGGAGCATGAGCTTGAGCTCCTCCCGGCAGGCGTGGCCGGACACGTGGACGTCCGCCATGCGGTCGTAGACCACGTAGGCGCCCTTCTCAAAGAGGCCGTCGATGACCCGACCGACGGACATCTCGTTGCCGGGGATGGCGGAGGCGGAGATGATGACCGTGTCGCCGAAGCCGATGTTGATCTTGTGGGAGGCGTTGGCCATGCGGTAGAGGCCGCTCATGGGCTCGCCCTGACTGCCGGTGGTGATGATGCACACCTTCTCGTCGTGATAGCTCTTCAGGTCGTCCACCTTCACGATCCGGTCCTGGGGGATGTTGAGATAGCCCAGGTTCCGGGAGTAGGCGACGATCTGCTCCATGCTCTTGCCCGCGAAACAGATGACCCGATCGTGCTCGATGGCCACGTCCGCCACCTGCTGGATGCGGTACACGTTGCTGGCGAAGGAGGCCACGATGACCCGGCCCTTGGCGATATCGAAGTAGTGCTCGAAGGTCTTGCCGATCTCCTTTTCGGACTGGGTGTAGCCCGCCCGCTCCACGTTGGTGGAATCGGAGAGGAGGCACAGGACGCCCTTGCTGCCGTAGTAGGCCAGGCGGTTGATGTCGATGGGCTGGCCGTCGAGGGGGGTCAGGTCGATCTTGAAGTCGCCGGTGTGGAGGATGACGCCGAGGGGGGTGGAGATGGCGAGGGCCACCGCGCCGGGGATACTATGGCTGGTCTTGATGAACTCCACCTTGAAGCAGCCCAGTTCCACCGTGTCGCCGGGTTTCACCACGTTGAGGTTGCCGGGAACGTGCATCTCCTGGAGCTTGTGCTCTATGAGGGCCACGGTCAGGTCCGTGCCGTACACGGGCACGTCGAACTTCTGGAGGGCGTAGGGCATGGCGCCGATATGGTCCTCGTGGCCGTGGGTAATGACGAAGCCGCGCAGCTTCTCCCGGTTCTCCTCGAGATACGTCATGTCCGGGATCACCACGTCGATGCCCGGCATGTGGTCGTCAGGGAACGCGAGGCCGCAGTCGATGACGACAATGTCTTCCCCGTACTCGAGGAGGGTCATATTCTTTCCGATCTCGCCCATGCCCCCCAGGGGGATGAGCTTCAGTTTCTTTTCTTTCTTACTCATTTCTCTTTCCTATGTATGGGCGTCCCCATGGGGGAAGCCGTCTCGAATATTATTCTATGGCCGGGGAAAGAAGGGCCTTCTTCTCCCGAACGGTGTGGAGAGCCCGCTCCGACAGGAACAGGTTCTTCTGCATTTTGCCCCGGAACCGCTGCCCGGCGGGGGCCATGATGCCGAAGGTCACGTTCATGGGCTGGAAGTCGTGACCCACGTATTCGGAAACGTAGTGGCCGAGGGCGCCGATGGCGGTCTGGTCCGTGAAGTCCACGGGAGCCCGGCCCATAAGCTTTTCGTGGAGGGCAAGGGCGGCGAGAAGGCCGCTCGATGCGCTCTCCACATACCCCTCCACGCCGGTCATCTGCCCGGCGAAGCACAGCAGGGGGTTCGTTTTCAGGGAGTAGTCCCAGTTCAAATGGCCCGGGGAGGGCAGGAAGCTGTTCCGGTGCATGACCCCGTAGCGCACGAACTCCGCATGCTCAAGGCCGGGGATCAGGCCGAAGACCCGCTTCTGCTCGGGGAATTTCAGGTTGGTCTGGAAGCCCACGATGTTGTAGAGGCGGCCGTCCCTGTCGTCCTGCCGAAGCTGGACTACGGCAAAGGGCATCTTCCCGTCCACCTCCAGGCCCACGGGTTTTAGCGGCCCGTAGGCCAGGGTCATCTCGCCCCTTTTGGCCATGACCTCCACGGGCATGCAGCCCTCAAAGACCCGAGGGGTCTCGAAGCTGTGGAGCTCCGCCGTCTCCGCTTCGATGAGGGCGTGATAGAAGGCGAAGTACTCGTCCTTGGTCATGGGGCAGTTCAGGTAGTCCTCCCCCCGGCCGTAGCGGGAGGCGGCGAAAACCTTGGTAAAGTCCAGGCTGTCCTTCGTGACGATGGGGGCCGCCGCGTCGTAGAAGTGAAGGGGCTCCTTCACCAGCTCGGAGATGCGCTCGTAGAGGGGTCCGCTGGTCAGGGGGCCCGTGGCAATGACGCAGGGGGCGTCGGGGATGTCCGTGACCTCGCCGGGGATTGTAGGTGAGGTTGGGAAGGTCAAGGAGCCGCTTCGTCACAAGCTCGGTGAACCCTTCCCGGTCCACGGCAAGGGCGCCGCCGGCGGGGACCCGGGTCAAATCGGCGCAAGCGAGGATCAGAGAATCGAGCTCCCGAAGCTCCTCCTTCAGGAGGCCCACGGCGTTTTCGAGACGGTCGGACCGGAGGGAGTTGGAGCAGACCAGCTCCGCGAAGGTGTCCCGATGATGGGCGGGGGACTTTTTCTCAGGCTTCATCTCCCGCAGGGTGACGGCGTGGCCCCGGCGGCACAGCTGATACGCAGCCTCCGCCCCGGCCAGGCCCGCGCCCACTACGGTGATGTTTGCCATGGAATGTCTCCTTTTAATAGGTGGTTATTGAAAGCTCACACCTTTTCTTGTAAGAAAAGGTGTCCAAAAGAACTTTGAGGGGGAGGCAAGCTTACTTACGAAGTCTTTTATCCCTTCTTAAGCTTCTCTTTTTTCGGTTCCTTTTTTCTCTTCACAGAAGAGAAAAAAGGAACACAAAGCCCTACTCTTTATCCTTCTTGCCCCTCTGGATATACCCGCAGGCCCGGTCGGCGCAGGCGATGAAGGGGCCGTTCTGGCCCATGCGCTGGACCAAAATACCGCTGCACTTGGGGCACTTGCCGGGCACGGGCTTATCCCAGCTCACGAAATCGCAAGCGGGGTAGTTGGCGCAGCCGTAGAAGATCTTGCCCTTCTTGGTGTGGCGCTTGAGGATGTCCCCGCCGCACTTGGGGCATTGGACGTCCAGCTTCTCCACGATGGGCTTGGTGTTCCGGCAGGCAGGAAAATTGGGGCAGGCCAGGAACTTGCCGAACCGGCCGGTCTTGATGACCATCATGGCCCCGCACTTGTCGCAGGGCACGTCGGACACGGGGTCCGGCAGCTTCACCTTGTCGATGTTGGCGCCCGCGGCCATGAGATCCTTTTCAAAGGGCCCGTAGAAGTCGGACACCACCTGCTGCCAGGAGACCTCCCCCTCCTCCACCTTGTCGAGCTTCTCCTCCATGCCGGCGGTGAACGCCACGTCCACGATGCCTTTGAAATTATCCTTCATGAGCCGCGTCACCACGAACCCCAGCTCCGTGGGCTGTAGCACCTTCTTCTCCCGGAGCACGTACCCCCTATCCACGATGGTGGAGATGGTGGGCGCGTAGGTGGAGGGGCGGCCGATGCCCTTCTCCTCCAGGGTCTTCACCAGCGTCGCCTCGGTGTACCGGGCGGGGGGCTGGGTGAACTTCTGCTCGGGGATGACGGTCTTGGGCGTGAAGCTGTCCCCCATATGGATGGGCGGCAGCTGGACCTCCTTCTCCCCCTGGTCGTCCCGGCCCTCGGTGTAGATGACGGTGAAGCCGGGGAACAGGGTCCGGACCCCGGCGGCCTTGAAGGTGACCCCGTTCACGTCGAAGGACGCGGTGGTGGTCTCCAGGACCGCCTCGCTCATCTGGCTGGACAGGAACCGCTCGTAGATGAGCTTGTAGAGCTTATACTGGTCGGCACTCAGGCTCCCCTTCAGATCCTTGGGGCTATTCTTCAGGTCCGTGGGCCGAATGGCCTCGTGGGCGTCCTGGGCGTTGCTGCGGCCCCGGTAGACGTTGGGCTGGGCGGGCACGTATTCCGCGCCGTAGTTGGCCTCGATATGCTCGAGGGCCGCCGCCTGGGCCTCCTTGCTGATGCGGACGGAGTCGGTGCGGATGTAGGAGATGAGGCCCACGGGGCCCTTCTTACCGATGTCCACGCCCTCATAGAGCTGCTGGGCCACCTGCATGGTCCGCTTGGCGGTGAAATTGAGCTTCCGGGACGCCTCCTGCTGCAGGCTGGACGTGGTGAAGGGCGGCGCGGCGTGGCGCTTCTTCTCGCCGGTCTTCACATCTACGGCCCTGAAAGGCTGACCGTCGATCCGCTGCAGGACCTTCTTGGTCTCCGCCTCGTTGCGGAGCTCCTTCATGTCGCCCCAGTTGGTGAACTTGGCCTCAAAGGGCTTCTTGCCCTGGAGCTGGGCGGTGATGGTCCAGTACTCCCTGGGCACGAACTCGTTGATCTCCTCCTCCCGGTCGCAGATGATCCGGGTGGCCACGGACTGGACCCGTCCCGCGGACAGTCCCTTTCGCACCTTGGCCCAGAGGATGGGGCTGATCTTATAGCCCACCAGCCGATCGAGGACCCGCCTGGCCTGCTGTGCGTCCACCAGGTCCATGTTGATGGGCCGGGCCTTCTTGAAGGAGCCCTTGACGGCGGCGGCGGTGATCTCGTTGAACTCGATCCGGCACTTGCTCTTCTCGTCCAGCTTCAGGACCTCGGCAAGATGCCAGGAGATGGCCTCCCCCTCCCGGTCAGGGTCGGTGGCCAGGTAGACCTTATCCACCTTCTTCGCTTCCTTACGGATGGTCTCCAGCACGTCCTTCCGGCCCCGAAGGGCGATATACTTGGGCTCGAAGCCGTGCTCCACGTCCACGCCCAGCTGGGACTTGGGCAGGTCCCGAATGTGGCCCTGGCTGGCCACCACCTTGAACTTGCTCCCCAAAAACTTCTCTATGGTCTTCGCCTTGGCGGGCGACTCCACGATCACCAATGATTCGGCCATGTTCCTTCCTTCTTCTCAATACACGATGTTGGTTTGCAGTGGGTCCAGCGCATAGACGCTCCCCGGCAGTTGCTTTATTATTCCCGAAAAAGTCAATCCTGTCAAGGTGGGAATGAGCTCATCCACTCCGCCCGAACAGCTCTCCAGGAGCTCATCTTCGTTTTTTTCGCCGGTGGACAGGGCTTCCACGATCTGCTGCTCCAGGGGCGACAGCTCGTCGAAGGGCACGGATCGGGCCTCGTCCGCATACCCGCCCTCGCCGAACTCCGTCAGGATATCGGATACGCTGGTGACCAGCTTCGCCTCCCCCCGGCGGATCATGCCGTTGGTGCCCGCGCTCATGAGGTCCGTGATACGGCCCGGCACGGCGAAGACCTCCCGACCCTGTTCAAGAGCCAGCCGCGCCGTGATGGACGCGCCGCTTCGCTCCCCCGCCTCCACCACCAGCACACCCAGGGAAAGGCCGCTGATGACCCGGTTCCGGAAGGGGAAGTTCTGAGCGAGCGGCGGGGTCTTGGGCAGAAACTCCGTGATGAGGCACCCCCGCTCGGCGATGGCGGAATAGAGCTTCTCGTTGCCCTTAGGGTACACCACGTCGATGCCGCAGCCCAGCACCGCCACGGTGGGGTCCTGCGCCCCCTCCACGCTGAGGGCGCCGAGAGCCGCGTAACCGTCGATGCCGGTGGCGAGGCCCGACACGATGGTGGCCCCGGCCTTCACCAGCTCCCTGCCGAACTTCTTTGCCACGTCCTTGCCGTAGTCCGTGCAGCGGCGGGTGCCGACGACGGCGAGGGGGAGCTGCATGTCCTCGTTCAGGCTCCCCTTGCAGAAGAGCACGGTGGGCGGATCGGGGATCTCCTTGAGCAGGGCCGGATATCGGTAGCTGGTGGCCGTGATCACGTTCACCTCGTTTTTATCGAGCCACCGGATGTACCGGTCCATGAACCCGTCGGCGGCGGCCTCCTTGAGGCGATCTAAGCTCTCCTCCGACAGCATGGACAGCCGTTCGAGATGTCCCTTCTGGACGTCCTCGAAGGCCTCCTCCAGATAATAGTATTCCTCCCGCACCGCGTTGAACTGCTTGTAGCGGGTACTGGTGGCATAGTGGAGCCACAGCTCCAGGCGATCCGACGAGTCGATCATAGGTCGTTCTCCCCCAGTATGGACAATCGCCGATAGCGAATGGCCTCGGCCAAATGCTTCTCCCGGATCTGGTCCGCCCCATCCAGATCCGCGATGGTCCGGGCTACCTTCCGGAGCCGTTGATAGGCCCGGGCGGACAGGTCCATCTGTTTAAAGGCCCGCTCCATCAGCGCCTGGCAACCGCTGTCCAGAGGGCAGAAGGCTTCGATCTCCTGGATGGTCATGCGGGCGTTGGTGCGGGTGCTGTCGTTATTGAATCGTTCCAACTGCCGCTGCCGGGCGGCCACCACCCGCTTGCGGATGCTTTGGGAGGGCTCCCCCCTGCCCTTGCCGGACAGGTCCTCGAAGGGCACGTCGTTCATCTCGATGAACAGGTCGATGCGGTCGAGGAGGGGCCCCGAGATGCGCCGGGCGTAGCGGTGGATCTGGCTCTCGGTGCAGGTGCAGGCCTTGGTCCTCGAGCCCCGGTTGCCGCAGGGGCAGGGGTTCATGGCCGCCACCAGCATGAAGGAGGCGGGATAGGTGCAGCTTATCTTGGTCCGTGACACGGTGACGATCCCGTCTTCGAGAGGCTGCCGCAGGCTCTCCAGCACGTCCCGGTGGAACTCCGGGAACTCGTCGAGGAACAGGACGCCCATGTGGGCGAGGCTGATCTCCCCGGGCATAGCGTTGGACCCGCCGCCGGTGACGGCCGCCGCCGAGGCCCCGTGATGGGGGGAGCGGAAGGGGCGGGTGGCCACCAGGCCCCGGTAGCCCGCCACGGAATGTATCTTGGTCACCTCCATGCACTCCGCCAACGTCATGGGCGGCAGGATGGACGGGAGGGCCCTTGCCAGCATGGTCTTGCCGGAGCCGGGGGTGCCGGAAAGGAGCAGGTTGTGGCCGCCGGCCGCGGCGATCTCGGCGGCTCTTTTGGCCGCCGCCTGGCCCTTGATGTCGGCGAAGTCCCAGGGATAGGCGGCTTCCTCAGGCACGAAGACGGTGGGCGGCTGCTCCGCCATATCGCCCTCGCCCTGTAAAAAGGCTACCAGCTGCTTCAGCGTATCCACGGGGAAGATCCGGACGCCCTCCACGCAGGCTGCCTCGGCGGCGTTCTCCCGGGGCACGAAGAAGACGCTCTCCCCCGTCTCCCGGGCTGAGATGACCATGGGCAGGACCCCGTTCACGGGCCGCACTTCGCCGCCCAGGGCCAGCTCGCCGAGATACACCGCCCGCACGAGGGGCGCCTGTTTCAGATTCCCCTGGGCGGACAGGAGCGCCAGGGCGATGGGCAGGTCATAGATGCTGCCCTCCTTGCGCACGTCTGCCGGGGCCAGGCTCACCGTCACGTGCAGGTCGCTGGGGAACTCAAAGCCGGAGTTCTTCATGGCGGAGCGGACCCGCTCCTTGGACTCCTTCACAGCGGCGTCGGGGAGCCCCACCGTCTCATAGGCGTGGAGCCCGCCGGAGATATAGGCCTCCACCTTCACGGGGAAGCCGTTGAGGCCCGATAGACCGAAGCTGTTCGCCTGGGATAGCATAGCGCCTCCTTATCAAACCCAACCGTAGTACAGGACGGATGCGGGCAAAACGTTTTCCAGGAATCCCGCGTAGCCGTAGCCCGTGGGCAAGCCCGAGATGGCGGGATAGAGCAGGATGAAGTACACCACCGCCAAACAGAGCCAGGCCCACTTGACCCAGTGCATCCTTCGGTTCTCCCGCTCCAGCAGGAAGAAGAGGTACACCGTACTGAGCAGGATGAAGGGCACCGTGGCGAAGAAGTGGTAGAGGAACACGCACCGGGTCACCAGCACCCAGGGGAGGTAGTTGGCCGCCACGCCCACGAACAGAATGGGCAGGACCGGGTCCCGCTTCACCTTGCCCAGGAGCCATTCGAGGAACAGGCACACCGCGCCTACGGAGCTGATCCACCACACGGCGGGGTTGCCGGTGCTGGCGATGTTGGAGATCTTCTCCCCGTTGCCGGACACGTAGAACCAGACGCTCTTGAAGGTGAAGGGCCACTGATACCACATGCTCTGGCACATATGGGTGGCGGTGAGGCCGCTGTGATAGTTGTACATGTCCTTCTGGTTCTTGAGGAGGGTGGCCCACATATCCTTGATGCCGTAGTTCATGCGCAGGGAGGCCTCGTACCGGTAGTAGGGGAAGTAGGATGCGAAATAGATGAGCCCCGGCACCAGCAGGAACCAGAGGCAGCACCAGCCTGCCGTGGCCCACAGTCGCTTCCAGAACAGGCTTCGGCGCGCCGCCGCACTTTCGTCGTGGCCCTTGTAGGCTTCAAACATGGCGGTGAACAGGTGGTAGAAGAGGACCACCGCGAGGCCCGCCCCGGCGTAGCAGCCGATCCACTTGCTGGCGCACCCGAGGCCGAAAGCCACGCCCGAAAGGGCCAGGGGCCGGAACTTGTCCTTGAGAGGGGCGGCGAAGTAGTCCTGCCGCACGTACTCGTACATGAAGAAGAACATGAGCAGGATGAAGAACACCCCGTACACGTCGATGGTGGCGATA
Organism: uncultured Eubacteriales bacterium; assembly: GCA_902802805.1. Classification (GTDB taxonomy): domain Bacteria; phylum Bacillota; class Clostridia; order Christensenellales; family CAG-138; genus RUG472. Next base: position 11,144 of record CADCNE010000085.1, read on the forward strand.
CGGGTCTGGGTGAAGTGCATGCAGTCGAAGGCCCAAAGCCCCGCCGTGATGAAGGCAAAGTCCGTCCGCTTGAAGATGCGCTTGGCGAACACGTACATGAGGGGCACCATGGCGACGCCGAAGAGAGCCCCCATGATCCGCCAGCCGAAGGGCTTCATGCCGAAGATCAGGATGCCCAGGGCGATGATGAGCTTGCCCAGCGGCGGGTGGGTCCACTCGTAGACGGACATGTTGTGGATGTTCTCGTAGGCCGTGCGGGCGTGGTAGATCTCGTCGAAGATCATGCCGTTGAAGTAGCTGGGCGTTTCGGGCACCGTGTCCTGCTCGTCCGCCACCGCCCGGCCGTTCTCCGACACCACGGTGACGGGCAGCCGCTCCCCGTCGCGGAAGAAGGCGA
>CADCNE010000086.1 GCA_902802805.1 uncultured Eubacteriales bacterium
GCACACGGCCGTGCACTGCACGTCGGGGAGCTCCGCGTTCAGGCTCCGGGTGAAGGACAGCAGAAAGCTCTTGCTGGCGGAATAGAGGGCGATGTAGGGGTTGGGCTGGAAGGCTGAGGCCGAGGCCACGTTCAGGATGCAGGCTCCCTGGGATAAACAGGGGATGCAGGCCCGGCACAGCAGGGCCGCCGCCGTATCGTTGACGGCCAGGCCGCGGCCGATCTCCTCCAAAGAAAACTCCGTCACGGGGGCCATCTTCGCCACGCCCGCGTTGTTGACGAGATACCGCACCTCCGGCTTCTCCCCCTCGATCAGGCGGCAGAGGCCCATGACCTCGCCCGTGTCCGACAGGTCCGTCCGCACGGGCACGATCTTTTCCCCGTACTTCTCTTTCAGGGCGTTGAGCTTCTCCTCGCTCCGGCCCACGGCCCATATCCGGTCCACTTCCCCCAGCAGGGCCTTCACGAATTCCTCTCCGATATCCCCCGTGGCGCCCGTGATGATGGCGATCATGTCAGCTTCCTTTCTTTTCTCTTTGAGCAGAACTATACTACAAACAGGCCGCCCTTGGCAACATTTCTCCGTATCGGGAGGATTTCTCTCCGATACGGGCCCGTATCGGAGCAAGACAAAGACAAAGAAAAAGACAATGACAAAGACAAGGACAAGGACATATATATTCTCTCTCTGCGAGAGAGGGCGCCTGGCGGCGAGAGAGAGAAATATATATGCCCCCCTTTTGGGGGATATGGATGTCTCTTTGTGCGGGAAAACCCCAACGCCCATCTTGCGAAGAGGTTGGGAATGGTGTATAATATCACATTCAATGGGGAGGAAGGTCCCTCCCCGGATATGAGACAAGGAGCAAGACAATGGAAGAAGCACCGAAGATCAAAAACTTCATCGAGGAAGCCATAGAGGAGGACCTGGAGCGATTCAGGACCCTGTATCCGGACAAGGAGCCTCGCATCAAGACCCGGTTCCCGCCGGAGCCCAACGGGTATCTGCATATCGGCCACGCCAAGGCGTTGACCATCGACTTCTCCATGGCGGAGAAGTACGGCGGCACCTGCAACCTCCGCTACGACGACACCAACCCCACCAAGGAGGGGACGGAGTACGTGGACGCCATCGAGCAGGACATCCGCTGGCTGGGCTTCTCCTGGGACAAGCTGGTCTTCGGCTCCTCCTATTTCGACCAGTGCTACGAGCTCGCCAAGAAGCTGATCCGTAAGGGCGTGGCCTACGTGGACGACCTCACGAAGGAGGAGATGAAGGCCTACCGGGGCACCCTCACGGAGCCCGGGAAGAACAGCCCCTACCGGGATCGGTCCGTGGAGGAGAATTTGGACCTCTTCGAGCGCATGAAGAACGGGGAGTTCGAGAATGGGGCGAAGACCCTCCGCGCCAAGATCGACATGTCTTCTCCCAACATCAACATGCGGGACCCGGCCCTCTACCGGATCATCCACATCCCCCATCACCAGACGGGGGACAAGTGGTGCATCTACCCCATGTACGACTTCGCCCACCCCATCCAGGACGCCCTCGAAGGCGTGACCCACAGCCTGTGCTCCCTCGAATATGAGATCCATCGCCCCCTATACAACTGGGTGGTGGAGCAGTGTGAGTTCGACAACCAGCCCAACCCCCGGCAGATCGAGTTTGCGCGGCTGAACCTGACCAACACCGTCATGAGCAAGCGCAAGCTCCGCATGCTGGTGGAGGAAGGGATCGTGTCCGGCTGGGACGACCCCCGGATGCCCACCCTCTGCGCCATGCGCCGCAGGGGCTACCCCGCCGAGGCCATCCGCGACTTCCTCAGTCGCATCGGCGTCGCCAAGGCCGACTCCGTGGTGGAGACGGCGCTTCTCGAAGCCTGCGTCCGCGACAACCTGAACGCTACGGCCTACCGCATGATGGCGGTGACGGAGCCTGTGAAGCTGGTCATCGAGAACTGGCCCGAGGGGCAGACGGAGAAGATCGAGCTCGAGAACCTGCCCGGCAGCGAGGAAGCGGGCACAAGGACCGTGACCTTCAGTAAGGAGCTCTACATCGAAAAGAGCGACTTCGATGCCGACCCGCCCAAGAAGTTCTTCCGCCTCAAGCCCGGCGGCGAGGTGCGCCTGAAGGGCGCCTACATCGTCCTCTGCACGGGCTACGAGACCGACGCAGACGGCAACGTGACCCTCATCCGCTGCACTTACGACCCCGAAACCCGGAGCGGCGAGTGCCAGCGCAAGGTCAAGGGGACCATCCACTGGCTCTCCACCCTGGACGCGGTGCCGGCCCAGCTTCGGCACTACGAGCCCCTGCTGGCGGAGACCGCCGCGGACGACGCCGAGGCGGAAGCCGAAGCCGAGGCCGAGGGCGAATACGTGGGCGGCGCCAAGGACCGTGACTTTTTGAAGACCATCAACCCCGACAGCCTGAAGGTCCTGAACGGCTTCGTGGAGCCCGCCGCGGCCAAGGCCCCCGCCGGCACCCGGTATCAGTTCCTGCGCATGGGCTACTACTGCGCGGACCTGGACACCACGTCCGAAAAGCCCGTCTTCAACCGGGTGGTGGGCCTCAAGGATTCCTTCAAACCGACGAAATAAACGCAAGATAGAGGAAAGACTATGGATACTGTACGCACAAGATTCGCCCCCAGCCCCACGGGGTACATGCACCTCGGGAACCTCAGGAGCGCCCTCTATACCTACCTGTACGCCAAAGCCAACGGCGGGAAGTTCATCCTGCGCATCGAGGACACGGACCAGTCCCGGTACGTGCCCGGGGCGGTGGACGTGATCTACCGGACCCTCAAGAGCATCGGCATGCAGTGGGACGAGGGCCCCGACATCGGCGGCGACTACGGCCCCTACGTCCAGAGCGAAAGGAAGAGCATGTACCTGCCCTACGCCCAGGAGCTGGTGAAGAAGGGCAAGGCCTACTACTGCTTCTGCACGGAGGAGGAGCTCTCCGCCCGCCGGGAGGCGGCGGCCCAGCGGGGCGAGACCTTCAAATACGACAAGCACTGCCTGCACCTCTCCCCCGAGGAGGTCCAGCGGCGTCTTGACGCCGGGGAGCCCTACGTGATCCGCCAGAACGTGCCCGAGAGCGGCGAAGCCTCCTTCGACGACGCCATCTACGGCCATATCGCCGTGGACTGCTCCGACCTGGACGACATGATCCTCATCAAGGCCGACGGCATGCCCACCTACAACTTCGCCAACGTCATCGACGACCACACCATGGGCATCACCCACGTCATGCGGGGCAACGAGTATCTCGCCAGCACCCCCAAGTACAACCTCCTCTACGACGCCTTCGGCTGGGAGAAGCCCACCTACATCCACATGACGCCCATCATGCGGGACGCCTCCCACAAGCTCAGCAAGCGGGACGGGGACGCCTACTTCGAGGACTACATCAACAAGGGGTATTTAAAGGAAGCCATCGTGAACTACGTGGCGCTGCTGGGCTGGAACCCCGGCGACGATCGGGAGTTCTTCACCATGGACGAGCTCATCGGCGCTTTCTCCGTGGACGGCATGTCCAAGTCCCCCGCCATATTCGACGTGAACAAGCTCACCTGGATGAACGCGGAGTATATCCGCCGCCTGACCCCGGAGCAGTTCACCGCCCAGGCCATGCCCTACTATGAGAAAGCTGGCATCGACACCAGCCGGACCGACGTGCTCTGCCGGATCCTCCAGCCTCGGGTGGAGGTGTTCACCCAGATCCCTGAGATCGTGGATTTCTTAGTGGCTCTCCCCGACTACGACGTAGAGCTGTTCACCAACAAGAAGAGCAAGACCAACCCGGACGTGGCCCGGGAGGTCTTGGACATGGTGATCCCGCTCCTTGAGAGCCTGCCCGATTGGGAAGAAAATACGGTCCATGACGCCCTCATGAACCTGGCCGCCGAGAAGGGCCTCAAGAACGGCACCCTGCTCTGGCCCGTGCGGATCGCGCTGGCGGGCAAGCAGGTGACCCCCGGCGGGGCCATCGAGATCGCCCTGCTCCTCGGTCGGGAGGAGAGCATGAAGCGGCTGAAGGCCGGAAGGGAGAAGTTAGCATGAAGCTGGGCGTGATCGGCCTCCCCAACGTGGGGAAGAGTACCCTTTTCAACGCCATCACCCAGGCCGGGGCCCAGGCCGCCAACTACCCCTTCTGCACCATCGAGCCCAACGTGGGCGTGGTGGCGGTGCCGGATAAGCGCCTCGATGTGCTGGCGGACATGTACCACCCGGAGAAGTACACCCCCACCACCATCGAGTTCGTGGACATCGCGGGGCTCGTTCGCGGCGCCAGCCGGGGCGAGGGTCTTGGAAACAAGTTCCTCTCCCACATCCGGGAGGTGGACGCGGTGGTCCATGTGGTCCGCTGCTTCGAGGACGGGAACGTGGTCCACGTGGACGGCAGCATCGACCCGGTCCGGGACGCGGAGACCGTGAACCTGGAGCTGATCTTCGCGGACATGGAGACCCTTCAGCGGCGGATCGACAAGAATGTGCGCCTCGCCAAGGCCGACAAAAAGCTGGCGGCGGAGGGCGAGCTCCTGAAGCGCCTCTACGACCATCTGGAGAGCGGCAAGCCCGCCCGCACCTTCGAGGCGGACAAGGAGGAGAAGGAGGTCATTCGCGGCTGCTTCCTGCTGACCGACAAGCCCGTCATCTATGTGGCGAACATCGCCGAGGACGATATCGGGAACGACGACAACCCCTTCGTCAAGGCCCTCTACGGAGTGGCCAAGGCTGAAGGCGCCGGCTGTCTCACCGTCTGCGCCCGCATCGAGGAGGAGATCGCGGAGCTGGAACCCGCGGAGAAGGCGGAGTACCTCTCTGAGCTGGGCATCGAGGAAAGCGGCCTCGACAAGCTCATCGCCACCTGCTACGACCTGTTGGGCCTCATGTCCTTCCTCACCGCCGGACCCAAGGAGGTCCGGGCCTGGACCATCCAGAAGGGCACCAAGGCCCCCCAGGCCGCCGGGAAGATCCACACGGACTTCGAGCGGGGCTTCATCCGGGCCGAGGTGGTCTCCTACGACGACCTGGTACAAAACGGCACCATGCAGGCCTGCAAGGACAAAGGCCTTATCCGATCGGAGGGCAAGGACTACGTCATGAAGGACGGGGACGTAGTGGTCTTTAGATTTAACGTATAGGAAGAGGCTGCCGATATGGGCGCCAGACCATTTGCGGCGGACGTATCGGCTAAATGATCAACAGGACGAAATGGCGCTTTGGAGCGCCATTTCTTTTTATTCGGACGCCGCAAATTAGCGGTGTTTTCTCCCGCTCGCAGTGCGGAGCACAGCTTCGGGGAGAAGAACGCCGCTTCTGACACCCATCTTGACAGCCTGGCGAAGCCGATGTTTTCTTTGTCTGAGGAATGTATATTTATGTCGAAAAATGTAAGATTATGCGGTCATAGAATATGCACATTTTATATGTAGCTTGTTTACAATTCCATAAAACCATGTTCAAATCCAACTGTTACAATGCAAACAACGATCATGGTGCGGGAGTATAAACATTCGTTTTTTACCCCCATATGTGGACCATACCGGGCAAAAAGCCGCAAGATGCGGGTTTGAGAGCCCCATGGAACCGGAGAATCACGCCAAGGATCAGTAAAAATTTTACGCCCCAAAAAATGCGCATATCCCCGCATACCGGACCGACCCGCGGTGCATGACCGGGGACGTTACAAGGAGGCCATTCATGGCAACGAAAAAGAAGAAAAAGCATTGGAAGCGCAGGCGCCTCATCATCCATCCCCGGTTTTTCCTGGTGGTGGCGCTGCTGGTGCTGGCCATAGGCGTGCTGGTGTTGCTCCTGGTGTCCATCTTCTCCGGCGGCAGCGCCGCCCCCGGCGCCGAGCCCATCCAGAGCACCGAGCAGACCAAGAAGGGCGGCATCTTCCAGATCTTCGCCAAGGAGACGCCGACCCCGGTGCCTACGCCGACCCCCACGCCCACGCCGACCCCCACGCCGACCCCCACGCCCAAGCCCACGCCCCATTACGTGAGCAACAGCAACCCGGAGCGGTACGGCTACGTGCCCCATCTGCAGGTGGACGGCAAGGACGTGGACGCCGGCAGCTACCGGCGGACGGAAGAGATCGAGTTCGGCGAAGCCGACGCCTACGCCCAGGTGGAAGGTGTGCTGACCTTTAGGGGCAACAACTACCGGAACCTGTCCGCGGCTTCGGAGCTAAATCTGACCGAGTACAAGATGTCCGTGGTGGAGAAGTTCGGTATCGGCGCCCTGAAGAAGGGGAACCGCAGCGGCAAGGGCAGCTGGTCCGGCTGCGGCTGGACGGGGCAGCCCCTGATCGTCCAGTGGTCCGACGAGGTAAAGTCGGTCATGAACCTGTACGACTGGGCCAAGCAGAAGACCAATCTGGTGGAGGTCATCTATCCCACCGAGCCCCAGAACAAGATCGAGGAATCGAAGCTGATGCTTCGGAAGATCATAAACCACTTCGGCGTGGAACTCATTTCCCTTCGCGGTCATCTGCATAGGCAGGATCGGAATGAAATCCGTATCTCCCAGGCGGAACAGATCCGGGCACTCCCACATATATCCATATTCCCCGCCGCCCTGATCGAGGGTCGACACATACTCCCAGTTATAGAGATCCGGACTCCTGAACAGGACAACAGCGCCGTCG
>CADCNE010000087.1 GCA_902802805.1 uncultured Eubacteriales bacterium
GCCGATGCGCTTGACCCGGGCCATGGTGTACCGCTTGGTCTTCACCGCCTCAAAGAAGCTGTCCCCGTCCACAGCCGTCCGGGCCGCCTTCAGCAGATTCTGCTCAAAGCCCTCCCGCACGTCGGGCAGCCGCTGCACATCCTCCACGCTCATGAGCCGGAATTTATAGAGCATCATGTCGCCCACGTCGTTGACGGTCAGGGGGAACTGGGGATCGAACTGCATGGCCCCGGACACGAAGAGGGGCATGGTGGAGAGGACCTGCTTGTTCCCCTCCCGGATGGCGGCGCGAATGGCGGTGGCGGAGGAGTATTCGCCGGTGAGATACTCGTCGTTGTATCCGCCGCCGATGCGCTCGATGGGCACGGGGCAGATCTCCGGGGCGTACTTGCGCAATGAGCGCAGATACTCCATGGCCAGGATGTTGTTGGGCTTCACCAGCTCGGCGAGGAGCTCCGGATCGGCGCCCATATCCTGCAGGGCTTCGTACCTGGCCCGGGGGTAGCTGTCGCCCATCTTCAGATGATACTGCAGGTAGGATCTGAATTCCGGCGGCTCATCGGCCAGGTATTCGGCCAGCTGGCTGAGCTTGCCGATGTCCCCCTGCTCCGCCCCGAAAGCGAGGTCCGTCACGAGGCCCGTGGCGTGCAGGAGCCGCACCGCCCCCTCGGCGAACCGCTCCGCCGAGGCGTTGGCGAACACCGTGGGGAGCTCGATCACCAGATCCGCCCCCGCTTCCAGCGCCCACTGGGCCCGGGTGAACTTGTCCGTGCAGGCGGGCTCCCCCCGCTGGACGAAGTTGCCCGACATGATCACGATGCAATAGGACGCGCCGGTCTTCCGCTTCGCCTGTTCGAGATGATAGATATGCCCGTTGTGCAGAGGGTTGTATTCCGCGATGACGCCTACGACACGCATGTTTTGAACGCTCCTTTGCCGCCAAATGAAATATATGGCCTTTTTTCTGAAAATAAGTATACCATTATTCTTCCGTTTGTGGTAGAATCGAATAGAAATTTATTTTGGAGGGTTAAAACGACATGTCATCATTGATCGAAGGCATCAAAGCCAAAGCCAAAGCCAACAAGCAGCACATCCTGCTCCCCGAGGGTGAAGAGGAGCGCACCGTCCAGGCCGCCGCCATCATCCGGGACCAGGGCCTCGCGGATGTCACCCTGTTCGGCAAGCCCGAGAAGATCGCCGCCATCGCCGAGAAATACGGCGCGGACATCAGCGGCATCGACATCATCGATCCCGAGAATCATGAGCTTTATCCCGCCTATGTGGAAAAGTTCTATGAGATGCGCAAAGCCAAGGGCGTGGACATGGCCAAGGCCGCCGTCACCATGAAGGACCCGCTGTTCTACGCCGCCATGATGGTGAAGGATAAGAAGGCCGACGGCTTCGTCTCCGGCGCCATCAACACCACCGGCAACACCCTCCGTCCGGGCCTCCAGATCGTGAAGATGAAGCCCGGCATCAAGACCATCTCCAGCTTCTTCATCATGCAGGTGCAGGACAAGTCCTACGGCGAGGACGGCACCATCCTCTTCGGCGACTGCGCCATCAACATCAACCCCGACGCCGATCAGCTGGCCGAGATTGCCCTCTGCACCGCGGAGAACGCCAAGGTCCTGCTGGACTTCAAGGAGCCCCGCGTGGCCATGCTGAGCTTCTCCACCAGAGGCTCCGCCAAGCACGAGTATGTGGACAAGGTCGCCGCCGCCACCGCCAAGGTGAAGGAGCTGAACCCCGAGCTCTGCGTGGACGGTGAGATGCAGGCCGACGCCGCCTTGGTGGCGAAGGTTGGCAACCTCAAGTGCCCCGGCAGCCCTGTGGCCGGCAAGGCGAACATCCTGATCTTCCCCGACCTGCAGGCCGCCAACATCGGCTACAAGCTGGTCCAGCGTCTGGGCGGCGCGGAGGCCATCGGCCCCGTCAGCCAGGGCTTTGCCGCCCCCATCAACGACCTTTCCCGCGGCTGCTCCGTGGAGGACATCGTCTCCCTGGTGGCCATCACCGCCGTCCAGGCTCAGGGCATGAAGGCCGAAGCATAATAGATAAGGAGGCAGTATGAAGAATATTCTCGTCATCAACGCCGGCAGCTCCTCCCTCAAGTATCAGCTCATCGACATCGACACCGAGACCGTCATCGCCAAGGGCCTCTGCGAGCGCATCGGCATCGACGGCAGCATGCTCACCTACAAGCCCGCCAGCGGCGACAAGGTGGAGATCCAGAAGGACATGCCCAACCACGAAGTGGCCATAAAGATGGTCCTCGACATCCTGACCGACGCCAAGGTGGGCGTCATCAAGGATATGTCCGAGATCGCCGCCGTCGGTCACCGCATGGTCCATGGCGGTGAGAAGTTCTCCGGCTCCGTCATCATCAACGACGACGTCATCGCGGCCATGGAGGAGTGCATCCCCCTGGGACCGCTCCACAACCCCGCCAACCTGATGGGCATCGCCGGCTGTCAGGCCGCCCTGCCCAACACCCCCATGGTGGGCGTGTTCGACACCGCCTGGGGCCAGGGCATGGAGCCCTCCCACTTCATGTACGCCCTGCCCTATGAGCTCTACAAGCAGTACGGCGTCCGCCGCTACGGCTTCCACGGCACCTCCCACAAGTACGTGACGGGCCGGGCTCTGAAGCTCCTGGGCGATCCCAACGCCAAGGTCATCACCTGCCACCTGGGCAACGGTTCCTCCATCTCCTGCTCCGTGGCCGGCGTGTGCGTGGACACCTCCATGGGCCTTACGCCCCTTGAGGGCCTGCCCATGGGCACCCGCTGCGGCAGCATCGACCCCGCCATCCTGCCCTATCTCATGAAGCGGATGAACATCACCGCCGCCGAGATGGACACCATCATGAACAAGAAGAGCGGCTCGACATGTTCGTGTATGCCGTGAAGAAGTACATCGGCGCGTACGCCGCCGCCATGGGCGGGGTGGACGCCATCGTGTTCACCGCGGGCGTCGGCGAGAACGACAAGGGCGTGCGGGAGAAGGTCCTGGCCAATATGGAGTTCCTGGGCATCGTTCCCGACGTAGAGTACAACCGGAACGGCCCCCGCGGCGAGGAGATCTGCATCTCCAAACCCGAGAGCAAGGTCAAGGTCTTCGTCATCCCCACGGACGAGGAGATGGCCATCGCCCGCGATACCGCCGAGCTGGCCTGCTAAACACAAATCGCATCCTTTGGGTCTCTCCCTCTTGCGGGAGAGACCCTTTTTCGCTACAATGGGCCTATGGAATTCGTTTGCACCGATCTCACCATATACGATCCCCTGAAGGTGGACAGCCTGTCCGCCCGCTTCGGCCTGTCGCCCGTGGCTGTTCGCGCCCTGCTGCGCCGGGGGCTTGCCACGCCTGAGCAGATCGAAGCCTTCCTGCACCCCGAGGCCCAGCTCCTGCCTGACTGGCGGGAGATGCGGGGCGCGGACGAAGCGGCAAGGCTCATTCGGGAGGCCGTTCGGGACGGAAAGAAGATATGCGTCTATGGGGATTACGACGCCGACGGCGTCTGCGCCTGCGCCATCCTGTACCGGTGTTTGAGGAAGCTAAGGGCGGACGTTTTCTGCTATATCCCCTCCCGTCACAGAGAGGGCTACGGCCTCAACGAGACCGCCGTTCACAAACTGGCGGAGGAGGGCGTAGAGGTCCTAATTACCGTGGACAACGGCATCTCCGCCCTCCGGGAAGCGGCTCTGGCTAAATCCCTGGGCATGACCGTCATCGTGACGGACCACCATCGGAGCGGGGAGGACCTGCCGGAGGCGGACGCCCTCGTTTCCGTCTCCGAGGGTGATTTTCGGGACCGGGTGGGGGACCTGTGCGGCGCAGGCGTGGCCTGGCTCCTGGCCTGCGCCCTGGAGGAGAGCGGGGGAGAGGCGTACCTGCCCTTCGTGGCCGTGGCCACCGTGGCGGACGTGGTATCCCTGACCCTGTGCAACCGAACGCTGGTCACCCGAGGCCTGCCCCTCGTCCGCCAGCAGACGGGCTTTTCCGCCCTGCTGGACGCCGCCTCCGCCGGGGATGGCCCCGTCACGGAGACCACCCTGGGCTTTCTCATCGCGCCCCGGCTCAACGCCGCCGGGCGCATGGGCAACGCCGATACGGCTTTTCGGCTGCTGATCGAAGACGATCCCGATGAGGCAAGGCGGCTGGCCATGGCGCTGAACGAGGACAACCAGGCCCGGCGCAACGAGGAGCAGCGGATACTGGCGGATTGCCTCGGCATGGAACCGGAGGGCGGGGAGGACTGCTTTTTGATGCTGTCCGGCAAGGGCTGGAACGTGGGCGTCATCGGCATCGTGGCGGCCCGGCTGGTGGAGCTTTTCTATAAGCCCGTGATCCTGCTCACGGAGGTGGAGCCCGGGGTCTACACGGGCTCAGCCCGGAGCATCCCGGAGATCGACCTCTACACCATGCTGTCGGAGGCCAAAGACCACTATATCCGCTACGGCGGCCACGCCGGGGCTGCGGGCCTGACCCTGCGGGCAGAGGAGGTGGAGCCGGTGCGGGCCATCCTGCGGGAAGCATATGCCCGTCAGCGGCCCGACGGTCCGCCCCAGAAGAGCGTCCTCTACGAGGAGACCCTGCCCCTTTTAGCATGCACCGTGGAGCTTTGCGACGAGCTGCGGGCCTTCGCCCCCTTCGGCCAGGGGAATCCGGAGCCACGATTCCGGGTGCACGGGGGCCTCAGCGGCGTCGCCTACCTGGGCCAGGGAAAGAAGCACGTGTCGGGCTACCTGTCTGACGGGTATGACCGTCTGCGCCTGGTGGGATTCTCCCAGGGCGGTGACTATGGGCGATGGCTCCACGCGGGACAGGCGGATGCTGTATGCGCCCTGCAGCGAAACGACTTTCGGGGCCGATCCTCCTGCGAGCTCATTTGCTATGGCCTTTCTCCCCGGAAAAGCTTGCAATCTTGCCCCGAATATAGTATAATCGAATCTGCTTTTTTGCGAGCAGCGTCAAAGAAGGATAGGGAGGCGTTGGAACGCACGGCGAACAGCCTGGCTCGTTTCTTCCCCCCGCAGCTGCTCGGAAAGTCATTTATTCAGGGCCCTGTTCACACGGCAGCAGCCCATAAGGAGGTAAACTATGGAACTCAAGGACTACGTACGGTCGATCCCCGATTTTCCCAAGGAGGGCATCCTCTTTAGGGACATCACGCCCCTTTTGGGGAATGCGGACGCCTTCCACGAGATGGTGGATAAAATGGCGGATTTCCTGCGGGACAAGAATATCGACCTGATCATCGCGCCGGAAGCCCGGGGGTTCATTTTCAGCGCCTCCGTGGCCTACGCCCTGGGCGTGGGGATGGTCCTCGCCCGCAAGCCCGGCAAGCTCCCCTATACCACCGTCAGCTATCAGTACGGCCTTGAGTACGGCACCGATGAGCTCCATATGCATATCGATTCCGTGCAGCCCGGTCAGCGCGTGGCCGTGGTGGACGACCTGCTGGCCACCGGCGGCACGGCCCTCGCCTGCGCCAAGCTGTGCGAGAAGGCCGGCGGCGTCGTGGCGGCCTGCTGCTTCGCCATCGAGCTTACGGACCTGCCCGGCCGCGAAGCCCTGAAGGACTACGAGGTGGGCACCATTCTCAAGTACTAATCGAATACAGGAAGGTGACAGGGATCAGCGGCAGCGTTGATCCCTCTTTCGACAGGATGGCAAAGGAAGAACTGCTCCAAAAATTCAGCGCCAAATTCGGCCCGGAGAAGGGGAAGACCATGGAGGAAGCCGTGGCCTTTGCTTCTGCTGTCCATGGGGACCAGAAGCGGGAGTCCGGCGAACCCTACATCGTCCATCCCATCGCCGTGTCGGAATACCTGCTGGACATGGGCATGGACGCCGCCACGGTCATCGCCGGAGTGCTCCACGACACGGTGGAGGACGGGAGAAACATCACCGTGGACGAGATCGCCAAGCGGTTCTCCCCGGAGGTAGCCCACCTGGTGGACGGCGTCACCAAGCTGACCCGGTCCGGGCAGAAGGAGTACGTCACCAAGAAGCAGGAGCAGAATGAGAACCTGACCAAGCTCTTCCTGGCCATTGCCGACGACGTGCGGGTGGTCATCATCAAGCTCGCGGACCGGCTCCACAACATGCACACCCTCGAATACTGCACCCGGGAGAAGCAGATCCGAAAGGCCAAAGAGACCTTGGAGGTGTATACGCCCCTTGCTCACCGGTTCGGCATCGGCGTCCTCAGGAGCGAATTAGAGGACCTGTCCTTCAAGTACCTGATGCCCGAGGAATACGAGCGCATCCGAAGCCTGGTCTCCCGCCAGCAGGAGGAGCGGCTGAAGCTCCTCGGCACCGCCATGGAGCGCATGAAGGAGCTCATGAAGGAGGCAGGCATCGACGCCGAGCTCTCCGGCCGCCCCAAGCATCTCTGGTCCACCTACCGCAAGATGCAGCGGAACAACGCCAGCATCAGCGAGATATACGACCTCATCGCCATCCGCGTCATCGTGAACACGGTGAACGACTGCTACGCCGCTTTGGGCATCATCCACGCCGAGTGGAAGCCCCTGCCGGGCCGGTTCAAGGACTATATCGCCATGCCCAAGCCCAACCTGTACCGGTCGCTGCACACCACCCTCATGAACAAGAACGGCATCCCCTTCGAGGTGCAGATCCGCACCCATGAGATGCACGAGACCGCGGAATACGGCGTGGCCGCTCACTGGATGTACAAGGAGGGGCGGACGGTCCAGACGGAGATGGACAAGCGCACCAGCTGGCTCCGTCAGGTGGTGGAGGAGGCCAAGGACAACAGCGAGGACAACTCGGAGTTTGCCGAGAACGTGGTGAAGGACTACCTGGGCGAGTACGTTTACGTGCTGACGCCCAAGGGGGAGATTCTGGACCTGCCCATCGGCAGCACGCCCCTCGACTTCGCCTACCGCATCCACACCAACGTAGGCCACCATACCCAGCACGCCAAGGTCAACGGGAACATGGTCCGCCTCGACTACGTGCTCAAGACCAACGACGTGGTGGAGATCATCACCTCCAACACCCAGCCGGGCCCCAGCCGGGACTGGCTGAACATCGTCAAGACCCAATCCGCCAAAAACCGGATCAAGCAGTGGTTCAAGAAGGCCAACCGGGAGGAGAACATCCAGAAGGGCCGGGAGATGCTGGAGGACGCCGCCAAGCGCCAGGCCGTGGACATCACCGCTCTCATGAAGCCGGAGTTCTACGGCGACATTTTGAAGCGCCTCACTCTGCCCTCCGTGGACGAGCTCTATTCCGCCATCGGCTACGGCGGCATCTCCTCGGGGCAGGTCCTCCATAAGCTCATGGAGATGAAGCGGAAGGCAGACAAGCTGGAGGAGATGCAGGAGCGGCTGCAGAGCGCCGTCGATGCGCCTGCCGCGTCCCAGAAGCCCGCCGCCCAGAACAAACGCAAGCCCGTCAACGGCATCATCGTGGCTGGAGACCCGGGCATGTCCGTCCACTTCAGCAACTGCTGCAATCCCCTGCCCGGGGACAAGATCGTGGGCTACATCACCCGGGGCCGGGGCGTGTCCATCCATCGCGCCGACTGCCGGAACATGCCCCGCCTCTCCCTGGAGCCGGAGCGGTTCGTGCCCGTGGAATGGGCCGCCTCCTCCACGGAGGAGTTCTCCGCCACGGTGTATATCCACGTGGTGGACAAGACCGGCTCCCTCCTGGAGGTCAGCCGGCTCCTCACCACCATGAACGTATATATTTCGGACATGAACGCCCAGACTTCCGCTGACGGCGTGGCCACCATGCTGGTGACCTTCGTGGTCTCGGGCACGGAACAGCTCAACCACATCATGTCCAACCTGAGAAAGCTGAAATCCGTCATCGAAGTGCGGCGGGTCAACGGGAGGTAACCATATGCGAGCTGTCGTGCAGAGAGTGCTCAGTTCCTCCGTCTCCATCGGGGGCGAAGTTACCGCGTCCATTGAGAAGGGCCTCATGGTCCTCGTGGGCGTGGAGGTGGGGGACACGGAGAAGGACGCCCGGTATATCGCCGACAAGTGCGTGGGGTTGCGCGTCTTCGACGACGAGAATGGGGTACCCAATAGATCCGTAGGCGATGTGGGCGGCAGCATTTTGGCCGTCAGCCAGTTTACCCTGGCGGGGGACGCCCGCCATGGCCGTCGGCCCAGCTACATCACCGCCGAGCGCCCCGAGAAGGCGAAGCCCCTCTTTGAGACCGTCAAGACCTATATACGGGAGGGAGGAGTGGCCGTGGAAAGCGGCACCTTCATGGCCGACATGCAGGTATCGCTCATAAACGACGGCCCCTTCACCATCCTTCTCAACAGCCGAAAGGAGTTCTGATGCAGATCATCGCCATACCCTGCGGCCCCGTCATGGCCAATTCCTATATCGTCTACAAGGAGGGCAGCCCCACCTGCGCAATTTTCGACCCGGCGGACGCTGGCATCATTTATGACCGCCTACAAAAGGAGGGCCTTTCCTGTACCCATATCCTGCTGACCCACGGCCACTTCGACCACGTGTGGGGCGCGGCGGACCTTAGGAAGCGGACGGGGGCGAAGGTGTATATCCACCCGGCGGACGCCGACATGGCTGCGGGCAAGCCCAGCTACTTCGCCGCCATGAGCTACGGCCTCACGCCCTGCACCGCCGACGCGTTCCTCCATGAGGGGGATATAATCGAAGCGGGCGGCCTCACCTTCCGGGTGCTGGAGACCCCCGGCCACACCAAGGGCGGCGTGTGCTTCGCCGTGGACGCGGAAAAGACAGTCTTCACCGGCGACACCCTCTTCTGCGAGAGCGTGGGCCGGACTGACCTGGGCGGCGACATCAAGGAGTTGATGGATTCCCTGTTCCAAAAGCTGTACGCCCTCGACGGGTACACGGTGTACCCCGGCCATGAGGAGAGCACCACCATCGACCATGAAAAGCGATTCAACCCCATGAACGCCTATCGGGATCACCCATGGTTCAGCTGATCACCAACGCCAAAGGCTTTTTTAACGACATGACCGAGGAAGTCCGTCTGTTTCTGGGGCAGACGGACATCCTTTCCTATGCCCCCGAGGCGGAGCTGAAGCTCTACGTCATCCTGTATCATGGTGAGGCCAGGTGCCTCGCCATGCCCCGGCATGTGGAGAGGATCGTGCCTATCCAGGCGGGCCTTGACGCCCTCGACGTGAAGCGGCAGCAGAAACGGGCGTTGAAGCTGTGCGTCTATCAGGTCATGCAGGAGCTGTATCCGGTGGCCACGCCCTGGGGGTCCCTGACGGGCATCCGACCCACCAAGCTGTTTCGGGAGATCGCGGGGAGGCAGGGGGAGGCGGAGGCCAGGCGCTCCTTTAGGGAGCTGTTCACCGTGTCCCCGGAGAAGCAATCGCTGGTGGAGGAGATCACAGACGTCCAGCGGCCCCATATCGAGTCCGTGACGCCGAAAAGCGCCTCCGTGTACCTGCACATCCCATTCTGCCGCAGCCGGTGTCTCTACTGCTCCTTTGGAGCGGAGGTGGCGAAGAAGGAAGGGGTGCTGACCGAATACGCGGATCACCTGATCCTGGATATCCAGAAGGGCGCGGAGCTCCTACACGAAACAGGTTTCCAGGTCCGCACCTTCTACTTCGGCGGCGGCACCCCCACGGTCCTGCCGGCCGGGGAGCTGGACCGGGTCCTGACAGCGCTGGACGAGGCCTACGGCCTATATGGCCACGAGTTCACCGTGGAGGCGGGTCGGCCCGACACCATCACCCGGGAGAAGCTCCGGGTACTTCGAGATCACGGCGTCAGCCGCATCAGCATCAACCCCCAGACCATGAACGACAGGACGCTGCAGGCCATCGGCCGCTTCCACACGGCGGCGGATATCGCTGCTTCCTATGAGCTGGCGCGGGAGGAGGGGTTCGACTGCATCAACATGGACCTGATCGCGGGCCTGCCGGGGGAGGATGTGGCGGACTTCGCCCGCACCCTGGAAGCCGTGAAACGGTTCGACCCGGAAAATCTGACGGTCCACACCCTGGCCATCAAGCACTCCTCCCGGCTGAAGGCACGGCTGGAGGAGTACCCTCTGCCCGACGGCGCGGCGGTGGAGGAGATGGTGCGCCTGGGGGCGGAGGCGGCCCGGGAAATGGGCATGAAGCCCTACTACATGTACCGGCAGAAGTACATGCAGGGGAACCTGGAGAACGTAGGCTACGCCAAGCCCAGAACCGAATGCGTCTATAATATCGACATGATGGAGGAGACCGTCAGCATCCTCTCCCACGGGGCCGGGGCCATGACCAAGCGGGTCTACGGCGCGGGGGCGCGGGTGGAGCGGCTGCCCAGCCCCAAGGACGTGCCCAGCTGGTACGGCAAACAGGAGAAGCTCTTCGCGGAGAAAAAACGGCTCTTTTCCGATTGACAATCGCCGAAAAGGCGGGTATACTACAGCAAAGGCTAAGAACGGAAGAGTAAGGGCGGGATGATCCCCAAGCGAGTTCGGGACGGTGGGAGCCGAACGGAGAGAACGCCTCGAAGGACATCCGGGAGCCGCGGGCAGGAAATGGCCCGCCGTGTGGTTCGCGTTAGGAACGAGAGTGAAGCGTTTTTCGCTTAATCAGGGTGGCACCGCGGTCTTCCGTCCCTCGTATGGACGGGGCCGTTTTTTCATACAGGAGGAAAGAATATGGCATATCAGGCACCTAAGGGCACCCGGGACGTTACCCCGGCGGAGAGCTATCGCTGGCAGTACGTGGAGGCGTTGATCCGCGACCTCACGGCCCGCTGCGGCTTCAAGGAGATCCGCACCCCGGTCATCGAGCATACGGAGCTGTTTCTGCGCTCCGTGGGCGACACCACGGACGTGGTGCAGAAGGAGATGTACACCTTCAACGATAAGGGCGGGCGCAGCATCACCCTGAAGCCCGAGGGCACGGCGGGGACCGTGCGAATGTTCGTGGAGCACGGGCTCTTTGCGGAGGCCATGCCCATGAAGGTCTACTATCTCAACTGCCCCGTGTTCCGCTATGAGCGGCCCCAGGCCGGGCGGCTTAGGGAGCATCACCAGTTCGGCGTGGAGTGCTTCGGCGCGCCGGAGCCCAGCGCGGACGCGGAGGTCATCTCCCTGGCCTGGGACATCTTCACCGCCATGGGCGCAAAAGACCTGACCGTGAAGCTCAACTCCATCGGCTGCCCCAAGTGCCGGGATAAATACCAGGCGGCGCTGAAGGAGTATCTTGCCGGGCACCGGGAGGAGCTCTGCGAGGACTGCCAGGTGCGGCTCGAGAAGAACCCGCTCAGGGTCCTCGACTGCAAGGTGGAGAGCTGCAAGAGGATTAATGCCAACGCCCCCCGCCGTGTTCGCGGCGGG
>CADCNE010000088.1 GCA_902802805.1 uncultured Eubacteriales bacterium
GGATCTTCCCCTCCGCCTTCATCCGCGCCTGCCCGCCCTGTCACCTGCACATGAGCGACTATCTGGGCGCCGTGAAGCACCTGCCCGCCGGGGAGGGGGACACGGACTGGGCCAACGTGAAGGACGCCCTTGGCGATTATCAGGGCTACTACACCCTGGAGCCCGCCTACAAGTTTTATCTTTCAGATACCCAGGAGAAGATCAGAAAGGGGTACGAGTTCCTCTGTGAGCACTTCAGCTGACACGCAAAGCCGCATACGGGCCTGTCTCGCCGCCTTCGCCTGCGGGGACGCCCTGGGCATGGCCACGGAGTTTATGACCCGGGCGGACATCGCGCGCCGCTTCCCCGGCGGCATCCGGGACCTGCTGCGGGCCGAGGATTCCCAGAACCACGGGGACCTCGTTCCCGGCTCCGTCACCGACGACACGGAGCAGGTGGCCTATCTTTTGGAGCGGTACCGGAGCCGCGGCGCGGTGACCGTCTCCGACACGGTGGAGGGGCTCCTCGCCTGGGTCCGGGAGACCGGCGCGGTGGAGAAGCACTATATCGGCCCCAGCTCCCTCAAGGCGCTGACCGCCATCGAGAACGGGGCGGACCCCGCCACCACCGGCGGGGGCACCACCTGCGGCGGCATCATGCGCACCCCGGCGGCGGTGTGCTTCGACCCGGACCAAACCATGGACCGGCTGCGGGAGAACGTTCGAATCGCCCTGCTGCCCACCCACAACACCTCCGAAGCGTTGGAGGCGGCGGGTTGCTACGGGGCGGCCCTGCTGACCGCCCTTCGCGGCGGCACCGTGGCGGAGGTGATCGCCGCGGCATTGGAGAACGGCCCCCTGACGGCGGCTCTGGCCCCTTGGCAGGGCTGCGCCGCGTCCTCCGCCGCCCGCATCCGTGAGGCGGCGTCCTGGGGCGACCTATCGAGGGAGGAACTCTTCCATCGGCTCTACGACCTGTGGGGCACGGGCCTCCCCTCCGCGGACGTGTGCGGGGCTGTCTTCGCCCTGTTCCTGGCGGCGAAAGGCAGCGCCTATGAAGCCATCTCCCTGGGGGCCTCCCTGGGGGGCGACACGGACACCATCGCGGCTCTCGCAGGCGCCCTGACGGCGGCCCAGGCGGGGGAGAGCGACGTGCCTGACCCCATCTGGGACCGGGTGCGGACTGTGAACGCAGGGATCATAGGGAGGCTGGGCCTGTGAAGAAGACGATCCTTCAGCGCATCGGCGGCTACTTCGGGTGTTTGAAGGGCAACGCCCGGGTGTGCATCGCCTTTCACCCCCTGTGGGGCATCCCTTACACCTTCTACACCTATTACATCAGCCTCTATTTGAAGGAGATCGGCCTCACCGACACCGCCCTGGGCAAGCTCATGGTGGCAGGCACGGTGGCGTCCTTCCTCTTCAGCTTCGTCTCCGCCCCGGTGGTGGACCGAATGGGCCGGAAGCGGGCCACCTTCGTCTTTGACCTCCTGTCCTCCGCCCTGCCGCCGCTTGTCTACCTGTTCAGCAAAAACTTCTTCTTCGCCCTCCTGGCGGTGATCCTGTTCAACAGCAACAAGATCATGTCCATCGCCTACTACCTCGTGATGATCGAGGACAGCGACGAGGAGAGCCGGATCGTGGCCTTCAACCTGTTCAACATCATCACCGTGGCGGCGGGCCTGCTGATCCCCCTGGGCGGCATTTTGGTCAACAAATACGGCCTGGTGTCCACGGAGCGGGCGTTCCTCCTGATCTCCTTCCTCATGATGACCGGCATGATCCTGTTTCGGAACATGCTCCTCAAGGAGACCGGCATCGGGGAGAAGATCCGCGCCGCCAGCGCCGGGAAGGGCCTCTCCGCCTTCTTCAAGGAGGCGTATAAGCCCTACGGGGACGCCATGACCTTCCTGCTCAGGAACCGGACGGCCCTGCTGTTCGTCCTCATCAATATCCTCTTCTACGTGTACATGAACCTGGGCTCCAACTACAGCCTCTATTTCGTGCCATACTTCACGGACCGCCTCGCCATGGACGCCATGCAGACCTCCGTGCTGGGCAGCGTCTACTACGGGGGCATGCTCTTTGCCATGATCCTCATCAACCCCCTCTTCGGCCGCAAGGGCCTGATCTTCGGGGTGCGCATGAGCGGCCTCGTGACGCTGCTGGGCCTCATCGCCATGGTGGTCATCCCCGCCGGGGTCTATAGCCTCGCCGTCGCCGCCACCCTCGTCATGTCTCTTGGGTACGGCATGCTCAAGAGCGAGGTGGACGGGGCCCTCGCTGTGTACACCAGCAGCGAATACCAAAGCGGGGTCTACGCCCTGGCGAATCTGGTGTCCTCCGGGCTGGGCATCGTGGTGACGGCCCTCTGCGCCGCCCTGTACCCCCATTCCCCCCGGTGGCTGTATATCCTCTGCGGCGCGCTGGTGTTCTGCATCGTGTTGGGCGCCTGCGCCGTCCGCGAACCTTCCCCGGCGAAAGGAGATTGACCTATGTCCTATGCCCCTTTTTCCTTCGTGTTCCCCACCCGGATCATCTTCGGCCCCGGGGAGAGCAGCCGCTGTGCCGAGTACGCGGCGGAGCTCAAGCCCAAAAAGGTCTTCGTCTGCACCTACGCCGACGTGCGGCTGCCGGTGCTGGATGAGCTGCTGACCGGCCTTGAGCAGCGAGGCATCCCCTTTTACCTCCACGCCGCCTGTACGGCCAACCCCCGGGCGGAGCAGATCGACGATGCGGCGGCCCTCTTTGCGGAGGCGGGCTGCGACATGGTGGTGGGCGTGGGCGGCGGCTCCGTCATCGACACCTGCAAGGGCGTGGCGCTGCTCGCCAAGAACCCCTGCCCTGAGGGCGTGTGGGCCTACGTCAGCGGAGAGAAGCAGGCGGAGAACGGGGCGTACCCCATCGGCCTCATCGTGACCATCGCCTCCACGGGCTCCGAGAGCAACGAGAGCTTCGTGGTGACGGACCGGCTGGGCCAGCAGAAAATGATCTGCTCCCACCCCGCCGTGCGGCCCACCTTCTCTATCTGCGATCCCACGCTGACCCTGACCCTGCCCAAGAAGCAGACGGCCATGGGCGCGGCGGACATCTTCTCCCACGTATTGGAACAGTATCTCCACAGGACGAAGGCGGTGGACGTCAGCGACAACATGTCCCTGGGCATATTGGAGGCAGTACATAAATGGGCCCCCGTGGCCGTGGAGCAGCCTGACAATTTAGACGCCCGGAGCAACCTGATGTGGGCCAGCATTTTGGCCATGTCCCTGCTCCTCGGCGTGGGCCATGAGGAGAATTGGCTGTGCCATATGCTGGAGCATGCGGTGTCGGCCAAATACAACATCCCCCACGGGGCGGGCATGGCGGCCATTTTACCGGCCTACCTCCGCTTCATCGCCCCCCAGGACGACGCGGGGAAGCTGGATTCCCTTTGCAAGCTGTTTGGGAGCGAGGACGCGGCGGCCGGTCTCGAAGATTTCTTCCGGGGCCTGGGCCTGCCCGTCAATCTGACGGAAGCTTTGGGCTTCACGCCTGAGGCTGAGGTGATTTCCGAGCTGGCGAAGAACGCCCTGCCCTGGGGCGAGACCCCGGCGGGCGGCTATGCGCCCTTCACCCTGGAGGACGCGGAACATGTGTTAAGTGAGGCATGCAAGTGATGGAAACCTTTGACGTATTGATCGTGGGCGGGGGCAGCGTCGGCTGCGCCATCGCCTACGCCCTGAGCCGCTACGACCTCAAAGTGGCCGTGGCGGAGAAGGAGCTGGACGTGGGCATGGGCACCAGCGGCAGGAACAGCGGCGTGGTCCACGCCGGGTTCAACAACCGGCACGGCAGCCTCATGGCCAAACTCTGCGTGGAGGGCAGCGAGGGTTTTGAGAGCCTGTGCGCGGCTCTGGACATCCCCTACAACCGGACTGGCAAGCTGGTGGTGGGCTACGACGAGGCGGACAAGCAGGCCCTTATCAAGCTCATCGCTCAGGGGGAGAAAAACGGGGTCAAGGGCCTGGAACTCATCGACGGCGAGGCCATCCGCGCCATCGAACCGGGGCTCACGGCCTCCTGGGCCATGCTCTCCAAGAACACCGCCGTGTTCAACCCCTTCCTGTATTCCATCCACCTGGCGGAGGCTTCAACCCAAAACGGGGTCCGGTATTTCCTCAACAGCCCCGTCACCGCCGTCACAGCCACCGAGGACGGGTACACCGTCCGGGCCGGGGCCCACACCCTGACCTGCCGGACGCTGATCAACTCCGCCGGACTCTTCTCCGACAAGGTCTCCGCCATGGCGGGGGACCCCTCCTTCACCATCTACCCCTGCCGCGGGGAATACTACCTGCTGGACAAGGGGAATTTGAAGATGCCCGTGTATCCGGTGCCCCGGCCCGGCGTGGGGGGCCTGGGCGTCCACCTGACCGTCACCGTGGACGGGAACATCCTCATCGGCCCCAGCGCCGACTATATCGACACCCCCGAGGACTACGGCACCACTCAGCCGGTCCTCGATCAGCTGCGGGCCGAGGCGGAGGTCCTGCTGCCGGGTCTCAACATGCGGACCGTCATCGGCACCTACGCCGGGGTCCGGCCCAAGCTGGTGAAGAAGGGGGAGGCCAACTTCGGCGACTTCGTCATCGAGCGCAGCCCCAAAGCGAAGCACCTCATCAACCTCATCGGCATCGAGTCCCCGGGCATCACCGCCTCCATGCCCATCGCCAACATGGTGCTGGGCATCCTCTCGGAGGACACGGAGCTCAAGGAAAAGCCAGACTTCATCCCCACCTACCGGGGCATCCCCCGGTTCGAGGAGCTTTCGAGAGAGGAGCAGCGGGCCCTGATCGCTCGGGACCCGGACTTCGGAGACGTGGTCTGCCGGTGCGAGACCGTGACCCGGGCAGAGGTGAAGCGGGCCCTTCACAACCCCATCGGCGCCACGGGCGTCATCGCCGTGAAGAACCGAACCAGGGTGACCATGGGCCGGTGCAACGGCGGCTACTGCTTCCAGCGGGTCATCGAAATGCTGCTAAGCGAGGGCAAGGCCCCATGCGACATCGACCTCAAGCGGCGGGGGGACCGTCCCCTGCTGGGCTATGTGAAAGGACCGGTGAAATGAGTATGGAACGAGCGGATCTTGTCGTCATCGGCGGCGGTCCGGCGGGGCTGGCCGCGGCGGTCCGGGCTCGGGAGGCGGGCGTCGGGCGGGTGCTCCTGCTGGAGCGGAACCCCATCCTGGGCGGCATACTGAACCAGTGCATCCACGACGGCTTCGGCGTGCTGCGCTTCGGCAGCGCCATGTCCGGTCCCGAGTACGCGGCCCGGTTCATCGACATGGCCCGGGACGCCGGGGTGGAAGCTATCACCGGCGCCATGGTGGTGGGCCTGACGCCTGAAAAGGTGGTCACCTATATCACCCCCCAGGGGCTCTTCGAGGTCCGGGCGGGGGCCATCATTCTGTCCACCGGCTGTCGGGAGCGGACGAGGGGCGCTCTCGCCGTGCCCGGCCACCGGCCCGCGGGCGTGTACACGGCGGGGGTGGTCCAGTACCTCATGAACATGCGCAACCTTTCCTTCGGCAAGAACGTGGTCATCATGGGCTCCGGCGACATCGGCCTCATCATGGCCCGGCGCATGACCCTGGAGGGGGCCAAAGTCCACTGCGTGCTGGAAAAGCTCCCCTTTTGCTCCGGGCTCCCCCGGAACGTGCGCCAGTGCCTGGAGGACTTCGATATCCCCCTGTGCCTCGGCGAGACCGTCTCGGCCATCCACGGGGACGACCATATCACCGAGGTGGTCACCGCCAAGGTGGACGAAAAGGGGCAGTTCATCCCCGGGAGCGAGCGCACCATTCCCTGCGACGTGCTGGTGCTGAGCGTGGGCCTCATTCCGGAGAACGAGCTCGCCAAGGCCTGCGGCATCGAGATGGACCCAATTACCGGCGGCGCGCTGGTGGACGGGCACCTCATGACCAGCGTCCCCGGCGTCTTCTCCTGCGGCAACGGCCTCCACGTCCACGATCTCGTGGACCTGGTCAGCGAGGAGGGCGAGCGGGCGGCGGAGCACGCGGCCGCCTACCTCACCGGTGAGGGGAAAAAAGACATGATCCCCGTGTCCGTCTCCGGCGGCATCCGCTACGTGCTGCCCCGGCAGGTGACGGCGGGGGAGGACTCCTACCTCTCCATGCGGGTGACCCTCCCCGGGCGGGATAAGAAGCTCACCGTCACGGCGGGGGAGAGGGTCCTCGTCAGCAAGAAGATGAAGCGGTGCATGCCCTCGGAGATGATCCGGCTCAAGGTGAAGGGCCAGGTACGGGGAGACGGAGCTCACCGACCCCCGCCGGGTGCTCACCACCAGCGTGGCGGTGAACGACGGCGTCCTGCCCCTGGTCAGCGTCCGCAGCACCGCCCCCATCCCCAAAAAGCACCTGCTCTCGGCGGTGGCGGCCCTGAAGACCATCTCCGTGGACGCGCCCGTCCGCATCGGCGACCTCGTTTACGAGGACCCGGCCATCGGCCTCACCCTCCGCGCCTCCCGCAGCGTGGACAAGGCCTGAACAGCACGGAACGGTCAGCCCCGGCAGTGGGCCTCGCTCATGGGCGGAACAACGATTATCTCGGGAGGTCAACATGCGGCACAGGATATTGGGAAAGACCGGGCTGAAAGTCAGTGAGATCGGCTTCGGCGGCGAATGGCTGGAGCGGCACGAGGCGGCGGAATCCGTGGAGCTGTTGAAATACGCCCATCAGCAGGGGATCAACATCGTGGATTGCTGGATGCCGGACCCAAAATCGAGAGACATCATCGGCAAAGCGATGGAGGGCTGTCGGGAGTCCTGGTACGTACAGGGGCACATCGGCTCCACCTATCAGGAGGGCCAGTATGTCCGGACCCGGGATATGCGGTTCGTGAAGCCCGCCTTCGAGGATCTGCTGCGCCGCCTGCATACGGACTACATCGACCTCGGCATGATCCACTATATCGATTCCCGGGAGGAATGGGAGCGGGTCTTACACAGCCCCTTTATGGACTATGTCCACGAATTGCATGACAGCGGCGCTGTCCGGCACATCGGCCTGTCCACTCACAATCCGATCATCGGCAAGCTGGCGGTGGAGACCGGGTTCGTCGAGATGATCCTCTTCAGCATCAACCCCGCCTTCGACATGCGGCCCGCTACCGAGGACCTGGATACCATGTTCGAGGGCTATGATGATGACGATCTTGCCGGCATCGACCCGGAGCGAGCCGAGTTCTATCGCCTGTGCGAGGAGAAAAACGTGGGCCTGACCGTCATGAAATGCTATTTCGGCGGCAGGCTGTTCACCGCAGAGCAGTCGCCCTTCAAAGTCGCCTTTACGCCGGTCCAGCTCATCCACTATGCTTTGACGCGGCCTGGCGTCGCGTCCGTCCTGTGCGGGTATGATACGAAGGAACAGGTGGATGCCGCCGTGGCCTACGAGACGGCCGCAGAGGAGAAGAAGGATTATGCCTCCGTCATCGCCGCGGCGCCGCTCCATGCTTATTCCGGCCAATGCACCTACTGCGGTCATTGCAAGCCCTGCCCCGCGGATATCGACATCGCCATGGTGAACAAGTTCTACGACCTGGCTGTGGCCCAGCCCACCGTTCCGGAGAGCGTCCTGGAGCATTACCGGGCGCTGGATGTGACCGCGTCCGCATGCCTCGGCTGCAGGGGCTGCGAGGGGCGGTGCCCCTTCGGCGTGCCGGTGGCGGACAGGATGATCAAAACGGCGGAACTGTTCGGCTCCTGAAACCACTGCCTATCTGAGGGAAACCGAGATCTCGCTGAGATCTTGCCTGTATACTTCAGATCAGCTCTCGTTTCTTTACGGTCGTTATCCATATCAGAGCGATTCTTTTGTGTCGTCAAAGACCTCTTCGGGCCACCTTTTCTATTGACAAAGAGAGGGCTATGTATGTATTATTTTGGCAAGGGGCATGCGCCCCCGGTGCGCCCTTCGGCGCATCCAAATCATACTTGTTAGAGGAGGAAACACATGAAGAAGCTACTGTCTGTTGCGCTGGCGCTGTTGATGGTCCTGGGCCTCACCGCCATCGCCAAACCCGTCTCTGCTGACGGCGAGATCACCCTGGATGTCATCATCTGCCAGTACGGTCCCAACACGCAGGAATGGGAGGCTGAGAATCCCGGGATCAAGCTGAACCTGGATGTGGTCTCCTGGAACGACGTCTACACCGAAGTCGATACCCGCATTGCCAACAACAATGCCCCCGACATCCTGAACATCGACGTCTTCGCCAACTACGCCAACGAGGGCCTGCTGATGCCCGTCAAGGACTACTGCCCGGAAGACCTGTTCAACGACTTCTTCCCCCAGTTCATCGCCCAGTCCGTGATCGATGACACCGTGTGGGCCGTGCCGGATCTCGCTTCCGCCCGCGCTCTGTTCTACAACGTGGATATGTTCAACGAAGTGGGCATCGAAGTCCCCACCACCTGGGCTGAGCTCGAGGACGCCTGCCAGGCCATCATCGACTACTACGGCGGCGAAGTGTATCCCTGGGGCATCGACATGACCACCGACGAAGGCCAGGCCGCTTTCGCGTACTACACCTGGGGCAACGGCGGCGGCTTCGTGGACGCCGACGGCAACTGGGCTGTCAACAGCGCGGAGAACGCGGAGGGCATCAACTTCGCCCTCAACCTGATCAAGAAGGGCTACACCAACCCCAACCCCGCCACCCAGACCCGTTACGACCTGCAGGATATGTTCGCGGCCGGCAAGATGGCCATGGTCATCGCCCCCAACCAGCTCCCCACCTACGTGGCTGACAAGGGCGGCAACATCAATATGGCCACCGCCGGCATCCCCGCCAACGAAGGCAAGACCGGCTCCTCCGTGGGCGTCATGGACCGCGTCATGGCCTTCAAGGACGAGTCCGCTCCCGACCAGGCCGCGCGGAACGAGGCCATCGGCAAGTTCCTCAAGTTCTTCTATGATCCGGAGAACTACGTGGGCTGGGTCAGCATGGAAGGCTTCCTGCCCGCCGTCAACTCCGCCGTGGAGGCTCTGGTCGCCTCCGATCCCAGCTTCGCCGCGTGGCTCGACGTTCTCGGCACCTGCCAGTTCTATCCTGCCGCCAAGGCCGAGTGGGACCAGGTCAAGCAGGGCGTCATCGCGGCTGAGCAGGCCGCGCTGATCGGCGGTGACATCCAGGCCGAACTGGATGCGCTCCAGGCATCGCTCGTGCACTGATCGCTCGTTTTGCGGAGCCGGCTGGTCTCAGCCGGCTCCCCTTTCATTTTCTCTCCTCGGAACCCGAAAGCAAGGAGGTATGATCCTTGAATTCCCCTCTCAACCGGAGGAAATGGGAGCCCTATGTTTGGCTGCTGCCCAGCATCCTCCTCATTTCGATCTTCGTGGTCTTCCCGATCCTCATCGTCTTTAAGCTCTCCTTCAGCGAGATCTCCAAGGCGGGGGTGGTCGGGGGATTCGTCGGCTTCAAAAATTTTAAAGAGGCCGTCCAGCTCCCCGCCTTCAAAACGGTGATGATCAACACCTTTATCTGGGTGATCTCGGTGGTGGGGCTGTCCACGGTCCTGGGCTTTATCGTCGCCATGGTGCTCAACCAGAAATTCCGCGGGCGTAAGATCGCCCGTGCTATCCTGGTCTTCCCATGGGCCACCTCCCTGGTCATCCAGGCCTCCGTCTGGAACTACATCATCAAATACGAATACGGCAATCTCAATAACGTCCTGCTGAACCTCGGCATCATCCGGCAGGCCATCAACTGGCGCATGAGCTACCAGATCGAGTTCATCTGGGAGTGCGGCGTCGGCATCTTCGTCACCGTGCCCTTCGTGGCCTTCTGCGTGCTGGCGGGGCTCCAATCCATCGACAACTCCCTCTATGAGGCCGCCACCGTTGACGGCGCGGGCTTCTGGGATAAGCTGCGGAAGATCACGCTCCCCATGGTCAGGCCCTCCCTGACCGTGAGCACCGTTTTGAATATCATTTACGTTTTCAATTCCTTCCCCATCATATACACCATGACCAAGGGCGCACCGGCCAACAATACGGACACCATGATCACGTACTTGTACATGCTCTCCTTCTACGATAGGAAGAAGGGCCCGGCCACGGCGCTGTCGGTGATCGGCTTTCTGATCCTCTGCGCGTGCGCGGGGGTGTATATGATGACCGTCATGCGAAAGGAGGAAGAGTAGTGAGACATCCCGACTTCGCTTCCTCCAACCGCCGGGCGATCCTGCTGATGATCATAGGGCTCGTCCTCGCTCTGATCCTCATGAGCCTGCCCCTTTACCACTTCAACATCAGCGTCTACACCAAAAAATCCCCCAACACCTTTGTGGGGGACGAGAAGTACCTCGCCGTCAGGGCGGAGGTGGAGGAAGCGGCGCAAAAATACCGCGAGCAGGGCTTTGACGTGGAGATCGGGGAGGACGTGGTGGAGCGCGTGAACAGCAAAGGCCAGAAGACCTCGCTGATCACCTTCACCATCAACGAGAGCTTCGGCAAAAGTATGCTGGGGTTCCTGCGTTCCGGCCTGCCCTCGGTCAAGGTGGCGACGGTGATCCTGCTGCTGATGGCCTTCGCCCTCATCGCCGCGCTCCTGGGCTGCCGCGGGAGCATGGATCTCATGCACCGGTATTTGGACCGCCGCTCCGCCAGGCTGCGCTCCGCCGCCGCCATCGCTCTGCTGGCAGCCCTGCTGCTGATCCCGGTGTTCATCCTGATGAACAATTACGCTTTCAACCGCCAGATCGGCCTCTACAACGCGGATCGTCTCGTGGAGGGCAAGGACGCGTTCTTTGCCAAAATGGACCGGTTCCTCTTTGACGGGCAGATGGGCGAGGGGATCGGGAAGGCCCTGGAGAGGCTCCAGACCCGGCACTCCGGTCTCATCTGGATGCTGATGCCGGCGCTCTTCGTGTCGCTCCTCGCGGCGGTGCAGATCCGCCGGGGCACGGTCAAAAACGCCTTGGCCCGCGGCGCCCTCTACGTGTTCGTCGTCGTCGTATGCCTCGTGACGCTCTACCCCTATTACGTGATGGCCATCACCGCCTTCCGCTCCAACGCCGAGACGCTGGATATGTACTTCCTGCACATGTTCCCGGTCAAATGGCTGTGGAGCAATCTCACGGATATCATCCATCGGGGCGTGCCGCGGTATCTGCTCAACTCCCTGCTGGTGGCCGGCGGGGCCACGGCCCTCGCCATGCTCTGCGGCATCCCGGCAGCCTACGCAATGGCGCGCATGCGCTTTGCGGGCAAGAAGGCGTTTCTGGGCTTCGTGATCATGAGCCAGATGTTCTCCCCGGTGGTGCTGCTGATCGGCATCTCCCAGCTGATGAACACCCTGCACCTGAACGACAGCATCCTGGGCCTCATGCTGATCAACGCCGCCTTCAATCAGGCCTTCGCCGTGTGGCTCCTGCGGGGCACCTTCGTGTCTATCTCACCGGAGATGGAGCAGGCCGCGCTGATCGACGGCTGCGGCACCGTGGGCGCCCTGACCCGGGTGCTGATCCCCATGGCCGCGCCCGGCATCGTGACGGCGCTGATCTTCGTGTTCATCAACGCGTGGAACGAGTACACTATCTCCACCGTGCTCATCTCCACCAACGTGAACCGCCCCATCACTGTGGGCATCACCCAGTTCTCCTCCTTCAACATGATCGAGTGGCAGTACCTCTTCGCCGCCTCGCTCCTCGCCACGATCCCCGTGGTGATCCTGTTCATGTCCATAGAGAAGCACCTGACCGCGGGGCTCACCTCCGGCGGCGTCAAGGGCTGATCTGACTTCAACAAACAAAAACGGCTGTTGTAAAAGCAACAGCCGTTTCATATTCTGCCATCAAGGACGACAATCCTTTATTATGCCGCAGATCTCGGACCACCGGCGCTCCGTATCCGCCACCAGCTTGAACTGGGTACGCGCCCGGTCCAGGTTGTGCGACTGGCGGGAGATGCCGAAATAGTGGTCGCCGTCCAGGTAGTCGGTAAGGAACCTGAGGCCGCACTCCAGGGTCATCACCTTCGCGCCCAGGGGCAGCGTTTCGATCTCCCGGGGCGTGAGGATGCCGCAGGCCGGGATGAAGCCCTCCGTGAAGCGGCGGTACAGGGACAGATCCAGCCAGATCCTGTCGAGATCCCGCTCGTCCTCCGGTCCCGTGGACGCGCCGAAGCGGATGGAATCGCCGAAATCGAAGGCCACCAGGCCCGGCATCACCGTATCGAGGTCGATCACGCACAGGGCCTTGCGGGTCCTGCTGTCCAGCATGACGTTGTTGAGTTTGGTGTCGTTATGGGTCACCCGCAGGGGCAGCTCGCCGCTCTCCCGCATCCGCTGCAGGGCTCCGGCTTCCTCCTCCCGGGCGAGGACGAAATCGATCTCCCGCTGTATCCCCGCGGCCCGGCCCATGGGGTCGGCGGCCAGCGTCTCCCGGAATATGCGGTAGCGGTCCGGGGTGTTGTGAAAGTTGGGGATGGTCTCATGGAGGGTCTCGGCGGGGAAATCCGCCAGCATCCGCTGAAATTCAGGTCGGTTGAAATTCGTCCCTGTCAGGCCGTTATCGATGTAGGTTTGGGTCAGAAGAAATTCCGGCCTGTCCGCGATATGGTCCCGGAGGACAAGTTGCTGGTTGTCAATAGAATTGCCCCGCCCCTGGTTGTCTTCCACAGAAAGGCGGATGTAGAACGCTGTGCGCAGTGCTTTGGTCATCTTTGCCGTTGCTGTATCAGGCACAGGGACAAAGAAGAGAGATGGATTCAAAGAATTAATTAAAGATGCTAAAGATGGTAAAATTGATATTATACTTACTAAGTCAATAAGTCGTTTTGCAAGAAATACTGTTGATTTACTAAATACAGTTAGAGAACTAAAAACAATAGGTGTTGAAGTTAGATTTGAAAAAGAAAGAATAAATTCTTTGACTTCTGATGGGGAACTAATGATATCACTTCTTGCTGCATTTGCTCAGTCTGAGTCAGAAAATATGTCTACAAATATTAAGTGGGCAAAGAAAAAAAGTATGGAGCAAGGGAAAGATCAATATAGACCAACTTTTGGTTATGATTATAAAGACAATAACTATATAATAAATGTAAAAGAAGCTGAAATAGTTAAGTATATATTCAAAGAATTTATTAATGGTAAAAACTATGCTGATATAGCAAGAGAGTTAGCAAATAATGGTATTAAAACAAGAAAAAATAATCTATTTAATTATGCTCAGGTAAAATGCAT
>CADCNE010000089.1 GCA_902802805.1 uncultured Eubacteriales bacterium
ATGAATGCGGTCGGCTACGATGTGGCCACCATCGGCAACCACGAGTTCGACTACGGCATGGAGCAGTTCAACAAGAACGTGTCCCTGGCGAAGTTCCAGTATGTCTGCTGCAACTTCCTCAACGACAAGGGCGAAGCGGTTTTGAAGCCCTACACCATCGTCGAGAAGGCCGGCAAGAAGATCGCTTTCGTGGGCATCGACACGCCCGAAGCGTTCACCAAATCCACGCCCGTCTATTTCCAGGATGGGGAAGGCAACTACATCTTCTCCTTCTGCGAGGGCAACAACGGTCAGGACCTCTATGACAAGGTCCAGGAGACCGTGGACGCCGCCCGTGCTGAAGGCGCTGACTACGTGATTGCCATGGCTCACTTGGGCATCGACTACCAGAGCGCCCCTTGGATGTCCACCGATGTTATCACCAACACCACCGGCATCGACGCGGTTCTGGACGGTCACTCCCACAGCGTCATCGCCGGCGATGCGGTGAAGAACAAGGACGGCGAAAACGTCATCCTGACCTCCACCGGCACCAAGCTGGACAACGTCGGTATCTTCACCATCGACGGCGAGGGCAAGATGTCCTCCATGCTCCTCGATGCCGATGCCATCAAGTTCATGGATGCCGTGGGCGCCCTCACTGAGGACAACGGCGCCGGCGAGGCCGTGGCGGCCGCCATCGCCAAGAACGATGAGCTGGTGAACACTGTGGTCGCCAAGACCTCCGTCACCCTGACCACCACTGATCCCGTGGCCGTGGACGAGAAGGGCAATGCCATTCGTATCGTCCGCAGCCAGGAGACCAACCTGGGCGATCTGTGCGCCGATGCCTATCGCGCCATGGGTCAGGCCGACATCGCGTTCGTGAACGGCGGCGGCATCCGCGCCAACATCAACGAGGGCGACATCACCTACGGTCAGATCATCAAGGTCCATCCCTATGGCAACGCCCTGTGCGTGGTGGAAGCCACCGGTCAGGAGATTCTGGACGCCCTGGAACTGTCCGTGTGCAGCCTGCCCGGCGAGTCCGGCGGATTCCTCCACGTTTCCGGCCTCAAGTTCTCCGTGGATATGAACGTCGATTCCACCGTGGTCAAGGATGAGAAGAAGATGTTCGTGGAAGTGGCCGGCGATCGCCGGATCAAGGACGTGGAGGTCCTCCAGGAGGACGGCACCTACGCCCCCATCGATCCCAACAAGACCTACACGCTGGCCTGTCACAACTACCTGCTGCGGGATATGGGCGACGGTTACACCATGTTCGCTGACAACAATTTCCTGCAGGAGGACGTGATGCTGGACAACCAGGTCCTCATCAACTACATCGTGGAGAAGCTGGGCGGCACCGTCGGCGGCGACTACGTCGATCCCTACGGCCAGGGCCGTATCACCATCATCCCCAAGGCGTAAGCTGACAATCTGTGATCAAAGAGGCGGCGGGAGCGATCCCGCCGCCTTTTCTTGTCGAGCATTGACAGAAACAGTGGATAATGGTAATATAGCATGCTATTTGATCATACGACAGGAGAGAGAATCATGCCTGCTTGCTTTACATCCGAATCCGTCACCGGAGGACACCCGGACAAGATCTGCGACAAGACCGCCGACGCCATTCTGGACGCCATCCTCGCCCAGGACCCCGCGGCCCGGGTGGCCTGTGAGGTGACCGCCAATACGGACCACATGCACATCATGGGGGAGATCACCAGCTCCGCTTGGGTGGACTATGAATCCATCGCCCGCCGGGTGATCCGGGACACCGGGTATACCGAGCACGGGCGGGGCTTCGACTGTGACACCGCCGTCATCGACGTGGATCTGACCCACCAGTCCCCGGACATCGCCATGGGCGTGGACAACGCGGACCCGCTGGAGATCGGCGCCGGCGATCAGGGCATGATGTTTGGCTTCGCCTGCCGGGAGACGGAACACTATATGCCCCTGCCCATCGAGCTCTCCCATCGGCTGACCCGTCGCCTCGAGACCCTGCGCAGCGACGGCACCCTGCCGTTTTTGCTGCCCGACGGCAAATCCCAGGTGACGGTGGAGTATAAGGACAACGCGCCCAGCCGCATTTTGACTGTGGTCCTGTCCGCTCAGCATAAGGAGTCCATCGATATCGGGACCCTCCGGGAGGTCCTGAAGGAGCAGGTGATCCTGCCCGCATTGCCCATCCATATGCTGGGCGACTGGACGGAGTTTTTTATCAACCCCACCGGCCGCTTCGTGGTGGGCGGCCCCGCAGGGGACACAGGCCTCACCGGCAGGAAGATCATCGTGGATACCTACGGCGGTTATGCCCGTCACGGTGGCGGCGCGTTCTCCGGCAAGGACCTCACCAAGGTGGACCGCACCGGCGCGTATATGGCCCGGTATCTTGCGAAAAACATCGTGGCCGGGGGATATATGGACCGCTGTGAGGTCCAGCTCTCCTATGCCATCGGCGTGTCCCGGCCCACCAGCATACGCATCGAGGATTTCGGCACCGCCCATATCAACGACGTAGGTGCCCTGAAGGATCATATCATGGAGACCGTGGACCTGAGGCCCATGGCCATCATCAACCGGTTCGGCCTCCGTCGGCCCATCTACTCCAGGCTG
Source organism: uncultured Eubacteriales bacterium (assembly GCA_902802805.1). Taxonomy (GTDB): domain Bacteria; phylum Bacillota; class Clostridia; order Christensenellales; family CAG-138; genus RUG472. The sequence continues at coordinate 2,602 of CADCNE010000089.1, forward strand.
GCTGCCTATGGGCATTTCGGCGAGAACGCCAAGGACATGCCCTGGGAGCGACTGGATCTGTCGATATGAGGAAAGGATTGGTCATATCCATGCGTGTGGGCCGAAAATACGTCATATTGGTCCTGGCGGTCCTGCTGCTTCTTCCCGCCTTCGCTTTTGCGGAGGAAGGAGAAGCGGCTTCACAGCCGGCGACAGATCTATCCGACGCCATCGTCTTTGAAAAGTGCGGGCATTACAATCTGAAGGATAAGCTCATCGGCAGCAAGATGATGGTTTCGGAGGATTGGGTTTCGTACGAACGGTTTTTCTTCAGTATCAAACCCATGACGGATGCCCGTTGGCTGTGCATCCAGTGGACCAACGTTCCGGAGGAGGTCGAGCTCCAGCAGTTGGATGAGACCGGTGCGGTCCTGGCACGAACGGATGTGCCTGAGGAATACGATTTCGTATGGGCGCTGGAAGAAAACACGGTGTGCATCGCCTTCAACACCGGGAAACACGGCATGTCCCTGACCCGATTGGCGCTCTATTCGGAGGGGGTCCTGCCCGAGCCGTTCTATCATTGGCAGTATGCCGCGGGGCATCTCGATTATCTCGTCATCTCCACCCATCCCGACGATGATGTGCTCTACATGGGCGGGGTCGTGCCGATCTACGGCGGTGAACGAGGGTATACGGGGACGGTGGTCTTTGTGACCACGCCCAATCGGCTTCGGGTGCATGAAGCGGTGCTGGGCGTGCGGACCATGGGCGGGGAAACCTATCCTCTGTTCATAGGTTTCCACGATGTGACGGATGAACACATGAAGGAGCACATCAACATGTTTTTATCCGATGCCGTCACCCTGTCTCTGGTTAGGATCTTTCGGCAGCAGCGTCCCCTGGTGGTATTCACCCACGACGTGAACGGTGAGTATGGGCATTGGCAGCATAAGGTCGTATCCGCATCCACGGTGGAGGCCTGCAAGCTGGCGGCGGACGAAAGCTATGATCCGGCTTCCGCGGCGGAATTCGGCGTTTGGGAAGTGAAGAAATGCTATCTGCACCTGTACGCTGAGGATCCCCTGGTTTTGGACGTGAACGCGCCGCTGGTTTCCTTTGGCGGGAAGTCGGCTCTGGAGGTGGCCAGAGAGGCATTTTTGAAGCACGGCTCCCAGCAGACCGGCCGCTTCCGGGTCCAGGCCGACTGGGACCCCTATCCCATCAGCCGGCTGGGCATGGCCTATGGCACGGTGGAGGCAGGGACGGATGCCTTTGACAACATCGATCCCCAGCTGCTGGTCTCCGCCCTGTCGAACGATCCATAAACACCCCAAAAAGTTCAGCACCGCTTTTTTCGGCGGTGCTGTTTTTTATCTGCTTCTGCGGCGGATCAGAAAGAAGACGAAGAGGCCGCCAAGCAGGATCAGGGGCGGCAGGATGTACCGGAGAAGTCGGAGCGGAAGCTGTTCCTGAGCGGTCTCCGGCTCCGCCTGCACCTCCTGTACGGGGGCCGGGTCCTGACCGGGAGAGGGCTGTGGCCGCTGTTCCATCCGGAGAACGGGGGCGGGGGAAGGGGTGGGGTCCGGCTCGAGACCGTATTGGAACACCAGGGGCAGGGTGAACAGCAGCCGCTCTTCATAGAAATAGGAGACCTCGCCCGCCGGGTCTCCGGCATGGACGGGTACGGAGAATTCCGGCTGGGACACCTGGGCCCGGATCTGCCCCTTCGATCGCAGCGCCAGCCGCGCCGGCAGATACATGGACACCACGGCGTCCACGTCCTCTACGGCCACGGGGACGGAGCAGCTTTCCTCTCCCTTCTGCACATCGGCGGAGAAGGAAACCGGCAGGCCCTCCGCCTGGAGGGTCCGGACGTTCACCAGGGGGAAGAGGTAGGAATACCCGTATTCAAAAAGGTTTTTCGCTTCCACGAAGCGGTTGGCAATGATCTTGTCATAGGCGGTGCCCTTGGTGCCGGAGGTGGAGATCTTGTCCCCCAGGAGCACGCAGACCAGCGTGACGCCGCTGTAACGGGCCATGGCCATATAGGTGCGTCCGGCGGCATTGGTGCTGCCCGTCTTCCCGCCGATGCACCAGGGGTACAGGGCGGAGACCTTGGTGTAATCCCCCGGCTTCGGCTCGTTCACCAGCCGGTCGATGTTCCGCACGCTGATGACGCGACCCTTCGTTTGCTCCGTAATGGTATAGTTCTGGGTGGTCAGCATCCCGCACAGGGTATCGTTCTGCGCCGCCGCCGCGCCCAGGATGGCGAGGTCCCGCGCCGTGGTGTACATATCGTCGTCGTGGAGTCCCGAGGCGTTGGTGAAGTGGCTGTTGGTCATGCCCAGCTCCCGGGCCTTTTCGTTCATGAGCTCCGCGAAGCCTTCCTCCGATCCGCCCACATGCTCGGCAACGGCCTTGGCGGCGTCGCAGCCCGAGGGGAGCAGCATCCCGTACATCAGGTCCAGGAGCCGATAGACCTCGCCCTCCTTCACGCCGATCTTGGCGTTGGCGCTGGACAGCTTCACCGCGTAGGCAGAGATGGTCACGAGATCCTCCATATTCCCCTTCTCCAGGGCCACCAGGGCGGTAAGCACCTTGGTGATGCTGGCGGGGTAGGCCCGCTCGTCCGCATTCTTTTCAAGGCCGTTCAGGCTCACGGTGGGATCGTCGCCCGTGGACAGGATCACGTTCTGTTCGGGGAACTTCGACAGGTCCGGCTTATCCGCGCCAAAACACACTGGCGCCAAAACGACGAACGCCGTTGCCGCGGCAAGAACGGCCGCGAGACGGCGCATATGCTTTCCTCCATGGAGAATCTTCATCTTTCCCGTTCCCGCTCCGCGGCACGCTGGCGGGCGATGCGCTGCTGCTGTTGCTGCTTCCGGCGGCGGGCGGCGGCCCTGGCCTTGCGGCGGCGCTCCCGGCGGATGCGGACCACCATCATGAACGCCACGAAGGCGATCAGCACCACCGCGAACAGGGCGCCCAGGACGATGAGCAGGATGGTCTTCAGGTTGCTCTCTTTCACGGGCTCGCCGGTGAGGGTGGAGGCGGTGCCCATGAGTGGCGCGCCTACGGAGACCTGAGGCTGCTGAACGACACTCACCTCGGGCTCCACGGGATCGTTGGTCAAAATGCCTTCCTTCACGTCCCGGTCGGCATACAGGTTGGAGGTGAACAAAATGGAATCGCCCACCTTATACTCCACCGTGCCCACCACGTCTCCGGCGTTGATGGGGGCTACCAGGGTGCCGATCTTCGTGTCGGCCAGGGAGCCGATGTTCTCGGTCAGCTTTTCCAGGAAGGGGGTCATGAGCTGAAGCTGCTGTGTGGCGTCCAGCCGGGGAGACACGGTCAGCAGCCCGTTCTCCGGGTCGTTCTTGGCGGCATTCTGGACCTCACAGGGGAAGGACACGGGCATGCCCATATCGATGAGGTCCTGGACCGTGAGCAGCTGGGACATCTGCTTGAAGCCGTAATTGAACAGGGCCACAGCGTCCTCGAACCGCTGAGCGTTGTACGGGTCCTTGGTCTTGGCGTTCATGTTGGCGGACTTGTCAAGATATTCCTGATCGTCCAGTGTGCCGCCCAGGAGCACCGCAATCAGCGTGACCCCGCCCCGGGTGNNCATTGGTGTCGCCGGTCTTCACGCCGATGGCGTCGGGATACAGGCAACTGATGGGGGTATAGGTGCCGTCGGACTCCGCGTCGATGAGGAGCCGGTTGGTGTTCTGCAGCGTGATGGCGTTATTGCCGCTGGTATCGGTGCAGGTGTAGGTGGTGGTGGCCACGATCTGCCGGAAGGTCTCGTTCTGGAGCGCCCATGCCGTGAGGATGGCCATATCCCGGGCGGTGGAGTAGTGGTCCTTGTTGTCCTTGCCGTGAACGGTGACGAAGTGGGAGTGGGTCATGCCCAGCTCCGCCGCCTTGTCGTTCATGAGCTTGGCGAAGGCTTTGGTGGACCCGGCCAGCTGCTCCGCGATGGCGATGGCGGCGTCGTTGCCGGAGGGGAGCATGAGTCCGTAGAGAAGGTCCCGGATGGTCCACTTCTGACCGGCTTCCAACCCCATGAGGGAGTTATACTTCTTGTTGAAGTTGACGGCGTTTTCGGAGACGGTGGCCTCCTCGTCCAGCCGGCCCGATTCGATGGCCAGCATGCAGGTGAGGATCTTGATGGTGCTGCCCGTGGCACACTGGGTATCGGCGTTCTTTTCGATGCCGTAGAGGGCGGTGGTGGGGTCGCTGGCATCCACCAGAATGGCATACCGCTCCCGCAGGGTCCCCACGTCAAAATCGTCCGCCCGGGCCGCAGGGGCGGGCAGAAGGATCACAAACGCCAGGGCCAATAGAATAGAAACTACATTTTTACGCATATATATACACCTCTGCGGGAAAAAGCATGGCATAAGTTTACCCCCCCGACCTTATCCCTGTCAATGGCGCAGATGCCAAACTTTTGCGGGAGAATATTGAACATTTTATTACCAGTTCTTTTTGGCGATGTCGGCGTTGATGAAGCGTACGGTAAGATCGTTCCCATCGATCAGGATCAGGGCGCAGCTCTCCGTAAAGCCGCCTCGGGGACGGGAGAGAGAACCGGGGTTCAGGAGGAGCCTCGCCCCGTCGGCGCTGAGATCGGGCATATGGGTGTGGCCATAGAGGACCATATCCGCATGGACCTCCTCGCCCCGGTACAGGAGGGAACTAAAGGAATAATACTGATGGCCGTGGACCAGAAGAAACCGCTTTCCGCCCAGGTCCACGACCCGTTCGAGGGGCTCCTCTGTACGATAATCGCAGTTTCCCCGGACGGCGTAGAGAGGGCAGGAGAACAGCTTAGAGAGCTTCTTACCGTCGGGCACGCAATCCCCCAGGTGGAAGAGACAATCGAGAGGTGCCAGGCTGTCAAAGAACCGTCTGGCGCCCGATATGTCCCCGTGGGTGTCGGAAAAGACGCCGATCCTCATCGGGCCTTGTTCTCCGCGTCCAGAGCCTTGCGCAGGGCGTCCAGAGCCGCCCGGCGGTGGCTGACGCTGTTCTTCTCCTCGCTTGTCGCGCAGGAGCAGCCCCTCCGCCTTTCCCTCGGCCACCAGCACGGGCCGCCCTTTCCGGGCGAGAGCCACGCAGCAGGAGAAGCGGCAAGTGCGCTGCTCATCGGGCACTTCCTTCATGTTTTCCATGAGCAGGGCATTGTTGGCCGCGGTATCATGGCCCTCCCCGGCATAGCGGGCGGAATAGACCCCCGGCGCGCCGTCGAGAGCGTCCACGCACAGGCCCGTGTCGTCGGCCAGCGTGGCGTCGAAGCCGCTCTTTTCCAGGATCTCCGTGGCCTTCTTTACGGCGTTGTCCCGGAAGGTCAGGCCGTCCTCCACCACGTCGATATCGAGACCCGCCTCCCGCATGGTCACCATCTCGTCGAAGTAACCGGAGAGGATCTCCTCGATCTCCCGGACCTTGTGGGCGTTGTTGGATGCGATCAAAAGCTTCATAGTATCTCCTTGACCCCTTTTTTCAGGGTGTTGATCAGATTCGGATCAGGGGTGATGAGCAGCGTCCGCTGGTTGGTGAAGATGACGAACCCGGGCTTCGATCCCGAGGGCTTCTTCACGTAGCGCTTCGCCACGTAGTCCACGGGCACGCTGGCCCCGCTTCGTTGGCTGCTGAAATGGACCGCCAACGTGGCCGCCTCCAGCAGGGTCTGCTTGTCGGGCATGCCCTTAGAATCCACGATCACGTGGGACCCGGCGGCGTCCTTCACGTGGAGCCACAGGGCGTCGGGGGGCGCGCTGCGGGTGAGCCGGTCGTTCTGCTCGTTGTTCTTGCCCACGTAGATGGACAGGCCCGCGGAGGACAAGAAGTGGAGGGGCATGGACTTTGTCATCTTGGACTTTGCAGCGCCCTTGCCGGGAGCGGGGCGGATGTACCGCTCCCGAATGAGCTCCTGGCGTATTTCAGAAATATCGTCCCCGTTCTCGCAGTTGTTGAGGGCCAGCAGCTGGCTTTGCAGATACAGCTGCTCCTCCCGGAGCCTGTCCATCTCGCCCTCGGCATAGGCCCGGGCGGCCTTCAGCTTCTGATACCGCTTGAAATAGCGGGCTGCGTTCTCCGCCACGGTCAGGGCGGGGTCCAGCTTCACCATGACCTTCTGGGGCGGGTACTCGTAATAGTTCTCCACGGCCACGCTGTCCGCGCCCTTGGGCCGCTCCCCATGGAAGCTGAGGAGCAGCTCGCCGTTAAGCCGAAGCCTTTGTTCCTCCTCCTCGCTCAAGAGGTCGGCAGAAAAGGCGCTGATCTTGTTCTCGCACCGCTTCAGAGCGTGCTCCAGCGTGGCGCGGAGGGAACCGGTCTCCCGGAGCATGCGGATGCGCATGTCCCGCTCCCGATACCAGGCGTCATAACATTCCGACAGGGTGGGGAAGGGGATGGCGTCGCTCCGCCCCATGGGCATAAAGGGGGCGGGACCAACGCCGGGCACCAAGGTGGGGGAGAGTTTGCCGTCCTTCAGTTCTTGCAGGGTATCAAAAAGGTATTGCCCCCGCTGAGCCGCATCGAGGCTGTCAGGCAACAAGAGCGTAGCGATCTGCCGGGAGATGCCCATGAACCCGTTCATCAGGGTCCGGGGCGAGTCCACCGCGCTGAGCTCCTCCGGGGAAGCCGTCAGCGGGTCCCGCTTCTCCTGGGGCGGCAGGGCCTCATATTTCACGTTGGGCAGACACACCCGCAGGGCCTCGGCCCCCACGCCGATGTGCCGGAGACAGTCCAGGATGACCCCGTTCTCATCCAGCAGAAAGGCGTTGCCGTGCTTGCCCATGAGTTCCACCACCAGCGAGCAGGCCGTTTCGTCCATGAGTTCGTCCCGACCGGAGAAGGAAAAGCGCACGATCCGATCGAGGCCCGATTGCTCCATCCCGGTGATCCGGCTGCCCGCGAGCCGCTTCCGCAAGAGCATGCAAAAGGCGGGCGCGGCGGCGGGATTCTCCGCCGTGTCCCTGGTGAGGGCGATGCGCCCGTTTTCATTATGGATGTTGACGAGGAGCTTCACCCGTCCGCAGCCGCCGCCGTGGCAGGAGAGGAGCAGCGTATCCTTGTCCGGCTGCTGTACCTTGTCCACCCGGGCGCCCAAAAGCCCCCGGGCCTCCCACAGCATGGCGTGGAGGGAAAGACCGTCCATGGCCATATCAGCGATCTCCTTTGCCTATAAAAATCGGCCCTCTTTCAACAGGAAAGGGGCCGAACAGAATCTATACGTTTGGGGTTAATTGGCGGACGCGCGCTTGCCGGCCAGCTGAGCCTTCTTGTGGTTGGCGGCATTCTTATGGATGACGCCCTTGGCAGCTGCCTTATCGACGGTGCTCACGGCTTTGAGATAAGCGGCCTCGGCGGCTTCTTTATCATCACCCTGGAGAGCTTCGTCAAAGCGACGCAGGGCGGTCTTCAAAGCGGACTTATCCTCGCGGTTGCGAAGATTCTCCTTCTTATTGGTGCCTGCACGCTTCATAGCAGATTTGATGTTTGCCACAGCATTTACCCCCTATAGATAATTGTCCTTAACACGAACCACGTTATTATACTAAATGGTTTTCCAAAATGCAAGCCCTATTTTTATCTTTTTTTGGGCTGTTTTTTGGCTTGTGCTTTTTTTCTCGGTGGGGTATAGTGAACTATATATTCAAAGAGGAAAGGACCAAACCATGAGACCCATCGAACAGAAGGACATCCTGAACTATCGCTTTCTCTCTGACCCCCGGTTTAACCCCGGCTACACCCGGGCGGCCTTCGTGGTCTCCACGACCAACGAAGCGGAGAACGGCTATGAATCCCGGCTCTGGCTCTACGAGAACGGGGCGGTGAAGCAGCTCACCGACCTCGGCAAGGAGCGGGGCTATCAGTGGCTGGACGACGATCGGCTGATGTTCCCGGCCGTGCGCTCCGCCGCCGAAAAGAAGCGGGCGGAAGCGAAGGAGGTCTTCACCTCCTATTATGTGCTGGATCTTCGCGGCGGGGAGGCGCTGCCGTACTTCACGCTCCCCTTCGCTGTCCAGGAGATCAAGGCCCTGGACGAAAAGCGGTTCCTGGTGGTCGGGTCCATAGACAAGGCTCGTCCGGACCTGTACGCCGCGGACGAGGAGGCCCGCAAAGCAGCCCAGAAGGAGAAGGA
>CADCNE010000090.1:0-6199 GCA_902802805.1 uncultured Eubacteriales bacterium
TATGGGGTGACCACCGTGCCCCTGGATGTGAAGAATATGTCCGGGGCGGAGGTGCGGGAGCTGATCACCCAGATCCTGTACGCCTTCCCGGTGAAGCTGGTCAAGATCAACGTGCCCGGCTTTTTGCGGGCCCTGTCGGGGGAAAGCCCCCTCATGGAGGGGGTCCTGTCCCTCCTCAGGGAGTTGTCGCCCCAGGTCCAGACCGTGGGCGACTGCGGCAAGCTGGTGGCGGGGATGCAGCAGCTGGAGCACTTCAAGAAGGCGGAATGGGAGGGCGCGGACCTGGGCACCGGCACGGTGACGCTCGGTCTGACGCCGGAGGAGAGCATGTTCTATACGCTGCTCAGCGAGGAGACCGGCGTGGAGATCGCGGACGACTTTGCCCTATTCTCCGCCATACGGGAGTTCGCCGCGGCCAAGCACGCCTACGATCGGCTGTCGAACGCCCTCGAGGAGGCGGAGCAGACGGGCTACGGCGTGGTCACCCCCTCCATGGAGGAGATGGAGCTCATGGAGCCGGAGATGTTCCGCCAGGGCGGCCGCTGCGGGGTCCGGCTGCGGGCCCGGGCTAAGGGGCTGCACATCGTGAAGGTGGATATCGACACGGAGGTAAGCCCCCTCATCGGCTCCGAGGAGCAGGCCAGGAACCTGATGGAGCATCTGAACGCCGCCCGACAGGAGGACGTGAACGCCCTCTGGCAGACCTCCTTTTTCGGCAAGACCCTCCAGGACATGGTGACGGAGAACATGCAGGGGAAGCTGGGCGGCATGCCCGTGAACGTGCAGCAGAAGATGCAGGGGACCATCGAACGGATGGTCAACGAGGACTGCAACGGCCTCATCTGTATCCTGCTGTAAAATCTGGATACCCTAACTACCGGCTCCTTGCAGCCGGTAGTTTTTATATGGGAGGAAATTGCGAATGAACACCCGCACCGATATGGCCCACGAGGCCCTGCAGCGCTGTCCCGAGATCTCCGGGGTGGCGGAGGAGAACGAGTCCAAGGGCCGCATGCGCATCTCCCGCATCCGGGTGCGGACCCAGGCGGCGTCCCGGAAGTTGGACAAGCCCAAGGGGAGCTACATCACCCTGACCCTGCCTGAGGACGGCCTCAGCAGCCGGGAGGTCCGGCAGGAGGCGGGGCGGTGCCTGGCTGCGGAGCTGTCCTTGCTCATGGGGGAGGTGCAGAGCGTCCTGGTGGTGGGCCTCGGCAACCGGCACGTGACTCCGGACGCCTTGGGGCCCCAGACGGTGGAAAACCTCTTCGTCACCCGCCACGTCCAGAACCATTGCCCGGAGCTGCTCCCAAGGGGGACCCGCACGGTGTCCGCCTTCGCCGCGGGGGTCATGGGCGTCACGGGCCTTGAGACGGCGGAGGCGGTGGCCGGGATCGCCTCGGTGCTAAAGCCGGACCTGATCGTGGCGGTGGACGCCCTGGCCTCCTCGGAGAGCGACCACGTGGGCGCCATGGTCCAGCTCAACGACACGGGCATCTCCCCGGGGGCGGGGGTGGGGAACTTCCGCATGGGCCTCAGCAAGGGGTCTTTGGGCATCCCGGTCATCGCTCTGGGCATCCCCCTGGTGCTGACGGCGGAGGCGATCCTCTATTCAGGCCTCGCCCAGATGGGCGCCCAGGACCTGTTTCAGAAGGCCAGAAAGGCCCTGGGCCCCGGCTTCCTCTCCATGTGCGTGACGCCCAAGGATATCGACGCCATGGTGAAGGACGGGGCGTCCATCCTGGCCTATGGGCTCAATTTGGCACTGTTTGGAGAGAATTATGAAGCCCTGGAGGGGCTCATGCGATAAACTACATCCGCCATGCATAGGGTAACGGTGAGGAGGTGTGTACACCATGGATCACCGAAGGAACCGGAAGCCCCATGCTGCGGGGGAGAGCTTTTTTCGTTTTCTGTTTCTCATACTGTTGTTTCTGTCCGTACTGCGGGCCATCGACCTGCTGCCCGCGACGGATACCGCGTTTTCACCCGATCCCTCGCCGATCCCGACGGAGGAGCCTTTGACCGAGAGCGCCCTGCCCCTATGGCCTCAGCCAATCTCCCTTTCCATCGCTAATATCGAGACGAGCATCCACTCCCGGGGCCTGGATCTGAGAGGCAGCGAGCCCAAAATACTCATCTATCACACCCACACCACCGAAGCCTATACGGCTACGAAGGCTTCTCCCTATGTGCAGACAAGCTCCTACCGCACCAGGGACGCCGGAAAGAGCGTCATCGCCGTGGGGGAGGCCCTGGCCCAGAGGCTCAGGACACAGTACGGCTTCAGCGTGATCCACGACACTACCGACCACGAGCCCCCCAGCCTGAAGACGGCCTATGACCGGAGCGAACAGACCATGCTAAGCTACCTCGAACGGTACCCGTCCCTGGTCCTGTTCATCGACGTCCATCGGGACGCCAGCTCTGACACATCCGATTACGTTATGGTGGACGGGCTGCCCACCGCCCGGCTCATGTGCGTGGTGGGGCAGGGGACCAAGTATGCGGAGAAGCCGGACTTTGAAACGAACTACGCCCTGGCTTCCACCCTGACGGAGAACCTAAGACACATTGACAAGCGCCTCGCGAGGGACGTGCGGGCAAAGACGGGGAGATACAACCAGCACGTAGGGCAGATGAATCTGCTCATCGAGGTGGGCCATAACGCCAACACCCTGGAACAGGCCCTGAACGCCGTTCCTTCCCTGGCGGAGAGTCTGGCTTTGGCCCTGGCAGATCTGGATGAGCCGACACCTGTCAGCGACGATGAGCCCGATTTGCGTCAACTGCTGGTTCCCGACCGAGCGGGAATTGACAAAGGATAGGGAAAATTGTACAATTAAACCAAATAATGTACCTATGGAGGGAAAGCCTATGAGTACCATCTTCAAAGGTTCAGGCGTCGCCCTGGTCACGCCATTCTCCAACGGAGAGGTGGACTATACCGCCCTCACGCGGCTCATCGAGCTGCAGATCATCAGCGGTACGGACGCCATCATCGTCTGCGGCACCACCGGCGAGGCGGCCACCCTGTCTCAGGAGGAGCGGGTGGAGGTGATCCGCTTCGTGGTGGACCGGGTGAACCGGCGGCTGCCGGTCATCGCGGGCACCGGCGGCAACAACACGGCGGCGGTCATCGACTTCTCCCGCACGGCGGAAGCTCTGGGCGTGGACGGGCTCCTCATCGTGACCCCCTTCTACAACAAGACCACCCAGAAGGGCTTGGTGGCCCACTACGGCGCCATCTGTGAACAGGTACACATCCCCATCATCGTCTACAACGTGCCCTCCCGCACGGGCCTCAACGTGCTCCCCGCCACCATGCGGGAGATCATGGACATCTGCGAGAACGTGGTGGGCATCAAGGAGGCCAGCGGCAACATCGAGCAGATCGTGAACCTGGCGGCCCTGTGCCCGGGCCTCGATATCTATTCCGGCAACGACGACCATATCCTGCCGGTCCTCTCCGTAGGCGGCCGGGGCGTCATCTCCACCATCGCCAACGTGGTGCCCTCCGAGGTCCACAACCTGTGCATGGCCTTCTTCGCCGGGAAGCTGGACATCGCCCGCAAGCTCCAGTTCAGCCTTCTGCCCATCTGGCGGGCGGCCTTCTGTGAGACCAACCCCATCCCCATCAAGACCATGATGAGCATGATGGAGCTGTGCTCCCCGGAGCTGCGGCTGCCCCTCATCCCGCCCACGGCGGAGGACGAGGCCAAGATGCGCAAGGCCCTGAAGGATTTCGGGCTGATCTAAGGGAGGATGTCTATGAGCAAGCGCGTATTGATCAGCGGCGCCCTGGGCCACATGGGTCAGGCCGTCCTTGCCTCCCTGAACGCCGGCGACGGATCCCTCGTCCCGGCGGTGGGCATCGACCTTCAAAAGGGCGTTTTTCCCGGTGCTCTGTTCTCGTCCGCGGACCAGGTGGACGTGCCCTTTGACGTGGCCATCGACTTCTCCCGTCCCGCGGCCGCCATGGCGGTCCTCGATCTGTGCCTTCGTGAGAAAAAGCCCCTGGTCATCGGGACCACAGGCCTCGGCGAAGGGGAGATGGCCCGGCTGAAGGAAGCTTCCCAGGTCATCCCCGTATTCTTTTCCCGCAACATGTCCCTGGGGGTCAACCTGCAGCTTGCCCTGGTGCAGGCGGCCACCCGGGTCCTGGGGGATGCTTTCGATCCGGAGATCGTGGAGACCCACCACAACCTGAAGGTGGACGCCCCCAGCGGCACCGCCCTCATGCTGGCGGAGGCCATCGAGGGGGCACGGGCGGGGGAGAGCGAGCTGGTCTTCGGCCGCCACGAGACCAACAAGCGCCGCGCAAGGGAGGAGATCGGCATCCACTCCCTGCGGGGCGGCAACAAGGCGGGGGAGCATTCCGTGTACTTCCTGGGCACTGACGAGGAGATCATCATCACCCATCGGGCGGGCAGCAAACGGGTCTTCGCCGACGGCGCCGTGAAGGCGGCGGCATTCCTTTTGGAGCAGCGACCTGGTTTTTATACCATGAAAGATGTCATTCGGATGTAGGATAAGTATGCAATCTGTTTATGCAGTCTATTCTCTGCAAAAAGTAAGGAAATAGGCTGTTTTTATTTGTATGTTCATAAAAATTTCACATTTATAACGCTTTATTTTTTTGCAAATCATGGTATAGTGTTCATATATTGTTCATAAAATTTGGGCCAATATGGAGTATCACAACATGTTGTGTCTGGAAAGGGGAGAACACACAATGAAGAAAACCATCTCTTTGCTGCTGACGGCGATCATGGTGTTTTCGCTGGTCCCCGCCCTGTTCGTCCGGGACGGTCTGGCGGCCGACGACAAGTACGTGAAGAATTCCACCTCTGCAGCGATCAACGTGTATAAGGAGGCCAACGATGCGTCCAAGGTCGTTGCCACCCTGCCCGTAGGCGGCGTAGCCAAGTACGTGAGCAGCAACGGCGCCTTCCTGAAGATCGAGAATCCGGCGGGGTACGTGAAGACCAGCCAGGTGCTCCTGCAGTCCATCACCCTCAAAGCCGAAGGGGGCATCTTCCTCTATGACGGCCTTGCCCATAAGGTGAAGGTCACCCTGACCAACGGCACCGGCTTCACCGTGGAGTTCTCCACCGACGGCGGCAAGAACTGGACCACCACAGTCCCCAGCCTCACGAATGCGGGCAAGCTGAAGGTGAAGGTCCGCGCCTGCAAGAACAGCGTGATCATCGACCATAAGGAGATCACCCTGGAGGTCACCGCCAATCCGCCCGAGGGGACGGAGATCACCATCATCGCCCATGCCGGCATCAAGAAGGCCCCCGTTCGCTCCGGGGCGACCACCAGCGCCGCCAAGATTGGCACGGTCAACGAGGGGGAGAAGTACCAGATGATCGCCCGGGAGGGTTCCTGGTATAAGTTCAAGTATGGCGCGCAAGTCGGCTACGTCTACTACTGGTACGTAAAGGTCGGCGCCTACTCTGCCGAGACCGACAAGGAGCCCGATCCCAGCAAAGCCAAGCTCACCGCCAAGGGCGGCACCTACGTCTATGACGGCAAGGAGCATAAGGTCACTGCCTCCCTGGAGTACGGCGACGGCTACACCATCGAGTATTCCACCGACGGCGGCAAGACCTGGACCAAAACGGCCCCCGGTCAGAAGGAGGTCGGCAAGCTCACCGTGAAGGTCCGCGCCACAGGCGGCTCCTCCCAGCTGACCCACAAGGACGTGGTGGTGGAGGTCGTGGAGAAGGTACCCACGGGCACCAAGATCACCATCGTGGCCCATGGCAGCACCACCAATGCCCCGGTCCGTTCCGGGTCGGGCAGCAGCACCGCCAAGATCGGCACCGCCACCGCCGGCCAGACCTATACCCTTCTTGGCCGTTCCGGCTCCTGGTATAAGATCGACTACGACGGGACCGCTGGTTTCGTGTACTACTGGTTCGTAAAGGAAGGGGAGCTCCCTGAGCCCGAGGCGCCGGAGACCGCGCCCGGACCCGAGCCCGATATCTCCACCGCCAAGCTTACTGTCAAGGGCGGCACCTATATGTACGACGGCTTGGAGCATAAGATCACCTACACCCTGACCAACGGCACCGGCCTCACCGTGGAATTCTCCACCGACGGCGGCAAGACCTGGACCACCAAGGCACCCAGCCTCACTGAGCCGGGCAAGCTGACGGTCAAGTCCCGGGCCACCGGCGGCAAGTCCGTGCTG
>CADCNE010000090.1:6210-11656 GCA_902802805.1 uncultured Eubacteriales bacterium
CCATCGTGGCCCATGGCAGCACCACCAATGCCCCCGTCCGCGCCGCGGCGACCACCAGCTCCGCCAAGATCGGCTCTCTTGCAGCCGGCGCCACCGGCACCCTGGAAGCGGTGAGCGGCAAGTGGGTCAAGGTCAAGGTCGGCTCCCTGGAGGGCTGGGTCTACGAGTGGTTTGTCAAGACCGGCACCATCCCTGCGGAGGACGAGTCCGGCGAGGTGGCTGATCCCTCCCAGGTGAAGCTGACGGCTTCGGGCGGCACCTTCATCTACGACGGCAAGGCCCATAAGGTCACGGCCAAGCTGGAGAACGGCAAAGGCTACACCATCGAATACTCCACCGACGGCGGCAAGAACTGGACCACCGCCGTGCCCAGCCTCACCGAGGCCGGGAAGCTCACCGTGAAGGTCCGGGCCACCGGCGGCGGCAACATCATCAGCCACGCCGATGTGAAGCTGGTGATCACCGAGGGGATCCCTGCCGGGACCGACATCACCATCATCGCTCACGGTTCCCAGACCACGGCGCCTGTTCGCGCCACCGCTTCCTCCTCCGGCGCCAAGGTAGGCACCGTCACCGCGGGCCAGACCGGCAAGCTCGTCAAGCAGTCCGGTGCCTGGTACAAGGTCAAGGTCGGAGACGTAGAAGGATTTGTGTACAACTGGTTCGTCCAGGTCGGCACCATCGTCGTGGACGACGACTGATACAGATAACAGCATCCATCGGTCCGCGGGCACATCCCGCGGGCCGATTTTTCTTTCCAATGAGAAAGACCGCCCCTGAGGACGGTCTTTCCCTTGTCTGTTGTGTATCTGATCACAGCGCCGGTCGGGGAGCCGTGTTGTTGCCTGCACATGGATCCATGTGCATCTTCGTTCCGTCAGTGCATGTTCTTCTCAGCGTACTCGATCATGCGCTTCACCATCTCACCGCCGATGCTGCCCGCCTCGCGAGAGGTCAGATCGCCATTGTAACCCTGCTTGAGGTTGATGTTCAGGGAAGAAGCCACCTCAGACTTGAAGTTGCCGAGCTTGTCCTGGTTTTCAGGAACCATAGAGCTGTTGCGTGCCATTTACGTTTCACCTCCTTTGCTTTGCTTTTCGCCCTTACTTTTCCCTTCCCGTCAGGATTTATTACAGGAAAAAACTGCATCCTGTCCAAATAGCGGCAAGGACCGCGAGGCTTGTTCAAATAGTAGTAATTTTTGAAGAAAATACCCTTGACATAACCTTTGCTGAGAGTAAAATTATAGTGTTGATAAACTCCTTCCGCCATGGAGGGAGAATAAAAAAAGGAGAGGTAAATACAACAATGAAGAAGATCTTTGCTCTGGCTCTCGTTCTGTGCCTCGTGTTCGCTCTGGTCCCCGTGACCAACGCGAAGGATGGCTCCGTCTACTGGCTGAACTTCAAGCCCGAATCCGATGAAGTTCTTCAGCAGGTCGCGAAGCTCTACACCGAGAAGACCGGCGTCGCCGTGAACGTGGTCACCGCCGCTTCCGGCACCTATTCTCAGACCCTGACCGCTGAGATGGACAAGTCCAACCCGCCCACCCTGTTCATCGTGGGCAACCAGGCCGGCGCCAACACCTGGTCCGACTACTGCCTGGATCTCGCCGGCACCAAGATCGCCAACGAGCTGAACACCGATGCCTACAACATCTATGATGAGAACGGCAAGCTCTGCTCCATCGGCTACTGCTATGAGTGCTACGGCATCATCGTCAACGTGGACCTCCTCGAGAAGGCCGGCCACAAGCTGGACGAGATCACCAACTTCGAAACGCTGAAGGCTGTCGTGGAGGACATCCACGCCCGCGCCGCGGAGCTGGGCTTCGACGCCTTTACCTCCTCCGATATGGACGGTTCCTCCAGCTGGCGGTTCACCGGCCACATGATCAACCTGGACTACGTGTATGAAGAGCGCGCCGCCGGCAAGGTCTGGACCGAGTGCCCCGCCGCCATCACCGGTGAGTTCGTGCCCAACTTCAAGAACCTGTATGACCTCGCCATCAACAACAGCGAGTTCGATCCCGCCACCTTCGCTGCCGGCGGCCATGACGCCGAGGGCGAGTTCAAGGCTGACAAGGCCGTGTTCTTCGTGAACGGCTCCTGGGAGTACGGCGCCGTGTCCGAGGGCAAGAACGTGTCCATGATCCCCTACTACTGCGGTGTGGAAGGCGAGGAGAAGGCCGGTCTCAACTGCGGTACCGAGAACTGCTGGGCCATCAACTGCCAGGCCGATCAGGCCGACATCGACGCCACCATGGAGTTCCTCTACTGGTGCGTGACCGATCCCGAAGCCTCCCGGATGCTGGTGGACTCCTTCGGCGTCATGCCCTATAAGCAGGCAGCCGAATCCACCAACGGCTTCCTGGCCGTGGCCAACGAGTACGCCAACAACGGCTGCTACGTCATGGATTGGGCCACCAACTATCAGCCCAACGTGGACGCCTACCGTGCCGCCTTCGTGTCCGCTCTGAACGCCTACAATGCCGACCAGAGCGAAGCCAACTGGGAGCAGGTCCGCTCCGCCATCGTGGACGGCTGGGCCTATCAGTACACCCAGGTGAACGGCTAAATCATCTACCCGAGTGTCTTGAGAGGGGCGGGCGGCTTCGCCCGTCCCTCTTTCGCTTTTTTGAAGCAAAGGAGTGTTTTGCTTGAATCGAATGAGAAAGCAGTATGATCTGAGAACGGGCCCCATCCGGAGGAAGTGGTGGATCTTCCTGCTTCCGCTGATGGCCGCCTTCTGCATCGGCTTCGTCTGGCCCTTTATCCAGGGCATCTATCTGAGCTTCTGTACCTTTACCACCACGTCCAACGCCAAGCTGAACGGCATCATGAACAACAAGGCCTTCTTCAGCAACTATATCAAGGCCTTCAACGATCCCACCTTCGTCCGCTCCTTCTGGTATTCCGCTTTGTTTGCCGTGGTGAGCCTCATCATCATCAACGTCCTCGCCTTCACCGTGGCCTACTTCCTCACCAAAGAGCTCAAGGGCAGCAACCTTTTCAGGACCGTGTTCTTCATGCCCAACCTGATCGGCGGCATCGTGCTCGGCTACATCTGGTCCATGATCTTCGACGGCATCCTCCACATGTACGGCAAGACGTTGGTCACCGAGCCCGTCTGGGGTTTCTGGGGCCTGGTGGTGGTGGTGGCCTGGCAGCAGATCGGGTATATGATGATCATCTATATCGCGGGGCTGCAGGCCGTGCCCAGCGACATGCTGGAGGCCGCCAAGATCGACGGCGCATCCGGCTGGCAGACCCTGTGGCGGGTCACCATCCCCAACGTGATGCCCTCCATCACCATCTGCACCTTCCTGTCCTTGACCAACGGCTTCAAGCTCTTCGACCAGAACCTGGCGTTGACCAACGGCCTGCCGAAACCCTTCGTCAACGGCGTGCCTGTGGGGCAGACGGAGATGATCGCCCTGAACATCTATAACACGTTCTACGTGGGCAACACCGCCTCCCGGGGCACCGCCCAGGCCAAGGCCGTCCTGTTCTTCATCCTGGTGGCCGGGCTGGGCCTCATCCAGCTCTCTACGACCCGTAGAAGGGAGGTGCAGCAGTAATGAGCCAAAAGAGTCTCGCTAAGGAAAAGAGGATCAGGACCGCGCTGTCCATCATCCTCACCGTGATCTGCATCATCTACATGCTGCCCATCGCGACGCTGATCATCAATACCTTCAAGGGAAGCACCTACGTGAAGTCCGAGACCTTCGCTCTGCCTTCCTCCGAATCCTTCGTGGGCGTGGACAACTACGTGAAGGGCATGACCTTCGGCAACTACGACTTCTGGAAGACGGTGCTCTACAGCTTCACCATCACCATCCTGAGCTCTGCCATGATCCTGCTGTTCACCTCCATGGCCGCCTGGTTCATCGCGCGGGTGGATTCCAAGGTCTGCCGGATCATCTACTACCTGTGCGTGTTCTCCATGGTGGTGCCCTTCCAGATGGTCATGTTCACCCTCAGCAAGACCGCGGATACCCTGAAGCTGAACACGCCCTGGACCATCCCCATCGTGTACCTCGGGTTCGGCGCGGGCCTCGCCATCTTCATGTTCGTGGGCTTCGTCAAGGGCATCCCCCTGGAGATCGAGGAGGCTGCGGTCATTGACGGCTGCGGGCCGCTGAAGACCTACTTCCTGGTGGTGTTCCCCATGCTCAAGCCCACCATGATCTCCGTGGGCATTCTGGAGATCATGTGGGTCTGGAACGACTACCTGCTGCCGTATCTGGTCCTCGACAGGAACCTCTATCGGACCATCCCCATCCACATCCAGTACCTTCAGGGCAGCTACGGCCAGGTGGACTGGGGCGCCACCATGGCCCTTATCTTCCTGGGCATCGTGCCCGTGGTGATCTTCTACCTCGCCTGCCAGAAGCATATCATCAAGGGCGTGGCCGCGGGAGCCGTGAAAGGATAAAACAGACTGCCGATAAAGGCGCCAGACCATTCGCGGCGTATTTATAGTTAAACCAAACTGTAGGAAGAAAGGGCGCCAACCGCCCTTTCTTTCTATATCTGTCGCCGCAAATTAGCCGCATTTTTGACCTCTCGCGGTACCTTCGTACAGCTTCGGGTCAAAGAATGCGGCTTCTGACGCACTTTCTTGGCAGTCTAAATCTGGCAATTATCAAGGCATGCAAGGACCGAAACGCTCGGTCCTTGTTTTTATTTTGGAAGCATTTCGTTCATATGCTGGACAAATATGGGCTTTTGTGGTACAATGCAATGACTATAAATAGGTGGTAGTATGCCATGAAGCTTGTCAGCGCCTGTTTGGCCGGTTTTCCCTGTCGATACGACGGCAAGGCAAAGAACTGTCCGGAGGCGATGGAGCTGGTCAGGTCGGGGAAGGCCATCCCCGTTTGTCCGGAACAGCTGGGCGGATTGCCCACACCCCGGCCGCCCTGTGAGATTTATGAGGGCCGGGTCATCGACCAAAGCGGGGGCGACTGGACGGACAACTATCGCCGGGGGGCCGAGGCGGTCCTGGCCCTTGCGAAGACCTACGGAGCGACGCAGGCGCTGCTCCAGAACAGAAGCCCATCCTGCGGGTCAGGGTGGATATATGACGGGACGTTTTCAAAGAAACTGATACAGGGCGACGGGATCACCGCGCGGCTGCTCAGAGAAAACGGAATACAGGTGATCGGTATAGAATAACAGGAGGCCCTATGGATAACAACACCATTCTCGTGATCGATGACGATAGGAACATTCTTTCCATCATCGAGCTTTATTTGAAGAAAGCCGGGTTCAACGTGGCCACATGCGCCACCGGGTATGACGCCCTGTCTACCTTCCGCAGCGTCAAGCCCACGCTGGTGGTGCTGGATGTGATGCTGCCCGGGCGGGATGGCTGGTCCATTCTGGGCGATATTCGCCAGGAATCTCCCACGCCGGTCATCATGCTGACGGCCAAGGGCGAC
>CADCNE010000090.1:11681-19534 GCA_902802805.1 uncultured Eubacteriales bacterium
CTCATCGCCCGGATCAAGGCGGTCCTGCGCCGCAGCATGCCCGCCGCCGATCAGGAGAAGGCCATCGTACTGCAGGATCTGTCCATCTCGCTGGAGAATTACTCCGTGGTCCTGGACGGCGTCCAGCTTGAGATGCCCCCGAAGGAGATAGAGTTGCTGTACTTCCTGGCCTCTCACGCCGGGAAGGTGTTCACCCGGGAGCAGCTTTTGGAACAGGTGTGGGGCTTTGATTTCTTCGGCGATTCCCGGACGGTGGACGTGCATGTGAAGCGCATCCGCGAGAAGCTGGGCGAGCGCCAGAGCTGGCAGCTGAAGACCGTTTGGGGCGTAGGATATAAGTTCGAGATCCATTCCTGACGACCCTTCTTCATGGCGAAGATCCGATTTAAATCCATATTCGACCGCATGCTGTTCCTACAGTGCGTGACGGTCCTTTCTCTGCTGTTGATCCTCGGCCTGGGGATCGGGTTTGTTTCCCGTATGCAGAGCCTC
Organism: uncultured Eubacteriales bacterium; assembly: GCA_902802805.1. Classification (GTDB taxonomy): domain Bacteria; phylum Bacillota; class Clostridia; order Christensenellales; family CAG-138; genus RUG472. The sequence goes on from CADCNE010000090.1 coordinate 12,174, forward strand.
AGTATGGAGAAAAGCATCCTGGCGGAAAAGGGCCAGCAGGCGGCACGTGTGCTGGAGGCCGGCGGCGACCAGGAGGATCTTCGATCCCTGACGGAGGAGCGAAAGCTCCTCATACAGGTGCTGTATCCCGAGGAAACGATCAGCGCATATTCGGATGAAAAATGGACGCCTTTGGCGGAGCTGCCCCGGGAAAAGACCAGGGCGGCGGATGCCCTGCGCCGCAGCGGCACCGTTCCTGAGGCTATGGAGCGATACTTCGCCGGGGCCAAGCTTCCCACATACACCGTCTTCGTCCGCCTGGGGGAGGGGGAAAAAACGTCCGTTCTGCTGATCCATAGCGACATCTCCCGTTGGAACGAATCTTTCCGCCAGCTGGCGCTTTGGACGCTGGCCATCTGTGTGGTGGCGGCCTTCGTGATCCTGTTCTCCTCTTACTACACCGCCAAGCGGATCATCAACCCCTTCGTGGACATGAACCACATCGTCCAATGCTATTCCAAAGGGGATTTCTCCCAGCGCATCCCCGTTCAGGGGAAGGACGAGGCGTCTCAGCTGGGCCGCAGCTTCAACGAGATGGCCGACCAGTTGAAGAATCTGGAGGTCACTCGCCAGAGCTTCGTGGCCAACGTGTCCCATGAGCTCAGGTCCCCGCTGACCAGCATGAAGGGATTTTTGGAGGCTATGATGGATGGGACTATCCCGCCCGAAGAGCACGACCACTATATCGACATCGTGCTCTCCGAGACCCGGCGCATGACAGCCATGGTCAACGACCTCTTGGACCTCGCCCGCATCGAGAGCGGGATCATCACGGTCAACTATGAGGTCTTCGATATCAACGAGCTCATCCGCCGTACCCTCATCACCTTCGAGGCCCGCATCTCGGAGAAGCAGATGGAGCTGGACGTGCGCTTCGCCAACGAGCAGAGCTTCGTCTATGCGGACAGCAACCAGATCTCCCAGGTCCTTCGGAACCTGATTGACAACGCCATCAAGTACTCCCCCGAGGGGCGGACCCTGCTCGTGTCCACCTATGCCCTGCGCAAGGAGGTGTACGTCACCATCCGTGACACCGGCGTGGGCATCCCGGCGGAGGATGTGCCCCACATCTTCGACCGGTTCTACAAGGTGGAGAAGGCCCACACGCCTTCGCCCCAGGTGGGTTCCGGGCTGGGCCTCGCCATCGTGAAAAAGATCATCGAGGCCCACGGCCAGTCCATCACGGTCAAGAGCGCCCGGGGCAAGGGGACCCAGTTCACCTTTACATTGGAAAAAGCCAACACGCTCAAGCGTGTGACAGACGGAGGCAGAAAATAATGGAATCTGAAAGAACGAGAACCAAGCAGAGCAAGGGCTTTACCGCCCTGATCTGGGGCATGTCCATCCTGGCATGCGTCCTGTTGGTGGCGTTCGTGGTGATCGGCACGGGCTATTTCCGTATCCAGGAGGTCCGGGCGGCCATCAGCCAGCCCATCTTCACAGAGGCGCCGGCGGAGGCGCCCACCGCGGCACCCACAGCCGAACCGGAAGCGGCGCCCACGGCGGAACCGATCCCCGAGAGCACGCCGCTGCCCACAACGGAGCCCGGCGCGACCGAGGACCTGCCTGATTTGGAGCTGAACATCCAGGGGCAGGACGAGATGCAAATGTTCGCCTCCATTCCCGACGTGGTGGAGGCCGCCTCCGCATCCGTGGTGGGCATCATTCAGTATCAGCCCAATGCCCGCACCGGCAGGCTGGAGGAATACGGCAGCGGCTCCGGGTTCATCGTTTCGGAGAACGGCTACGTTTTGACCAACGCCCATGTGGTCAGCGGCGCGGCGGCGGTGGACGTGCTCTTCAGCGACGGCGAGAAGAAGACCGCGCTAATCGTCGGCGCGGACGTGACCATGGATGTGGCCGTGCTGAAGGTGGAGGGGGAGGGCTATCCCGCCCTGCCCATCGGCGATTCCAGCGCCCTGCGGGTCGGCGAATACGTCATCGCCATCGGCAATCCTCTCAGCACCTATCAGCTCTACGGCACGGTGACCTTCGGCGTCATCAGCGGCACCGCCCGGGAGATCAACATCGACGGCTTCGTCAACACGTATCTGCAGACCGACGCCGCCATCAACTTCGGCAACAGCGGCGGGCCTCTCATCAACATGGCCGGCCAGGTGGTCGGCATGAACGCCGCCAAGTCCATCACCGCAGGCTACGACTCTAACGGCAACACCGTCTCCGCGGAGGGCATCGGCTTTGCCTTGCCCATCAACAACGTGATCGAGATCGCCAACGTGATCCTGCGGGAGGGCGGCATGGTCCGCCCCGGCATCGGCGTGACCATCCGGGCGGTGGACGAGGAGACCGCGGAGCTGAACCAGGTGCCCGCGGGCTGCCGCATCGAGGACGTCACCGCAGGGGCTCCGGCGGATCAGGCGGGCCTGAAGGTGGGCGACATCGTCACCGAGGTGGATGGGTTCGTCGTGCTCGAAAACGACGACATGGTGGAGTACGTGCGCTCCAAGGCGGTGGGCGACGTGGTGGAGTTCACCGTGTACCGGGAGGGAGAATACCTCACCATTCCCGTGGCCATCGGCGACATGAACAAGTTCGGTAATTGAGGATCATGATCTCAGAGAGGACCATACATACCCTGGAACTCAACAAGGTACAGGCGCTGCTCAGGACATTTGCCGTTTCCGACATGGGAAAGGAAGCGGTGGACGCCCTTTCTCCCGCCGCGTCTCTGGCGGAGGCGGAGCGCCTTTTGCAGGAGACCACAGAGGCGGAATCCATATTCTGGCGCCTGGGGCACACGCCCCTGGACCTGTTCCCCGACATTCGCGCTTCCCTGCGCCGCATGAGCGCGGTGCTGGCCCTGTCCATGGGGGAGCTGCTGGCGGCGGAGCGGTGTCTGAAGGTGTCCCGCCGGACCCGGGAAGCGATCCTGGGCGGCAAGGAGGAGGGAGGCGACGGCCTCCTGTGCCTCATCGCCAACCGGCTCACGGCCCAGCCCTCCATTGAGAGCGAGATCGCCCGCTGCATCCTCTCCGAGGAGGAGATGGCGGACAACGCCTCCCCGGAGCTCGCCCGCATCCGGCGGCAGATGAAGCTGACCACGGAGAAGGTGCGCGATAAGCTCAATAGCATCATCCGCAGCGCCGGGGACCAGAAGTACCTGCAGGACGCCATCATCACCATGCGCAACGGCCGCTACACCATCCCCGTGAAGGCGGAGCATCGGCGGCAGATCCCGGGCCTCATCCACGACCAGAGCGGCACGGGCCAGACCCTGTTCATCGAGCCCGCGGCGGTGGTGGAGCTGGGGAACGAGTATAAAAAGCTGCTGCTGGACGAGAAGAAGGAGATGGAGCGCATTTTGGCGGGCCTCACCGCTCTGCTGCAGCCCTACGCCGACGAGCTCTACGACAGTTTGATGCTCCTTGCGCGCCTCGACTGCATCTTCGCCAAGGCCATCCTGGCCCGGGAACAGGTTGGCGTCCGGCCCAAGCTCAACGAGGAGGGCCGCATCCGTCTCAACAACGCCCGCCACCCCCTGATCGACCGGGAGAAGGTGGTGCCCGTGAGCCTGTGGCTCGGGGAGGACTTCGACACCCTCATCATCACCGGCCCCAACACCGGCGGCAAGACGGTGACCTTGAAGACCGTGGGCCTCTTCACCCTCATGGCCATGTGCGGCCTGTTCCTGCCCTGCGAGGAGGGGAGCGAGGTATCCATCTTCGACCAGGTCTTTGCGGACATCGGCGACGAGCAGTCCATCGAGCAGAGCCTGTCCACCTTCAGCGCCCACATGACCAACCTGGTCTCCATCATGGATCAGGCGGACGACCACACGCTGGTGCTCCTGGACGAGCTTGGCGCGGGCACGGATCCCCTGGAGGGCGCGGCCCTCGCTCAGGCCATCCTGGAACGGCTCCAGCAGAAGGGCTGCCGGACCATGGCCACCACCCACTACAGCGAGATCAAGGCTTTCGCCCTGGCCCGGGAGGGGATGCAGAACGCCTCCATGGAGTTCGACGTGGACCGGCTTTGTCCCACCTATCGGCTCTACATCGGCATCCCCGGCAAGTCCAACGCCTTCGAGATCAGCCAGCGCCTGGGCCTTTCTGAGGAGGTCATCGACCGGGCAAGGCAGTTCCTCAAGAAGGAGGACGTGGCCTTCGAGGACGTGCTCAGCGGGGCGGAGGAACAGCGGCGCATCGCCGAGCAGTCCCGCCACGACGCTCAGCTGGCCCTGTGGGAAGCGGAGAAGCTTCGGAACGATTACGAGAAGGAGAAGCGGAAGCTGGACGAGGAGCGGGCCATGCTGCGCAACAAGGCCAGGGAGGACGCCCGGGACATCGTGCGCCAGACCCGGCGGGAGATGGAGCAGCTGATCACGGAGCTTCGTAACGTAAAGAACATCGACACCAAGGCTCTCGAGCGGGCCATCCAGCAGGCCCGGGACGGCATGCGGGCCTCGGAGAACGATTTAGTGGACATCGCCCTGCCGGAGGACGATCTCGGGGAAGCGCCCAAGACCGTGAAGCCGGGGGAGAGCTACCAGGTCCTCAGCATCCACAACACCGCCACCGTGCTCAAGGCCCCCGACGCCCGGGGCATGGTGCAGATACAGGCGGGGGTCATCAAGATGAACGTGCCGCTATCGGACCTGCGGCCTCTGCCCAAGGCGAAGAAGAAGCGGGCCCCGGTGACCAGCAAGCCCATTTTACAGGACATCCAGGAGGTGAAGATGGACCTGGACCTGAGGGGCATGACCGTGGACGACGGCATGCTGGAGGTGGATCGGTACATCGACCTCTGCGCCCGAAACCACGGCAAGGGTACCGGCGCGCTCCGGGCGGGCATCCAGGCCTACCTCAAGAGCCACCCTCGGGTCAAGTCCTATCGGATCGGAGCCTACGGGGAGGGCGACGCCGGCGTCACGGTGGTCACGCTGAAATAAACGGATCGCTCAGATCAGGAAGCCGTTTTCAAGGAAACGGCTTCCTTTTTTCGCGCGCACAGGGCCGCGCCGACCAGGAGGATGTACTGGCAGTAGAAGAGCCACAGCATGGTCAGGGCCAGGGCCGCCATGCTGCCGTAGAGGGTGAGGTCCAGGAGCTGACCGGCGTAGAGGGAGAAGAGGAAGGAGAAGAGCATCCAGGCTGCCGCGGCCAGGGCAGCGCCCAGGCGCACCTCCCGGAAGGACAGCCTTTGGCCCGGGATGGAGCGGTAGAGCAGCACGAACAGGAGCCAAAATAGGACCACCATGACTCCATACCGGAGCCACAGGACCAGGTTCAGCAGATGGGCGAGCCGCGGATACAGGAGCCCCGCCATAAGGGCGACTCGGCCCCCGAACACCAGCACCACCAGCGATAAAAGCAGCGTCAGCAGCATGGCCAGGGTCAGCAAAATGGCCCGGAGCCGCCGCCTGAGGTAACCGGTGGCGCGGCCGTGCCCGGCCATGGCCGCCATGCCCTTGAGAAGCTCCGAAAAGGCCTGGGCCGAGGACCAGAGGAGCACCAGCAGGGAGAGGGGCAGGGCGGGAAAGACGTTCTCGTACACATTGGCGAGGATGGCGCGGATCAGCTCCATGACGCTGGCGGGGGCGATCCTGCCCAAAAGGTACACCAAAGCCGCCTCCGAGACCCCCACGCAGGGGATCAGGGAAGCGGCCAAAACAGCCATGGGGAAGAGGGATAGAAACGAATAGAAGGCGCAGGAGGCGGCGTAAGTGGCCAGGCCCCGGTCGTTCACAGCTTTGATGAACGCCCGTATGCGGTTGAACAGGGCTTTGGGTTCAGCCACGCAGCCGCCGGATCATCTCCGCGGGATCGGGGGCGGTGAACACGGCGCTGCCCGCCACCAGCACGGTGGCCCCGGCGGCGCGGCACAGGGGCGCTGTCTTCTCGTTGACGCCGCCGTCCACCTCGATCTCGAAGCTGAGGCCCCGCGCCTCTTTGAGGGCGTTCAGGGCTTCGATCTTTTGGAGGACCTGGGGGATGAACTTCTGGCCCCCGAAGCCCGGGTTCACGCTCATGAGGAGGACCATGTCGCAGTCATCCAAAACCTCCTCGCAGAGGGCAAGGGGCGTGGCCGGGTTCAGCACCACGCCCGCCTTCATTCCGGCGGCGTGGATGGCCTGGAGCACCCGATGGATGTGTGTTTCCGCCTCCACGTGGAAGGTCACGATATCCGCCCCCGCGTCCCGAAAGGGGTTCACCCAGTCCCCGGGTCGATCCACCATGAGGTGCACGTCCAACGGCAGCTTCGTAAGGGGCCGCAGAGCCTTGCACATGGTGGGGCCGAAGGTCAGGTTGGGCACGAAATGGCCGTCCATCACGTCGAAATGGATCCAGTCCGCGCCGCTCTTTTCCAGCATCTGCACATCCCTTCCCGTGTACGCGAAGTCGGCGGAAAGGATGGAGGGGGCGATCTTAATCATACTGGTGTTTCCTCCTGAAGGTAAAATCTTTGGCGATCTCCACATATCGTGCATAGCGGGCCGGGGAGAGCCGTCCGTCCTGCAGCAGCTCCTTCACGCCGCAGCCGGGCTCCGTGATGTGCATGCACCCGGGGAACCGGCAGGGCTCCGCTTGAGTGAATTCCGGGTAGCAGCCCTGGAGCAGCTGCTCGTCGAAGCTCTCCGGCTCGTAGAGGGAGAAGCCGGGGGTGTCCAGCAGCGCGCCCCCGAAGCAGGGCCACAGCTGGGCGTGGCGGGTGGTGTGCTTGCCCCGGTCGGTCTTTCGGGTCAGTTCCCCCACGGGGAGGTCCAGTTTCGGCAGCAGGGCGTTCATCAGCGACGACTTCCCCACGGCGGACTGGCCGGCGAAGCAGCAGACCTTCCCCGCGATGGTGTCCTTCAGCTCCTGCAGCCCCTCTCCCGACAGGGCGGAGACCACGATCCGGTCATGACGGAGGCGCGGAAGAGCTGCCCGAAGCCGAGGGCGAGGTGATACATTGAATACGGTTGACTGGGTGATCCTCGGGGTCATCGGCATCAGCGTCCTGTTCGGGCTGTACCGGGGATTCATTGCCTCGGTGGCCTCCATGGGCGGATGCCTGGTATCCCTGGCGGCCAGCTACTGGCTGAGCCCGCGGGTGGCGGAATGGGTCCGGGCGAACACGTCGCTCGGCAACACGCTCATGTCCTACGCGGACGCGGCGACGCGCCTGAAGGACTCCACGCTGTCCCAGATGGGCGTGGCGAACCTGACGGGGGATACCATCTCCAGGATCCTGAACAACGCGCAGCTGCCGGCCCCGCTGGACCGGCTGCTGCAGAACAACCTGGAACAGAAGGTATATGGGGCGGCGAACATCCCGCAGACCGTCGGCAGCTATGTGACGCAGACGATCGTATCCGCGCTGAT
>CADCNE010000091.1 GCA_902802805.1 uncultured Eubacteriales bacterium
GAGTTGCCCAGCCGCTCCTCGGCGGCCTTCACCTCAGCCTGGACCCGGGGATCGTTCATGGTCTCGTCCTTGTCCTTCACCACCACGTTCTTGAGGACCTGAGGATACATCTGGCAGGGTTCCGCCAGCCGGGACAGAGTGGTCTTCCGATCCAGGATCACCTGCATGATCTTGATGGCGGTCAACAAGCCGTCGCCGGTGGTGGCGTACTTACTGAAGATAATGTGACCAGACTGCTCGCCACCGATGCGGTGTCCGTTCATTCGCATGTTCTCATAGACGTACCGGTCGCCCACAGCGGTCTTCTCGTAGCCGATGCCACGGGCGTCCAGGGCCTTGTAGAGGCCGAAGTTGCTCATGACGGTGGTGACCACCTTGGTGCTGCCCAGCTTGCCCCGCTCCTGCATATAGCCGGCGTAGATATAGAGGATATGGTCGCCGTTGACCACGTTCCCCTTCTCATCCACGGCGAGACAGCGATCGGCGTCGCCGTCGAAGGCAAAGCCCACGTCCAGGTGCTTCTCCTTCACCAGCTTCTGCAGGTTCTCGATGTGGGTGGAGCCGCAGTCCTTGTTGATGTTGGTGCCGTCGGGGGTGTTGCCCACCACGTAGGGTGGCCAGGCTGATGAGGTAGCCGATGTAGCGGTTGCGGCCGGCGGCGTAGTCGATGGCCTTGCCGATGTTCTCCCGCTCCGCCAGGGGCAGCTCCTCCATCTCCCCGTCCAGATACTTCTCGCACAGATCCTGGACCTCGTCCTCCATCTTCTCCCCGTGACCGTTGATGAGCTTGATGCCGTTGTCATAGAAGGGGTTGTGAGAGGCGGAGATCATTATGCCGCAGTCGAAGTCGTCGATGCGAGTGATGTAGGACACGCTGGGCGTGGTGGTCACGTGCAGCATGTAGGCGTCCGCACCGGAGGCCGTGATGCCGGCGATGAGAGCATGCTCCAGCATATAGCCCGAGCGGCGGGTGTCCTTGCCGATGGCGATGCTGGCCTGATGGTCACGGCCGTAGTACCAGCCGATGAACCGGCCGATCTTGTAGGCGTGCTCCACGGTCAGGACCTTGTTGACCTCACCGCGAAAACCGTCTGTTCCGAAATACTTGCCCATGGTATGCCCTCCTTACAGCAGCTTGGCGGCCTCGTAGTCCATGTAGACGGTCACGTCCGGATGGAGCTGGAGGACGGAGGCGGGCACCTTCTCGGTAACGGGGCCCTGAAGCATCTCCTTCATGATGGGCGCTTTGGCAGGGCCGATGGCCATGAGGATGATGGACCGGGCCTGCATGACCGTCTTTACGCCCATGGTGACGGCGTGGGTAGGTACCTCGTCGATGGAGGAGAAGAAGCGCTTGTTGGCCTCCCGGGTGGACTCGGTCAGCTCCACGATGTGGGTCAGGGAGCCGAAGGGGGTGCCGGGCTCGTTGAAGCCGATGTGGCCGTTGTTGCCGATGCCCAGGAGCTGCAGGTCCACGCCGCCCGCCGCGGCGATCTCCTTGTCGTAGGCCGCGGGGTCGCTGGTGTCGATGCCGGAGGGGACCCGGGTGCGGGACTTGTCGATGTCGATATGATCGAACAGATTGTGGTCCATAAAATAGCGGTAGCTCTGATCGTGCGTACCATCAAGACCCACATATTCGTCCAGATTGAAGCTGGAAGCGTCCTTGAAGGAGATCTTGCCTTCCTTGTTGAGGCGGACCAGCTCCGCGTAGAGACCGAGGGGCGTGGAACCGGTGGCGCCGCCCAGGATGGCGTTGGGCTTGCGCTTGAGCAGGTCGACGTATTGCTGAGCAGCCAGGGCTGCGATGTTTTCAGCTGTATCGATGATAACTTTCATAAGAAAACCTCCGTGCAAATATCGAATATATGATATCACTGCGCATCGCCTTTTGCAACATGTATTTTTTATCTTGCAGAACGGGGCAAAAGATTGTGTTCCCCCTTGCCATGGGGTGCAATATCTTGTATTATTATGAAGAGGATAGGCGAAACGGAGGAAAGGTCAATGCGGATCTATTGCAAAGCGGAGCATCATGACATCGGTGGACCCGGGGCCTTTTTCCTGGCCCGTTCCGAAAAACAGCTGCCGAAGCTGATCTCTGAATACGGCGGCAAGGTCCAGCTGATCTACCTGGACCCGCCCTTCGGAACCGGGGACACCTTCCAACGGAAGGAGGATACGAGCATTCCCCTCTTTCGGGACGACATGCCCGAGGCGGAGTATCTCAAGTGGATGCGTACCATTCTCACGGGCTGTCACGCCCTCCTCTCCCCCAGCGGGAGCCTGTACCTGCACGTGGACTGGCGCATGAGTGCCAAGCTCCGGCTGATGCTGGACGATATCTTCGGTCAGGAAAACTTCATGGACGAGATCATATGGGGCTATAAGTCCGGCGGTCGGGCCACCCGTTTCTTCCCCCGCAAGCATGACACCATCCTCTTCTATCGCAAGAGCCGCAAAGTGTATTTCAATATCGCCGCCGTGGGCCAGCCCCGGGGGCCTGAGCGCCGGAACCACATGAAGCAGTTCGTGGATCAGGACGGTCGGGTCGGGTACTCCATCCGCACCCGGGGGAAGCTGTACACATACTATGAGGACGATCTCATCTATCCCTCTGACGTATGGACGGATATCGAGCATCTGCAGCAGAAGGATCGGGAGCGGACCGGCTACGCCACCCAAAAGCCGGAGGCTCTGCTGGAGCGGATCATCCTGGTCTCCTCCAAGGAAGAGGACCTGGTGTGCGATCTCTTTTCCGGCAGCGGCACCACCGCCGCCGTGGCCGCGAAGACCGGCCGGCGGTTCTTGGCGGTGGACGCCTCCCCCCTGGCCCTCATCACCCTAAGAAAGCGGCTGCTGGCCAACGCGTCGAGCCCCTCCCTTTTGGACGAGCCCAACCCGATCCACAAGGCTATGGATCTCCACTTTCCTGCCAGCCGAAGCAAATGCGACGCAGCGTTTACTGTGGACGGGAGCAGCGTCATCGTCACCGAGGCGCAGATCAACCGCCGCCCCTCCCCCCTGGCCTACGCCGCCATAGGGTACGAAAAGGAAGGAGTGTTCTATCCCACCCGCACGGTCACCAAGGCGAAGCTGCCGTTGAAACTGCCCCTGCCAAAAGGCGCGGCAAAGCCCGTCGTTCAGCTGGTGAACGCCTACGGAGATCAGGCCTTTTTCACGGTAAATTGATCAGATTATAAAAAAAGAGCCGTCAATCGGCTCTTTTTTTACTTCCGAGAATGAACCCGATCAGGCAGCACACCAGGGATACCGCCATACCCCACAGCAGGGGATCGCCGGGCAGGGAAAGGACCTTGGACAGGATGTCCGCGCAGGGCGCCAGGATCATGGAAACGAGGATACATCTGGCGTCCACCCGGCCCGGCAGCCACAGGGCGGCGGTCATGGGCAGGAACAGGACGCAGGCCCGAAATCCCATGGACAGGAATCCAAAGTCGTTGATGAGGGAGTCGGGCAGGGACACGGTCACCGCCACCGAGGCAAGGAGTATCCCGCCGATGCACGCCCGCACGGCCGCCAGCTCTCGCTTTGGGTCGTCCCAGCGTTTCGAGAGGCGCTTGAGGATGTCCCGGGTCAGGATGGTAGCCATGCCGAAGGACAGGCCCGCGCCGCCGCTGACGGCGGTGATGAGCAGCGTGCCCAGGATGATCCCGGCCACCAAAGGCGGGAAGTGATCGAGGGCGAAGGTGGGCATGGTGCGGATGGTGCTCTCGAGGATCGGCAGGTCCGGCAGGGCCTCTCCCACCGCCGCCAGGGCTTCCGCCTCCGCCCGCAGCATATAGTGGCTGCGCATGAAGAGGCCGATGGCCACGCCGCCAAGGCCGATGAAGGGGGCGGCGAAGCTGCTGATCAGGGCCCCGTTGCGGGCCGCCCGGTCCGACTTGCCGGACCAGATGGCCTGGGCGTAGGACTGGGTGCAGAGGACCCCAAGGAGGAGCGAGAAGCCGGAGCTCAAGTCCTTCATGACGCCCCGGGCGGTCAGGCTCAAAAACTGGCTTTTCAGGGCGTCCGCGTCGGTGATGTTCTGTACGCCCGTGGCCTGCTGCCGGATCATGCCCAGGGAGGTGCCGGTCAAAAGATCGTTGAGCTCGTTCCACAGGCCTTTAGGTCCGTGGCTCCAATAGAGGATGAGTACCAGACCCATCAGGGACACGCCGCAGAGAAGCAGGAGCTTCACGACGCCGCCCATGCCCGCGCCCCAGGCCCCGCCGAAGATCACATAGAGACCCATGAGCAACGCGGAGATCAGGCCCCCCGCCCACAGGGGCGTGCCGGGAAAGAGGGCGGAGATAAGGCCTGCGCAGGCGATGACCTGGGAAAAGACGCTGATGAAGATGCCGACGGAGCAGAGCACGGAGCTGAGGCCGCCGGAGGCCGGGCCGTACTCCCGGGTGATGATGGCGAGCTCCGTGATGCAGCCGCTCTGCCGGAGCCTGTGGCTGTAAACAAGGCCCAGGGCCAGGCACCCGAAGCAGCAGCCCAGGGTGAACCACCAGCCGGAGAAGCCGAACTGGAAGGACAGCTGCGCCGTGCCCATGGTGGACTGGCTCCCCACCAGGCTCCCCATGATGGCCCCGGCCACCAGGAAGGTGCCCGCTTTGCCGCCGCCGGAGAGAAAGTCCGAAGAATCCTTCACCCGCCGTCCGGAAAGAAAGCCCACCCCCAGGATAAGTCCCATCACCAGAACGATCCCCGCCAGTACGCCTAACGACATGTGTTTCTCCTTGCTGTTCGTTATAGCGTAATCATAACACCGCGACCCAAAAATGCAACAAAAAACTGCCGCATCAGCGACAGTTTTGTGCAAGTTTGGTTCATTCCTTCAAGCTTGCCAGCATCCGGCGGTGGTCCTGCGCGAGGGCGTGATAGTGCATGGCCTGTTCCCTGCGCTGTTCGAGGGAGCTTTCCGGCAGGGTCTTGACCACCTTCGCCGGGCTCCCCAGCACCAGAGAAAAGGGCGGGATGACGGTGTTTTTGGTCACCAGCGCGCCTGCGCCTACCACGGACCCTTTGCCGATGACGGCGCCATCCATGATGATGGCCCCCATTCCGATGAGGGCATAGTCCTCCACTCGGCAGGCGTGGAGGATGACCCCATGGCCCACGGTCACGTAGTCTCCCACCACCGTGGGCAGGCCCCCGTCAAGGCCGCTGCCCCGGCCGGAGTCCTCGTGGATGAGGGTGCCGTCCTGGATGCTGGTATTCCTCCCGATGACCACGTCGTGGACGTCGCCGCGGATGACCGCGTTGTACCAGACGGAGGACCCCGCGCCGATCTTCACCCGGCCCACGACCATGGCGCCGGGGCAGAGCAGCACGTCCTGTTCGATCTCGGGCATCACGCCCTCATAAGGATAGACCGGCATAGGTTCGCTCCTTTTGGATCACTTGAAGATGTTGCGGATGCCGCCCTTCTTCTTGGAGGGGGTGGTGGCTTCGCCGCTGAGGGCCGCATACTGCTGCAGCAATGCCCGCTGCTCGTCGGAAAGCCGCCGGGGGATGTCCGACTCCACCGTCACCAGCAGGTCGCCCTTGCTCTGATTGCTGGCGTTGGGGATGGGCACACCCTGCTCCTTCAGACGGAAGGTGGTGCCGTTCTGGGTGCCGGAGGGGATGGTGTAGCGCACCTTCTCCTTCAGGGTGGGGACGGTGATCTCGCCGCCCAGGGCCATGGTGGTGAAGGGCACCTTCAGGCTCAGGAGAAGGTTGCAGCCGTCCCGGGTGAACAGCTTATGTGGCTTCACGGACACGGTCACATAGAGGTTGCCCCTGGGGCCGCCCTTATAGCCCGCTTCGCCCTCGCCCCGCATGTTGATGGTTTGGCCGTCGTTGATGCCGGCGGGCACTTTCAGCTGGATGCGGGTGTTCTTGCGGACACGGCCCTTGCCGCGGCAGTCCGGGCAGGGGTCCTTGATGTACTTGCCCGTGCCGTTGCAGGCCGAGCAGGGACGGCTGGTGGTGAAGGCACCGAACATGGTGTTCTGCTGGGTCCGGACCTGGCCGGTGCCGTTGCAGGTGGGGCAGCGCACGGGGCTGGTGCCCTTCTTGGCGCCGGTGCCGCCGCAGGCTTCGCAGCTCTCCTCCCGGGGGATCAGCAGCTCCTTGGTGACGCCGAAAGCCGCCTCCTCGAAGGTCAACAACAGGTTGTACCTCAGGTCGTCCCCCGCCATGGGGGCGTCCCGACCGGCGGAGCGGCTGCCGAAGCCGCCGCCGAAACCGCCGCCAAAGAAGCTGTTGAGGATATCGTCGAACCCGCCGAAGCCGGCGCCCTCGAAGGGGTTGGCGCCGCCCATGGTGGGGTCGAAGGCCGCATGGCCGAATTGATCGTACTTCGCTCGCTTATCAGGATCGGACAGGACGCTGTAGGCCTCGTTCAATTCCTTGAACTGGGCTTCAGCGGCCTTGTCGTTGGGATGCAGGTCCGGATGGCAGGACTTGGCCGCCTTCCGAAAAGCGCTTTTGATCTCGCTGTCGGAGGCTCCCTTGCTGACGCCCAAAACCTCGTAATAATCCCGCTTGTCTGCCACGATCCTCACCTCTTTTTCGAATACTTGGGATCGAGGACGTGATTCAGTCCGTCACCCAGCAGATAGAATACAAGGACGGTGAAGATGGCGNNNNAATCCGCATCGACCACGTTGTCGTCGCCGCCCTCATTGGGGCCGTAGCTGGTGCCGTCATTGGGGGTGTGAGGCGGCTGCTGCGGGCCCTGCTGTTGCTGCTGCTGATAGATCTTGCCGAAGACCTCGTAGCTCTTCTCGGTGAGCAGCTCCGTGGCCCGCTTGATGGCCTCGGTGTCGGTGCCCTCCAGGGCCTTTCTGAGGTCGGCCACCATGCCTTCCAGCATGGACTTGTCGGAGGCGGGGATCTTGTCGCCCAGCTCCTTCAGGGTCTTCTCGGTGGTGTAGACCAGCTGATCGGCGTGGTTGCGGGCGTCCACCTCTTCCTTGCGCTTCTTGTCCTCATTGGCGTACTGCTCAGCGTCGTTGACCGCCTTCTTGATCTCATCCTCGGTGAGGTTGGTGGAGGCGGTGATGGTCACCTGCTGCTGGTTGCCGGTGCCCAGGTCCTTGGCGGACACGTGGACGATGCCGTTGGCGTCGATGTCGAAGGTGACTTCGATCTGCGGGACGCCGCGGGGCGCAGGCGCGATGCCGGAGAGCTGGAACCGGCCCAGGGTCTTATTGTACTGAGCCATCTCCCGCTCGCCCTGGAGCACGTGGACCTCCACGGAGGTCTGGCCGTCGGCAGCGGTGGAGAAGATCTGGCTCTTCTTGGTGGGGATGGTGGTGTTCCGCTCGATGAGGCGGGTGAACACGCCGCCCACGGTCTCGATGCCCAGAGACAGGGGCGTCACATCGAGGAGCAGCACGTCCTTGACCTCGCCGCCCAGGACGCCGCCCTGGATGGCTGCGCCGATGGCCACGCACTCATCGGGGTTGATGCCCTTGAAGGGCTCCTTGCCGGTGATGGTCCGTACCATCTCCTGGACGCAGGGGATACGGCTGGAGCCGCCCACCAGGATGACCTTGTCGATCTGGGAGTTGTTGAGGCCGGCATCCTGCATAGCCTTCTGCACGCAGGCCTTGGTCTTGTCGACGAGGTCGGAGATGAGCTCGTTGAACTTCGCCCGGGTGATGGTCATGTCGATGTTCTTGGCGCCGGAGGCGTCCATGGCGATGTAGGGCAGGTTGATGTTGGTGGTGGTCACGCCGGAAAGCTCGATCTTGGCCTTCTCGGCGGCCTCCTTCAGACGCTGGGTGGCGGTCCGATCCTGCATGAGGTCGATGCCCGTGTTGCGCTTAAAGTCGGAAGCCACGTACTCCATGATCCGCTGGTCGAAGTCGTCGCCGCCCAAACGGTTGTTGCCCGCTGTGGCCAACACCTCGAAGACGCCGTCGCCGATCTCCAGGATGGACACATCGAAGGTGCCGCCGCCCAGATCGTAGACCAGGATCTTCTGGTTGTTTTCCTTATCGAGGCCGTAGGCCAGGGACGCCGCCGTGGGCTCGTTGATGATACGCAGGACTTCGAGGCCCGCGATGCGGCCCGCGTCCTTGGTAGCCTGACGCTGGGAGTCCGTGAAGTAAGCGGGCACGGTGATGACCGCCTGAGTCACCTTCTCACCGAGATAGGACTCCGCATCCTGCTTCAGCTTCTGCAGGATCATGGCGCTGATCTCCTGGGGCGTGTAGTCCTTGCCGTCGATGTGGACCTTGCGGTTGCTGCCCATGTCCCGCTTGATGGAAGCCACGGTGCGGGTGGGGTTGGTGATGGCCTGACGCTTGGCGATGGTGCCCACCAGGCGCTCGCCGTCCTTGAAAGCTACCACGGAAGGCGTGGTGCGGGCGCCTTCGCTGTTGGGGATAACTACCGGTTCACCGCCCTCCAAAACGGAGACGCAGGAATTGGTCGTGCCTAAATCGATACCGATGATCTTACCCATAGTTTTCTTTTCCTCCTGATAGTAAGTATATTGTATGCTGTTTCAGCTTTGCCCGAAAGGCGCGGCTGTTTTTCCTTATTCGGAAACCTTGACCATGCTGTGCCGCAGGATCTTGTCGCCCATCTTGTAGCCCTTTTGCAGGACCGCCAGGATGGTCTCGCTCTCCACGCCGTCCGCCGCCTCAGAGAGGACCGCGTTGTGGAGGTTGGGATCGAACTTGCCCTCCGCCTCGATCTCACTTAGGCCCAGCTTCTTGAGCTCGTCGGTGAACTTGCGGTAGACCAGCTTCACGCCCTCCACCCAGGCTTCGTCCGCCTTGTCGGCGTTCGAGACGATCCGCTCGAAATCGTCCAGGCTGGGCAGCAGCTCCATCACCGCGTCCCGCTTGCCGTTCTCGTAGCTCTCGGCCCGGACGCTGTTGTTGCGGCGGCGGTAGTTCTCAAAGTCCGCCTGGTTCCGCTGCAGCAGGCGGATGGTCTCGTCCAGCTCCTTCTGCTTCTTGGTGAGGTCCTCCTGAGCCGTTTTTAGCTCCTCCCGGACCCTCGTCAGCTCCTCGTCGTTCTCCGCCACCGGCGTTTCCTCCGGGGCTTCCACGGGGATCTCAGCCGCTTTCTCCGCGGCCTTCTTCTTGTTCCTCGACATCAGTCTTCCTCCAAAAGATTCGTTAAGATACTGCCTAAGCTCTTGCTCATGTAGTCCAGCACGGACACTACCTTGCCGTAGGGCATCCGGGTGGGCCCGATGACGCCCATGGTCCCCACCGGCATGGTGCCGATGCGATAGGTGGCGGTGACCAGGCTGCAGTCGCTGAAGATGTCCTGCCCAAGCTCGCTCCCGATGCGGACGCTGATCTCAAAGGGGCCGGAATTCTTCAAGAGCTTGTACATGGAGTCCTTCTTCTCCACCGCCGCCAGCAGCTGCCGCGCCCGGTCGATATCGGAATAGGCGGGATAGTCCAGCATGTTGTTGGTGCCGGAGAGGGCGATGCGGTGGGCGTTGGCCCCCGGCGCACTTTCCATGGTGTCCACCAGGTCCGTGAGGAAGGTGCAGCGATCCCGCAGCTCCACGCCGAGCTCCTGGGCCATCCGTTCCCCCACCTCCGTCATGCGGCAGTTGTAATACCGCTGGGAGATGGTGCGGGAGATGCGATCGAGCTCATCCGCGCCCATGTCGGCGGGCACCTGGATGACGGAATCCCGGGCGACACCCGCGTCCGTGACCACCACCACCAGGGCGTAGCCCTCGGCGAGGGGCACCAGCTGCAAATGACGCAGCCGGTTGGTGCTGCTTTCGGGCATCATGACGAGGGCGGTGTAGCGGGTGATGTTGGAGAGCACGTTGGCGGTCTCCCGCATGACGGCGTCCAACCCCTTCACCCGGTTCTGACAGTAGGCCGACATGACCTTCACCTCGTCCTCCGTCAGGTTGGACCGCTGCATCATATTGTTGACGTAGAGGCGGTAGGCCTTGTCGGAGGGCACCCGGCCGGCGGAGGTGTGGGGCTGTTCCAGATACCCCAGGTCCTCCAGGTCCGCCATCTCGTTGCGGATGGTGGCTGAGGAGAGCTTAAAGGAGGGGTTCTGGCTCAGGACCTTGCTGCCCACCGGAGCGCCGGAGAGGATGTACTCATCCACGATGGCCCGGAGGATCCGCAGCTTTCTCGGGTTCAGGTCCATACCGTTTCCTCCTTTCTTTAGCACTCCATTCCTCTGAGTGCTAATCACTGTACAGAATGTACCACCATTATTACCCAATGTCAACTCTACAATGTGAAATGAAGGTGAATTCAAAACAACAAAAAACGCCCCGAAGGGCGAATTCATTTTCGCAGGTTTAGTGATGAAGGTCAGCTGCCAGGGCGTTGCAGAAGGTGGCGGAGTCATCCCTGTCGCTGTCAAAGGTATAGTCGTATGCGCCGGCGTCGAACATGCCGTGCTTGCGTTCCAGCATCTGTTCCACTGGGGCGGGGAGGTTCCCCCGCATGCGGGCCTTGAACCGTTCCTTGATGGTGTCGATGTCCGCCCTGACCAGGATGCGCACGGCCCCCTCGGGCAGGAGCTTTACCTGCTCCGGCTCCGAAATGACGTAGAGGATGGTCTCCCCCGTCAGTGCTTCCTTCATCTGCTTTTTGAACAGGGCGGCCGCCATGGCCTCCGATTTGGCGAGGCGCAGGTAGTCCTTGCCGGTGACGATCTCACCGCCCAGGCGCTTTTGGATCTCCGCCGCCAGGGTGGATTTTCCGGTACAGTTCTCTCCGATGATGCCGATGACCATTTTACAGTCTCCTTTCCGTTTTATCCAACCGGTACTGTTTGAACCCGTTCTTCTCCCCCACGAGCGCAAAACCCCAGCTTCTCCAACATGCGCTGGCTCCTGTGATTCTTTTCCACGGAATCAGCCAGGATATGCTTCATGCCCAGGGCGTCAAAGGCATAGGCGATGGACAGTTGTTCCGCCTGGGTGCCGTAGCCCCTGTTCTTCACCTTCTCATACAGGGACAGATCCAGGAATATGTCCGGGTCGTAGACAAAGCCTCAGAACAGCTCATGCATATATTCCCGCGTCATGGGAGCAAGGCGTATTTCCATAGGATTCACCTGAAGCAGCACAGAGCGGTGTTGAGCTGGTCCATGCCCTGGGGCGTCAGGGCGTAGTGGGTGGGGCTGTCCGCCCACCAGCCGCTGGCCTGCACGTTCAAAAACGCCTCCGGGAAAGCCTTTTCCAAGGGGAGACCGAAACGGTCCAGAAAGGCCTGGCGGGGGATGCCAGCCACCTTTCGGAGGCCCAGCATGACCACCTCGAA
>CADCNE010000092.1 GCA_902802805.1 uncultured Eubacteriales bacterium
CGACATCCACGACACCGCGCAGAAGGATTTTGAAGCCTCCCAGCAGAAGGGCGAGGACGTGGTGCAGAACGCCTATGAGAACGCCCGGGATATCGTGAAGAAGGCGGAGGAGGCCAGCGAAGAGAAGATACGGCAGACCGACGAAGCCGTTTGCGCCTACGTACAGCTCCTCAACCAGTTCAATGAGTCCATGAAAGAGCAGGCAAAGCAGGCGGAGGAGAACGTGAAGAAGCTGTGCGACTACTATGCCCGGTTGAACAACGCCCTACCGGAGCTCTTTGCCGAGGTGCCTCAGCTCAGCGAGACCATCGGCAAGGAGGCGGGGGAGCCTCTGCCCGATCCCGAGGGGGACCCGGCCCAACTCATGCGCAACATCTACACCATCCAGAACCGGTATCTTCCTCATGACGATATGCCGGACAGGACCAGCGAGCCCGAGGACGAGGAAACGCCGGCTGAGCCGGCGCCTGCGGCGGAACCCGAGGAGGAGTCAGCCGAAAAGGAAGTACCCGAATTCGAACCGGAGGACGGGGAAGTGGTCAAGGTCTCCGACATCGTGACTGAAGACGTGGGGACCATGGATACGGACGAGTTCATCGCCCAGTCGGCCGCCCTCGGCGACCGTCCCCTGGGAGAAGCGGAATAACGCAGGCTTTCGCCTGCTTGTGATATTCAAAGAATAACAGGAGGAAAAACATATGGCAAAAAAGACTGTGGAAGACATCGAAGTAAAAGGCAAGCGGGTCCTGTGCCGGGTGGATTTCAACGTTCCCCTGACCGAGGACATGAAGGTGGCGGATGACAAGCGTATCGTGGCCGCCATGCCTACCATCCAGTACCTGCTGGATCATAAGGCGAAGGTGATCCTTTGCTCCCACCTGGGCCGTCCCAAGGGCAAGGTGGACATGAAGTATACCCTGGCCCCCGTGGCCGCCCGTCTCGGCGAGCTGCTGCCCGGCGTCCGGGTCCAGTTCGCCTCCGACACCGTGGGCGAGAGCGCCAAGGCCTGCGTGGCCGACATGAAGGATGGGGAGATCGTGCTCCTTGAGAACACCCGTTTCCAGAAGGAAGAGGAGGCCAACGATCCCGAGTTCTCCAGGAAGCTTGCTGATCTCGCTGACATCTTTGTGTCCGACGCCTTCGGCACCGTGCACCGGGCACACGCCTCCACTGCGGGTGTGGCCGACTATCTCCCCGCCGTGGCCGGGTTCCTGATCGGCAAGGAGCTGGGTATCATGGGCGAAGCCCTTAACAACCCCCAGCGCCCCTTCGTGGCCATCCTGGGCGGCGCCAAGGTCTCCGACAAGATCGGCGTCATCAAGAACCTGCTGGAGAAATGCGACACGCTCCTCATCGGCGGCGGCATGGCCTACACCTTTTACAAAGCCATGGGCTATGAGATCGGCACCTCCCTGCTGGATGAGAACAGCATCGACTTGGCCAATGAGCTTATGGCCAGCGCCAAGGAAAAGGGCGTGAACCTGATGCTCCCCGTGGACACTGTGGTGGCCACCGAGTTCTCCGCAGACGCCGAGTACAAGACCGTTCCTTCCAACGCCATTCCCGCCGGCTGGATGGGCATGGACATCGGCGAGGAGACCCGCAAACAGTACGCCGAGGTAATCAAGGCCGCCAAGACCGTCATCTGGAACGGCCCCATGGGCGTGTTCGAGTTCCCCAACTTCGCCAAGGGCACCTCTGCCGTGGCTGAAGCCTGCGCCGAGTGCGAAGGCACCACCATCATCGGCGGCGGCGACTCCGCTTCCGCGGTGAAGAAACTGGGCTTTGCCAAGAAGATGACCCATATCTCCACCGGCGGCGGCGCTTCCCTGGAGTTCCTGGAAGGCAAGATCCTGCCCGGCGTGGCCGTGCTCAACGACAAATAAGAGAGGTATAAGGATATGCGTAAACCCATCATTGCCGGAAACTGGAAGATGAACAAGACCCCCGAGGAGGCGAAGGCCCTGGTTACCGACCTCATCCCCCTCGTCAAGGACGCCAAGTGCGACGTGGTCGTGTGCCCACCCTTCGTGGACCTCTGCTGCGTACGCAAGATCATCGAGGGCACCAACATCCACTTGGGCTGCCAGAACATCCACTGGGCTGAGAGCGGCGCCTACACCGGCGAGATCTCACCCGCCATGCTCCTTGCCCTGGGCGTAGAGTACGCCATCATCGGCCACAGCGAGCGCCGGGCCTACTTCGGTGAGACCGACGAGGGCGTGAACAAGCGGGCCAAAGCGGCCCTCGCCAACGGCATCGTCCCCATCATCTGCGTGGGCGAGACCCTGGAGCAGCGGGAAGCGGGCGTCACCGAGAGCTTCGTCAGCGGACAGACCGCCGCCGCCTTTGAGGGCATCCCCGCAGAGGACGCCGTGAAGGTGGTCATCGCCTATGAGCCCATCTGGGCCATCGGCACCGGCAAGACCGCCACGGCAGCGGACGCCAACGCCACCATCGCCGTGATCCGCCGCACCATCGCGGGCATCTACGGTCAGGAGGTCGCCGACAAGGTGCGCATCCAGTACGGCGGCTCTATGAAGCCCTCCAACGCCACCGAGCTCATGAGCATGCCGGAGATCGACGGCGGTCTCATCGGCGGCGCTTCCCTGAAGGCGGCTGACTTTGCGGGCGTGGTGAACTACTGATGAAGCCCATCACCGCATTGATCATCCTGGACGGCTTCGGCTACCGGGAGGAGAAGGAATATAACGCCATTCTGACCGACGGCGCGGTCCACTTCATGCAGCTGTGGAAGACCTGCCCCCACACTCTGCTGGGAGCCAGCGGCATGGATGTGGGCCTGCCCCGGGGCCAGATGGGCAACAGCGAGGTGGGCCATCTGAACATCGGCGCCGGCCGCATCGTGTATCAGGAGCTCACCCGGATCACTAAGGCCATCGAGGACGGGGATTTTTTTGAGAATCCGGCGTTTTTGAAGGCGGTGGAGAACTGCAAGGCCCACGATTCCGCCCTGCACTTCTTCGGCCTTTGCTCCGACGGCGGCGTCCACAGCCACCTCGATCACCTGTACGCCCTGGTGGAGCTCGCTAAGCGGAACGGACTCACTAAGGTGTATATCCACTGCTTTATGGACGGCCGCGACACCCCGCCCAAGAGCGGCAAGGGGTATTTGGAGCAGCTGGAAGCGAAGCTCGACGAGATCGGCGTGGGCAAGATCGCCACGGTCTCCGGCCGGTACTACGCCATGGACCGGGACAACCGCTTCGAGCGGGTCCAGCAGGCCTACGCGGCCCTGACCTACGGCGAGGGCTTCACCGCCCCCACGGGCCATGACGCCATGCAGCTGAGCTACGACCGGGGCGACGCGGACGAGTTCGTGAAGCCCACGGTCATTGTGGAGGATGGCAAACCCGTGGCCACGGTGAAGGCGAACGATTCCGTCATCTTTTTCAACTTCCGCCCCGACCGAGCGCGGGAGATCACCCGGGCCTTCATCTTCGAGGACTTCGACGGCTTCGAGCGCCGCAACGGGTTCTTCCCCCTGACCTACGTGTCCATGACCCAGTACGACAAGACCTTCGAGGATAAGCTCACCGTGGCTTTCAAACCCCAGACCCTGACCAACACCCTGGGCGAGTATCTGGCGAAGAACGGAAAGACCCAACTGCGGATCGCGGAGACGGAGAAGTACGCTCATGTGACCTTCTTCTTCAACGGCGGCGTGGAGGCCCCCAGTCCTCTGGAGGATCGGTGCCTGATCCCGTCCCCCAAGGTGCCCACCTACGATATGCAGCCGGAGATGAGCGCGTATCTGGTGGCGGAGGAGGTCGTAAAGCGCATCGAGAGCGGCAAGTACGACGTGATGATCCTTAACTTCGCCAACCCCGACATGGTGGGCCACACCGGTGTCATGGAGGCGGCGGTCAAGGCGGTCCACGCCGTGGACGAGTGCCTCGACAAGGTGGTCACCGCCATCCTCAAGAACGGCGGGCGCTGCCTCATCACCGCCGACCACGGCAACTGTGAGTATATGTGGGACTACGCCGAGAACGCTCCCTTCACCGCCCATACCACCAACCCGGTGCCCTGCGTATACGTGGACGCCGCGGAGAAGGACGTGGAGCTGCGGGAGGGCGGCAGGCTTTCGGACCTCGCTCCCACGCTCCTCGATATGCTGGGCTTGCCCAAACCCGCCGAAATGACCGGTTCCACCCTGTTCGCGGGGTAAAATTGTACCAAAAAGGGCTGAATATCACCCTTGCAAACCGTGGAACATGGTGGTATAATATCACCCGCAGTCAATTTGGGAGGAAGTTTTATGAATCTTGCAATTGAAATCATCCTTGTTCTCGTGTCCGTCGTGCTGATCGTGGCCGTACTGATGCAGAAGAGCAAGTCCGCCGGTTTGGGCGCCGCCTACGGTAGCGATACCGAGACCTTCGGTGTGAAGGGCCGCGAGGCCAAGAAGGATCAGCAGCTGAAGAAGATCACGCTGATCTGCGCCGGCATCATCGCCGTTCTCGCGCTGGTGCTCATGTGCCTCGGTTAAGAAAAGCTGTATGAAAGGCGGTACAGCGATCGTCGTTGTACCGCTTTTTATTTGGAAAGGTGAAGGGAAGGAATGCCCGTTCATAAGGGGATAAAAGTGGCCGCCGTCAACCGGAAGGCCCGCCATGACTACTTTATCGAAGATACCCTGGAGTGCGGAATCGCGCTGACGGGTACCGAGGTGAAGTCCATCCGCAAGGGTTCATTGAACCTGAAGGACGGCTATGCCATGGTGAAGCATGGACAGCTGCAGCTCATCGGCGTCCACATCAGCCCCTATGAGCAGGGCAACATCTTCAACCACGATCCTTTCCGGACCAGGACGCTCCTGGCCCACAAGCGGGAGATCGCCAAGCTCTACGGCCTGCAGCAGGCCCAGGGTTACAGTCTCATCCCCCTATCCGTCTATTTCAAGGACGGCAAGGTGAAGGTGGAGCTGGCCGTCGCCAAGGGCAAGAAGCTCTATGACAAGCGCCATGACATCGCCGAACGGGATGCCGATAGGGAGATGGACCGGCGCATGAAGGACTACAAAGTGCGGTAAACTATCCCATGGGGGTGAAATGGTTTCGACGGGGATAGTGGGGGCCGGATAAGCGAGCCGAAGCCCCGAGCTTCGTTAAAAGCGGGAAACCTGTTAAACATAACAGACAACAACTACGCACTTCCTGTCGCTGCCTAAGCGCGTGACAGCGTCCGCCTGAGAAGACCTATCGTTTCAGATACGGGCGTCATTCAGGATAGGGAACGAATCCGGGTAAGCTTTGCCCCGGACCGGACTTTATGAAGCTACCGGACCGGCGATCCCGCCGTTGGGAGCGCCGCAAGGGGAATACTCATACGACGGCTACGCTCGTAGAAAGTTGGGTCATCATATTCTCGGACGGGAGTTCGACTCTCCCCACCTCCACCACAAACAAAGCACCGCCATTCGGCGGTGTTTTGTTTGTAATTGGTGGAGATGGGAAGAGTTGAACTGATTGCGGTGGTGAATGAAGCGCCAGTGGCGCTTCAGAGCCGCGATCTGAGCGAGGCCGTAGCCGAGGGTTCGACTCTCCCCACCTCCACCTTTATCACATTGACTTGTCAGAATGATTTATTCATGTTATTTTGTTTTCAACAAAGGAGGCATTTTACCATGAATCATCCTTTCCTCCGCACAAGCCTGGAACAGCTGCCTGAAGAAGCATTCATTGGCGACGGCATCTCCTTTCGCCCCATCCGCACGGACGCAGATTTAGCCTATGCTATCTTCGACTGCCAGCTGAACGAGGAGCAATGGGATTTCGTCAACCCCGCAGGATTCTCCATCGGTCGGGCGTATCTTCATCCCGAAAACCATTTCCCATGCCTGATCCTCAACGAGAATAATCAGCCGGTCGGCTTCATCGATCTGGATATGTGGCTGGGGCAGGGGACGGCCTTTCACTGGAGCTACTATATCGACAGGGAACAGCAGAGGAGAGGCTATGGGCGAAAGGCGGCGCAGTTGGCCGTTCGGATATTCAAGAGCGTCGATCCCGATATGAGCATCAAGCTGTCTACGGAAGCAGATAACCTCAAAGCGCAGAGGTTGTACCTGTCCCTGGGCTTTCAAAAGCTGGAAGAGATGGACGGTGACGATCTCGTGTTCGGCATGTAGATGATATGGAAAAAGAAACG